>JBIOUO010000001.1:0-3593 GCA_044867195.1 Ilumatobacteraceae bacterium
TGTTGTCACGCTGCCCGCCCAGTTCGGGGGGGTGGCACGCTGCCCGCCCAGTTGGTGGACGCGGGTCAGGGCGCCAGGATGCGAACGCTGCGGACCGCGACGTGGTGGTTGCCGACCGTCAGCGCGCGCAGCGGCTGGTCGACCAGCGTCGTCGGGTCCTTCTCCGACCACACGACGGCGACGAGCAGGAACAGGTTGCCGGCCGCGGCGCCGGTGAAGTCGACGTCGAAGCCGACCGCCTGCGGCTCGCCGGCGGCGACCGGGCCGAGTGGGTGGGCGGCCGCGCTCGCCGTGCCGGGCACGAGCGTCCAGCCCGGCGGCAACGCCGGGGCCGTGCCGTTGTTCAAGAACGCGGTGACGGCCGAGGTCCAGCCCACGTTGCCCGGCACCCAGGCCGGCGACTTCTGCCCCGCCAGCGGCCCGAACGCGAACCGCAGCAGCGCCACCCGCACCTTGTCCGGCGCTGTCTCCGGCAGCCCACGGTCATGGAGCATCACCTGCACCGTGGCCGGCCCGGCGGGAACCGCGCAGCTCGGCCCATCGGCGGCCAGCGTGTCGCCGATCGTCGGCAGCCACTCGATGAGGTCGGCCTCCGAGGGCCGCGTGCCGTCCCACGGCAGCGCCGCCACGTTCGCCGCGGTGACGACCGTGTTCCAGAACGCCGTCGTCACGGCCCGCTTCCCGCCCGACAGCGGTGCGCCGGCGCGCTTGAGCACCTCGTCGAAGCGCAGCGGCCAGTCGCCGTTGGGCTCGACGCGCGGGTCGAGCGCTCGCAGCGCGGCCTGGAACTGCCACAACCGCCACGTTCCCGTCGGGTCGCCGGCCGGCTTCGGGTGCTTGGCGCGGGTCCACGTCAGCGACGCCGGCGGCCCGATCACCTGCAACCGTGGGTGGACGCGGACGTCCGGGCTGGCGTGCCACGGGTAGTCGACGGGGACGAGCGTGCCCGGCGTGACCGTGCTCGGGACCTTCGCCGTGAACGGCTGGCCGAGCGGCGTCGGCGATCGCCGGCGGGTGTCGAGCTCGTGCACCCGCACATACGTCCGCGGCGCGACGGGTCCCGACAGGTCGAGCTCCCAGACGCCCCGGGCCTGGGTCGCCGCCCGCAGCAGGCGGCCGTTGGCGGTGCTGTGGATCGCCAGATCCTGGACGGCCACGTCCGGCAGCCCGTTGTCGAGGCGTGCCCACGTCCACTGCGGCGTCGCCCCGTCCATCTCCAGCGTGCCCCGGAACACGCCGATCGTCGTGCCGACGTACACGAACTCCGCATGGCCGGGCTCGACGGCGACGGCCATCGCCGCCGCCGTCGTCTTCGAGCGCAGGCCGGCGCTGCGCCACGTCGATGTGCCGTCGAACCAGAACAGCTGGTCGGCGTCGGCGGCCGAGGGGTCACCGGCGGTGGCCAGGTACAGCGTGCCGACCTTGCCGGCGGCCGTCGTCGGCGTGTGGACCGCGACGTCGAGCCACGGGCCGCTCTTTGCGCTCGGCCCGGTGGTCGACGTGTCGCCGACGATGCGACCCTTCTTGCCCCGCCGGCTGAGGATCGGGTGCACCGCCTGGCGGGTGCGCGTCCACGTGCCGGCGGCGTCGCGCTCGAAGCGGAACAGCGAGGACTTCGTCATCACCCACAGCCGGTCCGGCGTCTCCCACCGGCACGTGCGGATCGCCTTCGTCCCGCCCGGCAGGACGTCGAGGGCCTCGTTGATCGCGTTCTTGTTGGCCCGGGCGTCGGTGTTGGTGTTGACGCCCGCCGGCAGCGTGCGCCACGTCGTGCCCCAGTCCTCCGTGTACCAGACCCGGTTGGTGCCGATCGCCAGCTGGGTCATCGTCGGGCTGCGGAGGATCGACGACGGCGCGCTGTAGAACGACGATGCGTCCTCCTCCTTCTGGTAGGCGGACTTGTCATGGCCGGTGCGCCGGACCGGGCGCAGGGTCGGGCCGAGACCGTGGCCCCACGCGGTGTTCGTGCCCTGGCCGACATAGCGGTGCGGCCGGGCGAGGTCGAAGGCGAGGCCGCCGCCGTCGCCCCAGTCGTCCTGGCGCCACGCCGTCTCGCCCACCCGGCGCTGCGTCCCGTTGTCCTGTAGGCCGGCGACGACAGCACCGTCGTGCTCGGGGTGGCAGGCGACGAAGCCGCACTCCAGCACCGCCAGCTTGTCGTTCTTGGCGACGAACGTGCCCGTCGCCCCGCGTGCGGTCGAGCGATAGACGCCGCCGTCGGTGGCCACCCACACCGTGGCGCCGTCCGGGCTGAAGCGGATCGAGAGCACGTCGGGGTGGACGAAGTCGCCGCTGAACGAAGTCGCCGCCGACGGGTACTTGAACGAGGTGCCCGACGGCGTGATCACGCCGACGTACAGGCCCGCCGCATCGTTGGTGCCCTTCTTGAACGTGCCGCCGACAGCCACCCGGTTCGGGTCGGTGGGGTCGACGGCGATGGCGATCTTCGTGCTCGAGTCGCTCCCCGCCCAGATCGCCGGCGTGTCCTTGATCCGGAAGCCCTCCGGGGTGGCCGCGGTGGCGTCGATGCGGAAGATCCGCGGGCCCTTGCCGATCACCCACAGCAACGACCCGTCGCGGCTGGCGGCGATCGCGGCCGGTCCGGTCGGCACGATCGTCACGCCGGTCGGGCTGTCGGTCAGGTCGACGGTGGTCCAGGTGTTCGTCCCCGCGTCGCGGTAGCGGAGGTCGACGGAATCCGAGCCGTCGTCCGCGGTGAAGATCGCCCACAACCGGGCCTTGACCGTGCCGACGGCCGGCGTGGCGACGACGTCGATGCACGGCAGCGGCTCCGGCGTGGCGGGCCCGGTCGGGGTTGTCATCGGGTGCCCGGCGACGGGGTTCCATGACGTGAACGGGCCGGCGCCGCTCGGACGTTGCAGCAGCCCGGCCGTCGTCGCCACCACGGTCGCCCCGGCGGAGTCGCGGGCGAACGCGTAGCAGCCCTTGGTGACGAGGTTCGTCGCCTCCACCGTGAACGCGGTGTTGTCGGTGGCGGCCTTGGCGGCGGGACCGATGCCATGCAGCACGCCGATCCCGGACAGCTCGTCGCCGGGCATCCCGTCGGCCGCGGTGGCACCCTCGCCGGTGCCGACCCACACGACGTCCTTGCCGGCGTCGTTGGAGTCGGGGAACTCGACGAACAGCGCGCCGCAGCTCAATGGGCTGACCGTCGTGCGGGTCGGCGTCGTCGGAGCAGGCAGAAACCCGCCCAGCGGGCGCCATGACGAACCGCCGTCGTCGGTGAACCAGACACCGCCCGTTGCCGAGGCGGCGTAGCCGCGCCGGCCCGCCGCCGGCTCGAACGCGACGTCCATCACTCGACCGCTGACCCGGCCGTAGTCAGCCGGTTGGCCGCGCAGCGAGGACGCCGGCCCGATCGGCGCCCACAGGTTCTGGTTGCCGGCGGGTGCCAACGTCGGGGCGACAGCCGCCGGTGGCGGGGTGAGCAGCTCGCCACCGCCGCGCCCGAGCCCGAGCTCGTCGCGGTACGCCCGCCGGCCGAGGCGGTCGTCGATCACCTGCGAGGTGTCGACGGGGAACTCGTAGCTCGTCACGGCTGCCCTCCCGGGGCGGAACCGCGATCTGGGCGG
>JBIOUO010000002.1:0-2696 GCA_044867195.1 Ilumatobacteraceae bacterium
GTCGTCCGGGGCGAGCAGCGTCGAGTTGTCCCAGGTCAAGTCGTCTGCGGAGAGTGTCCGCGAAGCGACGTACTTGCGGATCGAGTTCATCGTGTCGGCGAACGGGTCCCCGGCCCGCGCAGGCCAGGCGCCCGCCATCACCTGCCACGTGCGGCGGCCGAAGAGCAACGCCTCGGCGCCGGTCATCGTCGCATCGATCGCACCTCCCATCACCTCCAGGTCGAAGTAGGGCATCGACCACCCGCCGTGGGCGAAGCCACCGTCGGTGTCCTCCTCGGCGCCGCCGGGTGCCTGGATCACGCCGTCCAGGCTGATGAACTCGTTGATCACGACTCGCATCGCTCCAGAATGGCAGCGATGAGCGCTCTGCCTGACCGCCCCAACACCGCCCTGCTGATCATCGACGTGCAGCGTGACGTCGTCGCCAACGCCCACGATCGAGATGGCGTGGTGGCCAACATCAACACGCTCCTGGAGCGGGCGCGGCGCACCGACACGCCGGTGATCTGGGTGCAGCACGCTGACGACGGGTTGGTGGCCGGTACGGAGGGCTGGGAGTACGTCGACGAGCTGCAGCGCGAGGAGCCCGAGCCGCTCGTGCACAAGCACTTCGGGGACTCGTTCGAGGAGACCGAGCTCGAAGCGCTGCTCGCCGAGCGCAGGGTCGGCCACCTCGTGGTCAGCGGAGCCCAGACCGACGCGTGCATCCGCAGCACGCTGCACGGCGCGCTCGTGCGCGGCTACGACGCCACGCTGGTGACCGACGCGCACACCACGGAGGACCCGAACCAGTGGGGCGCGCCGCTGAACGCCGAGCAGGTGATCGCCCACACCAACCTGTACTGGAGCGACTCGAGGGCGCCCGGTCGGTTGGGCCGCACCGTTCCGACCGCCGAGGTCGACTTCCGGCCGGCCGGCTGAGCGCGGCGTGCCGTGCCCCGGAGCCATCGAGCGCCACAGCGACGTCGTCACACGACAGCAAGTGAACGCGTTCTGGGTGGTCATGGTCTCAGAATCGAGACTGTCGCCTCCCAGAACGCTCGATGAGACCGTGGCCACCCAGATCGGGGCAGACCAGACCGGCCGGCGACGCTCAGTCCCAGCGCTACGCGGACACCGGTGCTCGGCGGGTGGTGCGTGCGGTGAGGAGGTGGTGGACGAGCCCGAGGGCGGTGGCGGTCCAGGCGATCAGGGCGACGACGAGCGTGAGCTTGGGGAGCCAGGCGAGGGCGTCGAGCTCGGTGGCGGCGCGCATGCGGAACGTCGACGCGCCGTACATGCCGAGCGGGAACACCATCGCCCAGTACGACGGGTGGTAGCGCAGCGGGAGGCGGTGCACGATGTGCCGCCACACGCCGATGGCGACCATCAGTGGGAACCAGAACGTCGCCGTCGCCCACGCCAGCACGACCACCCCTTCGAGGTACGGCGCGACGCCGGCGAGCCGCGGGGATGACGGCGCGGCGAGCAGCAGGTTGGAGCCGGCGAGAACCGTGATCGCCACGGCCCCGGCGGCGATCCAGGCCGGCGGGTCGGCTTCGGCGGGGTCGAGGCGGTGGAACGTCCAGCGCAGGAACACCATCGTCATCACGATCAGGTAGAGCACGACACCGAGCGAGAACGCGGCGAGGGCGGTGAACGCCAAGAGGTCGCTGTCGTGGCGCGGCAGCAGGAGCGCGGCGAGCACGGCGATCGACTCGGTCGACACGGTGAGCAGGAACCAGGTGCCGTTGATGCCGGTTTCCAGGCCCGGTTTGTCGCTGCCGAGAACGACCGCGATCAGGGTCGGGTACAGCAGCAGCGCCCACAGCACGAGCGACAACCACCACAGCACCCACGCCAGCCCGTCCCAGCCGTGGATGACGACGGATGCCGAGCCGAGCACGTTGGTGGCGGCGACGGCGGTGAGGAACGCGAAGCCCTTGGCGTGGTTGGTGATGTCGGCGGCGAACGAGCGCCAGTAGCGGACGATCCGCAGCGCCAGCAGCACGCCCAGCACGACGTAGCCGATGGCGCCGAGGACGTACAACACGTCGGCGAGCCAGTCGATGTCCTGTTGGGCGGCGCCGATGGCGACGATCCCCGTCGCCATCACGAGCGCGAAGTAGCCGGGGAAGAGGGTCTCGATCGGCGATCGCGTGTCGCTGGGCATGCGTCGCGCCTACGGCCGCAGGTAGCGCAGGAAGGCGGCGGCCGCGGCGAAGAGGACAACCGACACCGCGGCCGTCGCCCAGGCCAGCGACTCGTCGTCGGCGAGGTACGCGTCGGCGGCGACGGCGACGAGGAAGACCTGCAGCGACACGAGCACGATGACATAGACCGGCACGGCCGACGACGTCCGCCGCGCTCTCGGGTCTGTGTGAGCCGAGCGAGTCTTCGAGCGAGCGAACGATTCGGCTCGGTTCACGGGTGCCGCCCGAGCGCCCAGATCTGGCCGTCGTCGCGGATCTCGACGTCGATCCGCCCCAGCGGGCGCGTCGGTGGCCCGGAGATGACGGCGCCGGTGGTTGTTGCGAAGTTGCCCTCGTGGCACGGGCAGTGCCACCGCGACTCCTCGGTCTGGTAGTAAACGACGCAGCCGAGGTGCGTGCACTTCTGGCTGAACGCGACCACCTCGCGATCGGAGAGGCGCAACAGGATCGCCGGGTCGGCATCGCCGGGATACTTGAACAGGTACGTGTCCCCGACGGCGACGG
>JBIOUO010000003.1:0-4121 GCA_044867195.1 Ilumatobacteraceae bacterium
ATCTGGTCGGAGCTGCTCGGCGTCGCCGAGATCGCCGACGACGACGACTTCTTCGAGATCGGCGGCCACTCGCTGATCGCCATCCGCCTCATGTCGCGCATCCACAAGGAGCTCGGCACCCGGTTCCCGCTGGCGACGATCTTCGACGCACCAACCGTGGCCAGCCTCGCCGCGCTGGTGCTCGAGGTGCGCCCCGATCTCGACGCCGAGCTGGCGGCGGCCGCGACCGCGCCGACGGCGACCGTCGCGCCGACGACCTCGGCGGCTGCGCCCGCCGCCGCCGTCACCCCCGCCATCGCGCCGCCGCACCAGGCGCTCGTGACGATCAGCCCCAGCGGCACGGGGCGGCCGCTGTTCATCGTCCACGGCGCCGGCGGCAACATCCTGTTCCTCTGGACCCTGGCGCGGGCGATGGCCGGGACCCGGCCGATCTACGGCTTCCAGGCCAAGGGCGTCGACGGCACCGACATGCCCGACGCCACGATCGAGGAGATGGCGGCGCGCTACGTCACCGAGCTGCGGGCCAGGCATCCGGGGCCGTATCTCGTCGGCGGCTACTCGGGCGGCGGGATCGTCACGTTCGAGATGGTCCGCCAGCTGGAGAAGGTCGGCGAGCAGGTCGACCTGGTCATCCTGTTCGACAGCGTCCCGCCGGGGCGTGCGACGCCGCCGCGTGCTGAGCAGGCGCGCAATCTGCTCGCCAACATCCGCCGTCACGGCTACGCGCCGCTGCGGCCGTACATCCGCCGGCGGATGCGCCAGGCGGTGTCGCGGTTCATGCCCGAGCGCGGCGAGCGGGCCGAGGAGATCCGGCACAACGAGCGCGACCTCGGCTACACCGACGTCGAGAGCCTCGGGTACGTGAACCTGTTCCATTACTTCAGCGCCTCCGCCGAGCGCTACCAGATGGGCACGATTCACACCGACGCCGTCGTGCTGAAGGCCGAGTGGGTGTGGCCGATCCAGCCCGACGACTACTACTGGGGCCGCTTCATCGACGGCGACATCGAGGTCGCCGAGGTCCCCGGCGACCACCACGCGATGTTCTACCCGGAGAACGCGTCCCGCCTGGCGACCGTCCTGATGGAGGTCCTCGCCCGCAAGGAGTTGTGAGGTGTCACAGAGGCCGCTCCCCAATCTGGGCGGGAATCGTCTCACACGGGGATCTGGGCGGGAATCGTCTCGGAATCCGAGACAGATCCCGCCCAGATCGCGGGAAGGCAGCTCGTCAACGCGGTCTTGCGAAGTCCTGGGTCCAGTACGTCGTGCCGTCGGCGGCATAGGCGAGGCCGACGCCGATCTCGGTGAACGTCGCGCTGAGCAGGTTCTCCCGGTGGCCGGGGCTGCTCATCCAGCCGGCGACGACCGACGCCGCGTCGGGGTAGCCGGCGGCGACGTTCTCGCCCCACGCCGACCAGGCGTAGCCCTGGCGCGAGATGCGCTCGCCGGCGCTGGAGCCGTCGCTGCCGGTGTGCGTCATGACGTTGCGCCCGGCCTGGTCGTTGGAGTGCCCCTGGGCCGCGTTCACCAGCGCCTGGTTGACGGCGAGCGGTGCGCGGCCCTGCTCGGCGCGTCGCTGGTTCGTCAGATCCACGACCTGCTGCACGAATCCCGCCGGCGTCGTGGCGGGTGGCGGCGGCGTCGGCGCGCACTGCGTCGGCGCGCACTGGCCGAGCAGCAATGCCAGTCCGACCACCCCGGTCGCGCTGTACCTGCGGGCGCGGGCGCGGTGCTGGCGGCGGTCGCCGCGCTCGGTGGTCTGCCGTCGGTGCATGAGTCCTCCTCACGCCCGCCCTCGTCATCGAACCGTAACTCACTCCACGAGTGCTCGCCAGCGACGAAGTTGATACAACACGACTCAAGTTTCCTGGTCGGCGGTACACTCCGACGTATGGCGCTCGACCCGAAGAAGTGGACGATCAAGGTGCAGGAAGCGATGGCCGCAGCCATCGACCAGGCCAAGGGCAATGCCAACCCCGAGCTGACGCCCGACCACGTGCTCGCCGCGCTGGCCGCCCAGGACGACACGGTGGTCGCGGCCGTCCTCGGCAAGCTGGGGCAGGCGCCGCTGATGGTGCGCAACCGCGCCGAGGACGCCGTCGCCAAGCTGCCCAAGGCCTATGGCGGCGACGAGCCGCGTCTGTCGCGCCAGCTGAACCAGGTCTTCGACGCCGCCCAGCAGTTCCAGAAGGACCTGCGCGACGACTACCTCTCCGTGGAGCACCTGCTGCTGGCCATGCATCAGCGCCTCGGCGTCGGCACCGAGGAGATGCTGCAGGTGCTGCAGGAGGTGCGCGGCTCGCACCGCGTCACGTCACAGAATCCGGAGGAGCAGTTCCAGGCGCTCGAGCGCTACGGGCAGGACCTCACCGCGCGCGCCCGCGAGGGCAAGATCGACCCCGTCATCGGCCGCGACGACGAGATCCGCCGCGTGATCCAGGTGCTCTCACGGCGGACGAAGAACAACCCGGTGCTGATCGGCGAGCCCGGCGTCGGCAAGACGGCCATCGTCGAAGGCCTCGCCCGGCGGATCGCCGACGGTGACGTGCCGGAGGGACTGAAGAACAAGCGCCTCGTCGCTCTCGACATCGCCTCGATGGTCGCCGGCGCCAAGTACCGCGGTGAGTTCGAGGAGCGGCTCAAGGCCGTGCTCAAGGAGATCACCGACGCCGCCGGCGAGGTCATCACGTTCGTCGACGAGCTGCACACCATCGTCGGCGCCGGCGCGGCCGAAGGGGCAGTCGACGCCGGCAACATGATCAAGCCGATGCTGGCGCGCGGCGAGCTGCGGATGATCGGCGCGACGACGCTCGACGAGTACCGCAAGCACGTCGAGAAGGACGCCGCGCTCGAGCGGCGATTCCAGCAGGTGTACGTCGCCGAGCCGTCGGTCGAGGACACCGTCGGCATCCTGCGTGGCCTGAAGGAGCGCTACGAGGTGCACCACGGCGTGCGGATCCAGGACTCCGCGCTCGTCGCCGCAGCGATGCTCTCCAACCGCTACCTCACCAACCGCTTCCTGCCGGACAAGGCGATCGACCTCGTCGACGAGGCGGCGAGCAAGCTGCGCATCGAGATCGACTCGATGCCGACGGAGATCGACGTCGTCGAGCGGCGGATCCTGCAGCTGGAGATCGAGCAGGTGGCGCTCGAGAAGGAGTCCGATCCGGCGTCCAAGGCCCGGCTCGAGGCGCTGCACGATGAGCTCGCCGGGCTCAACGCCGAATCGGCCGAGATGAAGCGGCACTGGGAGGCCGAGCGCGAGGCGATCGACGCCATCCGCACGCTGAAGGAGGAGCTCGAGCAGCTACGCACCCAGCTCGAGCGCGAGGCCGACCTCAACGTTGCCGCCGAGATCCGCTACGGCCGCATCCCCGAGCTCGAGCGGCGCATCGCCGACGCCACGGCGCACCTCGACGAGCTGCAGCGCGACCAGCGGATGCTGAAGGAGGAGGTCGACGCCGAGGACATCGCGGAGGTCGTGTCGAAGTGGACCGGCGTGCCGGTCAGCCGCCTGATGGAGGCCGAGGCGGCGAAGCTGATCCACCTCGAGGAGCACCTCCATGAGCGCGTCGTCGGCCAGGACGTCGCTGTCAACGCGGTCGCCAACGCGATCCGCCGCAGCCGGGCCGGGCTGTCGGACCCCAACCGGCCGATCGGGTCGTTCATGTTCCTCGGCCCGACGGGCGTGGGCAAGACCGAGCTCGCCCGCGCCCTGGCGCAGTTCCTGTTCGACGACGAGCACGCCATGGTGCGCATCGATATGGGCGAGTACATGGAGAAGTTCTCGGTCTCTCGCCTCATCGGCGCGCCCCCCGGCTACGTCGGCTACGACGAGGGCGGGCAGCTGACCGAGGCAGTGCGGCGGCGGCCGTACTCGGTGCTCCTCCTCGACGAGATCGAGAAGGCCCATCCCGACGTCTTCAACACGCTGCTCCAGGTGCTCGACGACGGCCGCCTCACCGACGGTCAGGGCCGCACCGTCGATTTCACGAACGTCGTGCTGATCATGACGTCGAACCTCCGCGGCGAGCCGCTCGACTTCTTCAAGCCCGAGTTCATCAACCGGATCGACGAGATCATCCGCTTCCAGGCACTCACCGAAGCGGACCTGGCGCAGA
>JBIOUO010000004.1:0-23294 GCA_044867195.1 Ilumatobacteraceae bacterium
CCCCGTCTGGGATAAAAAACCGGGGCCCCCATCGGCGGACTTGTCGCGCGTCGCGTCATCATCGACGACGAGTACAAGTCGATAACACGCGTGCTTCGTCTCGTCGAGGTGGCGGGTCTCGGCAGCCGCGGTGCGGAACTCTATGGAACAGTCAACACACCGGGTGTGATAGTCGCCGGCCCGACGCGGGCCGCCAGACCTGGGTCGGGCCGGCGATCTCCCGGCAGGGGCGGCAGCATCCGGCGGATGGATGCCGAGCGCCCGAGCCTGGGCTGCTGTCATCTGCACGGGCATGGGTGTCCCTCAGTGTCCCCTCGTGTCACCATCGGTGGTCACCCCGAACTCGTCGTGCGAGCGGTCGTCCTGCCACTCGAAGCCCCACATCTCCTGTTGAGTGAACGTCATTCGCTTCCTGGATTTGGCGAAGAAGTTGCCCGCCCAGTAGCCGTCGTTGGGAAGGTTGATGCCGATCCACCAGCACCCGTCTCCCATCTGCTCGATGTGGACGGTCGCGTCGTGGAGCACGATCTCGTCGATCTCGCCGTTGCGCTGGTTCCAGAGGATGCGGTTCATCAGTGGTTCCAGATGTTCGGCTTCGACTCGGTGATCTCGATGTCGAGCTGGCGTTGACGGTGGTTCTCCTCCCACAGCGTCGGCCGTCGACGTGCTCGCCGCCTACGCACCCTGTCAGCGAGCACGGTGATCGCCACCCACACCGCTGCCGTGCCGAAGATCGCCAGCGGCCAGCCGAGCTCGGCACTCATCAGTCGGCCTCCTGGCGTCGGCGGCGACGGTCGGCGTTGAAGCTCGTCCAGAACTCAAGCGCCTCCTGAGCCCAGATATTGCCGGCCTCGGCCTCACGGCGAAGCGTCTCAAGGTAGTCCTCGTGACTGGTGCCGGGGTCAGCCATCAGGCGGGTCGCCTCGGTGGTGGGTGTCCCATGCGGTTCTCGTAGGCAAGGGCATCTAGGCGTCGTGCGTAAGCCTGGGCTCGGACCTCACCCCAGCGCTGACGACCGGGCTCCTCGATGAACGGCGGTGGGATGTATGCATCGAGGTCGACCACACCGGCACACGTCGCGGCGTGACGGCGTGCGATGTCGCCGAGGTCGACGATCGGTCGGGCGCACACGATCACACCGCCGCAGCCGTGACACTGCAGCAACGGCCGGTTCATGATCCGTACCCAAACTCGGCGTAGAGAGCGCGGGCCCGGTCCTGACCGTCGGGCTCGGCATCTGTTGGCGCCCTGTGTCCCCGTCGTGGTTTGAACTCGGGTCCGAGGTGGTGTCCGATCCGCGCATAGATGTCGTCAGAAATATCAACGGGCGCATCGTCAGCGCGGGCCGGGATCTGTTCGTCCACAGGGTCGGCGCGCTGGTTATGTACATGGTTATTACTAGTTACGGCGGCCGATTTCGGCCGGGGTTTGTGCACTAATCGGCCGGGGTGGGGGCCGATATCGGCCGGGGTATCCGCGGGTTGACCCCGGCCGTTTACGGCAGGGGTGTGGATATCTGACCTAGGCCGATTTCGGCCGGGGTTACCCGGGCCGATTTCGGCCGGGGTGGCTGCTTCGTCGTACTCGGTCGATGGATGCAGCGGTAGGCGATACATCGTCGACCGGCCCGACCGATAGTCCGCGTGGATTATGCCCTTCTCGACCAATGCGCTGATGTGCTCGCGGACCTTGCGGAAGTGGATGCCCATCCGCTCGGCGAGTGTCGGGATCGAGACGAACGTTTCTCCGGTATGCCGGTTCACATACGATGAGAGCATCCAGAGGGTCGCCTGTTGCGCGGTTGTCAGCTGGCCGGCCACGGCTGCGCAATAGGCGTCCACTCTCATGAGACCTCGACGGCGCCACCGTCTTCGTCGGGTGGTGTGGGTGCGGTCTGGTCGAGGTCGGCGGTTACCGTTCGTCCTGGTGGAGCACCGATACATCTAAACTCGTTGGCCCACTGGCGAACCTGCGAGAGGTAGATGACATGTCGGCCCTTCGGGCCGCCGGGCTGTACCGACGGCATCCCAGCTTTCAGCCATCGACGGACCGTCATCTCGTTGACCCGGTGCTCGGCGGCGACCTCGGCGATGGTGTAGCCGCGCTCGCCTTTCCGTGGAGGTTTGATACCGGGCGGGACCGGCCGCCGCCGTCCCGCCCGGTTGGTCTCGGGCTCTTCGTTCATGTGACATAGTATTACACGGTCGGTGCGGCCGGAGACGGACCGACACGACGGAACTGGGTGCCGCCGCACTACGCGTTGGGGGGTCGACAACATGCACGGCGACTATCGGCGTTACCTGGTCAGGCGCGGCTACGCACCGGCGACGATCACCGGCCGGATGATGGTCATGCACCGGTGGAAACAGCACCTCGGTCATGGCCGCTGGCGCACCGCCACACATCACGACGTCGAGGTGTGGATCGACGAGCTCGCTGTTTCCCCTGCGGTGCAGCGAAACTACACGTCGATGCTGCGTGGCTTCTACCGCTGGGCGATGCGCGAAGGTCTCTGCGAACATGATCCGACAGCTCTGGTCGACCGGCCGCGGCTACCGCGGCGGCTGCCGCGGCCGGCACCAGAACACGAGATCGCCCGCGTCCTCGCCTCGACCACACCTGACGTCGCCGCGATGGTCGCGTTGATGGCCGCCGGCGGGCTGCGCTGCTGCGAGGTCGCCCGCCTCCAGTGGGGCGACGTGCGCTTAGACAGCGGCGCCGTCCACGTCACCGGGAAAGGCTCACGCGATCGGGTCGTCATCCTGCCCGCCCAGGTGGTGTGGATGCTGACATTGCTCGACACGCACACCGGCGCAGTTTTCGTCAACCGGTTCAACGCGCCCTACAGCAGTAATCGGATCTCGCGCCTCGTCCGCCTCGCCTTCGCCCGCCACGACTACACGACGACCGCGCATCAGCTGCGCCACCGGGCCGCCTCCGCCGCCCTCGCCGTCAACGGCGACCTCCTCGCCGTGCGCGACTTCCTCGGACACTCGTCCGTCGCCACCACCCAGGGCTACACCAAAGTCGCCGGGGGCGCCGCCGCCGCCACCTCCACCGCGATCAAACTGCCCAGCGTCTGCTGATCCCTGATGACGCCGTACTACGACTGCGACGGCGTGACGATCTACCACGGCGACGCCCTAGACGTGCTCGCTGATCTCGACGTATCGATCGACGCCGTCGTAACCGATCCGCCGTACGCGTCGGGTACACGGCAAGAGGCGTCGAAGCCGTCATCTGGGGCGATGCTGCGCGCTGGGCGATTCGCCGATCGTCCGCTCGACCTCGATCAGATGACAACGCTCGGATTCGTCTGGTTGATCCGAGCGGTCGCGCAGCGGTGTCGGTCTCTGCTCGTCGAGGGCGGGTCGTTCCTGTCGTTCATCGACTGGCGACAGTGGGGCAATCTCTGCGGTGCGTTGGAGACGTGCAACTATCGGGTGCAGACGATGCTTGTCTGGGATAAAGGTTCGCTCGGACTCGGCAACGGTTTCCGCGGTCAGCACGAGCTCATCTGTCACGCGTCGATGGGTGTCCCGACGATTTACGACCGTTCGGTTGGCAACGTGCTGCGCTCGCCGCGCCAAGAGCCGGTCGACCATCCGTCACCGAAGCCGGCGGGGCTCGTCGGGCGACTGATCAAAGTGGTCGCACCGTCGGGCGGACTGGTACTCGATCCGTTCATGGGCGGCGGTACGACACTGCGAGCGGCGATGGACACTGGGCGACGTGCGATTGGCGTCGACATTGAGGAGCGCTACTGCGAGGTCGCCGCCCGCCGGCTGGCTCAGGGGGTTTTGGATCTGTCGCCCGCGTCCATCACTCGTTAGCTGGTGGGGCACAGGTTTGCTTCAACTCGTGCATTGCCCCCCAGGCCCGCATCGTGAGACGTAGCATCGCGGGCATGGCGCACAACGCGCGGCCGGCCGGCTACTCGTCGGCCGATGTCTGCGCACTCACCGGCTGCACCTACCGCCAGCTCGACTACTGGACACGTAGCGGCCTCATCCGCCCGTCGATCTGTGAGGCCGCCGGCTACGGCACACGGCGCCGCTGGTCCCGCGACGACCTCGGCAAGGTACGCCGCCTCCGTCAGGCCGGCGAGCTCGTCCGCGGCAGACTGGTCGCCGCCCTCGACCATCTCGAGACGATCGGCGCCTGAATTTCGTCGCTGACGAAATTCAGCGGGTTACTGGGGTGCCGACGGATCGGCGTCAGGATCGACAGGAACGTCGGGATCGTCAGGATCCGGCACCGGAGGCGTATCGCTCATGGCCTGACAGTACACTCCCGAAGCCCAAACGAGCCGGGCCCGCCTTGCGAACGGAACCCGGCTCTCGATCACCGAGGAAGTGACTCGATGACCATCCAACAAGGTACCCACCCAGCCGGCCGCTACTCATCGGCGGCGGCGCTGCTCGCCGTCGCGGCGCTCGCTGCGACTGTCCTCGTCGGGTGTGGCGATGACGACGATGACGATCGGATCGAGGGGGCGCCGGGTGGAACCCTCTGCATCGACTGGTCGGGAACAGTGCCGGTGATGACCGACGGGTGCGGGTAACACGGCGACGACGAGGGCTAGCCGAGCTCGTCGCGGACGTCGATGCTGACGCCGTCCTCACGGGCTGACGGGTAGGTGATCGATGTGTCGCCGAGGACGCCGCCCGACCAGGTGACGGTGACCTCGAGGCCCCACATTCCTGGTGCGGCGGTCGGTAGCCACGGGTCGCAGGCGACGAGCACGGTGCGTTCGGCGGAGTCGATGAGGGTGGCGGCGAGGTCGTGGCGGGCGTCGAAGCGGCGCACGTGGCCGACGTAGCCGACGGCGAGCGACAGGTCTTCTTCGCCGCCGAGACGGACGCGGATGGTGTCGCCGGTGTCGCCGGTGACGCGTTTGGCGACGAGTGAGCCGTTGATCAGTTGCACGTCGGGGACCTCCTCGGGGATGTCGTAGTCGTCGAGGACGACGAGGCTGCGGCGTTCGTCGCCGAACACGACGAACGTGTCGGGGCCGACGAGCCTGACGTTGGTCGCGGTGTGGCCGTGGACGCAGTCGGCGACGACGAGGGCGTGGACACCGGTGATGGCGACGGCGTCGGCGGCGTGGCTGTGGATGCCGTCGGCGACGGCGAGACTGATCCCGCCGACACTGATCGTCACCGCTTCGGCGCTGTGGCCGTGGAGGGCGTCGGCGACGGCGAGGTTCTGCGCGCCGGTCAATGTGACGGCGGTGGCGGTGTGGCCGTGGAAGGCGTCGGCCGGGCCGATCGTCGTCGTCGTCGCCAGCGACGGCACGTCGGAGGTCAGCCCGTGGAGGGTGTTGGCGACGGTGAGCGAGACCGAGGTGGGGGCGTCGACGACGAGCAGCCAGTCCTGGTCGCCGCCTGAGTTGGTGCCGGGATGGGTGACGGTCCGCGAGCTCGTCGTGGCGAACGCGCCGATCGGTGTGTAGGTGCCGGCGACCGGGTCGAACCAACGCAGCCGTGCGGTCGGGATGCCCGAGTGTTTGGTCAGGTCGACGGTGATCGTCCGCGCCGCCGGCAGGTAGACGATTCCGAGCGTGGTCGAGTAGGCCGCGGCGGCGACGGTGTTGCCCGATCCTTTGCCGGTCGTCAGGTAGGTGTTGGTCAGGTCGGGGGCGAGTGTCGGCCAGCCCGTCGTCGTCGCCCAGAACGCGACGGCTTTGACGACGTCGGCGGTCGACGGCGAGTTGAGCGCCTCCTGCCAGGTGTCGTAGGCGGCGGGCGCGCTGGCGACGGTGTAGCCGTTGAAGTGCCAGATCGGGTCGTTGCCCCAGATCCAACCGGCGAGCGACCCCATCAGCGTCGGTGCGTAGATCTGGCGGCGCAGCAGTTGGCGGGTCGTCGGCACGACGCCGTTCATGTATTCGTAGCGGCCCTCGACGAAGAACGACGGCCGGGTCGGCGTCACCGACCAGTTGCCGGCGGCGATCGTCTCCATCTGTGCATCCGCCTCGGCGTAGCTGTAGACGTTGTCGACGTCGAACCATGTCGCCGTGTTGGCCGTGGCGTTGCCCGCGGCGCCGACGCCGCCGTGGTAGGTGCGGAGGTGGTTGTCGCCGGTCGAGGCGACGCCGGTGAAGAAGGCGTCCCAGCGCGGCCGGGTCGTCGCGTTCATGCCGTCGTCGCCGCCGCCGACCCAGACGAGGTTCGGTCGGTTGCGGTAGCGCGTGCCCAGCTCGACGCCGACCTGCTGCATCTGCGCGTTGGTCACCGCCGTGATCGTGTTGATCCACCCCTCCGACGGGCTGGCGCCGACGTAGCACGGCGCGGCGAACAGCGTGATGCCGAGCGACGCCGCCTTGTCGATGACGTAGTCGACGTGCAGCCAGTAGGCGTTGTTCAGGCTCGAGGCGTAGGCGGCGCCGGTGAACGGCAGGTCGCCGTAGAAGTTGGCCGGGCCGTTGTCGGTGAAGGCGCCGATCTCGGTGAGCTGCACGAGTATCGTGTTGAACCCTTTGGCGGCGCGGTCGGCGAGGTACTGGTCGGCGTCGCCGCGTGACAGTTGGACGCACAGCTCCCAGCCCGAGTCGCCGGCGACCATGAAGTTGGAGCCGAGCTGGTCGACGAGGCGGCGGCGGTCGGCCGAGACGGCACGGGGGAACACGCCGACGGGGAAGACGATGTTGTCGGCGGCGTGGGTGTGGATGGCGTTGGCGACGGTGAGGGTGAACACCTGGCCGAACGTGGCGACGTTGTCGGCGGTGTGGGTGTGGGTGATGCTCGAGACGGTGAGGTTGTAGACGAGGCCGAGGGTGACGACGTCCGACGTCAGGAAGTGATGTGTGTCCTCGGCGAGCAGCGTGCCGGCGGCGAGCAGCGTCACGGCCTCGGCGGTGTGGCCGTGCAACGCCGCGTCGGCGGCGAGGACGTGAACCTGCGTCAGCGACGGCTGGTCGGCGCTGTGGGCGTGGGTGCCGTCGGCGACGACCAGCGTCAACGGTGTGGAGACGGTGACGTTGTCTGCGACGTGGCCGTGGGCGCCGTTGGCGACGACCAGGTCGGTCGCCCCGGTGTGCGTGATCGACGGGTTCGACGCCCCGGCGGTCAGCGTCCCCGCCGACGTCAGGGTGCGACTGTTGCCGGACTGGTCGTTGGTCTGCGGCCCCGACTCGAAGTCGTAGCGTGCCCACAGTCCCGACGTGCGTTGCGGCTCCCAGTACTGGCGCTCGAGGTTGAGCTCGGTGCTCGTGAGCGCCGCCGCCCAGACCTTGACCGAGGCGACCTCGCCGTTGAGCGGTTCACCGAAGCCGTCGCAACCGATGAAGAACGTCTCGGCGCTGGTGATGCCGATCATCGACGCCGACGCGCCCAGCGCCGTCAGCGACGAGCCGCCCGCCGGCAGGTAGTAGACGGCGTCGGTCGTCCCCGCCGAGTCGTACACCATCGCCACGAAGTACCAGGTGCCAACCGTCATCGCCAGGGTCGTCGGGTAGTCCGACGTCGTCGTCGTCGGATGGAAGCCGAGGCCGTCGTCCCAGTTGCCGATCGTCCACCAGTTGGCGCTGCCGTCATCGGCGCCGAGCCAGTAGGCGTAGTTGTTGGTGTCGACGACGACGCGCACCCAGCAGCACATCGTCACCGACGTGCCGGTCAGCCCCGTCACGACGCGGGTGTACTTGTCGGCGAGGGCGTCGAAGCGAACCGACACGGCCCGCCCCCTTCCTAGGTCAGGTGGGGTCGGCTATCTCGATCTTCCACGACGGGATGTTCACGGTGTTCCCCGACGTCAGCGCTTGCGACGTACACGTCGTGACGTAGAGCAGCACGGCGCCGTCGTCGAGGCTGATGTGCGTCGCCGTGCCCGACGCCGAGACGGCGACACCGGACTTGGCGGCGATCGTCACCTTGCGGCCCGACGAGTCGCCGTTGGCCTTGGTGAAGTCGCCGGCGGTCATCGCCGTCTGGGCGAGGTTGACGGCGGCGATACCGGCGAAGTTGGCCGGCTGACCGGAACAGACGACTTGTCGGATGGCGTTGTCGACGACGTTGAACGCGCCGTCCAAAACGGTGTCGTCTACTATCTTCGGCATTGGTTATTCCTTTCGGTTAGAGGACGAGCCAGGCGAGCGCGGCGAGGGCGACAGCGGTCGAAAGCAGCCAGCCGGCGTGCTTGGTCAGGGCGTTGGCGCCGAAGCCGCCGATCGCCGACAGCACTGCGGCGATCACGGCGATCAGGAACAGGACGTCGGCGAGGTTGTAGTTGCCGGAGAACAGGCCGTCATCGACGGCGATCAATGTCGGATTCATCAGCGTGTGATTCCTTTCGTCTGAGCTCGCCGAGGAACTGGGCGATGACGCGGGCGAGGCGCAGCATCACGACCGCGGAGAACACGGCGCCGAGCAGGAACGCCCCGGCGAGGTGGACGTTCGACCATTCGATCCCGGCGATCACTCACGTCGGCTTCGTCTGATTCTTCGCCGCGTAGGCGTCGTTGCGCGCCCAGCCGAGCAGCGACGCCGAATTCTGCGGCTTGCCGGTGACGCCGTCGTTGATCTTGGTCTGCCAGACCTTCTCGGCGACGATCTCGGCGATGCGTTCGATGTCCTCGTCAGTCAATTCGTCCTCCTCGTCAGGGGGTGGGGTGCAGGCGCGGCGTTCACACTCGACGCGGATGTCGTCCTGGTTCCAGGTGCTCGCGCCGTTGCCGAGGGCGCGGGGCTGCCACGGCCCCTGGACGGCGGCGGCGGTGGCCGGGTCGATCTTGCGGCCGGGACAGGACGGCTCGGTGTAGCCGTTGTGCGTGACGATGTCCGACGGCAGATTGCCGAACAGGTCGTTCATCGCGTTCGACGCCGCGAAGTAGGCGTCGACCTGCACCTGCGGCCACGCCTCGCCGGTGCCGCCGTTACACACCTCGAAATTCCACAGAGACGTGTTGCCCTTGTCCTGGGCGCAGACGCCACGGGAGAACGTGATCGGCCCGCCCTTGCCGGCCGTGTTAGCAGCGCCCGCGGCGATCATGTGAACGACGCCGTCACGGTCGATCGTCGCGTTACCGATCGGCGCGTCGTCCGAGCCGTTGATCTGCCAGCTCAGATCATTCTGGATGTCGGTCTTGGACGCCGTGTGGTGCCAGACGACGCCGAGCGGCACGAACGGAAACCCGCCCGACGAACGGGCACGGGTCTGCCAGCCGGCGCAGACGCCGGCCTCGTCGACGGTCAGCCCGGCCGCACGCATGACGTCGGCGGCCTCGACGACGTAGTAGCCGCTCACGGATGATCCTCCACCCGGTCGAGCAGTCCGTCTCTCACCCGGTCGAGTACGTGGGCGAGGTCGTCGCGCAGCATCTGCAGCCGGAGATGAAGTCGCTCGTCGATCTCGTGGATCAGCAGGATGGCGATGATGCGGCGGCGCAGGTTGTCGACGAGCTCGACGACGGCGTCGTCACGGTCCCACGAATCCTCAGGTTCGATGTCGCCGAAGTCGTCGCTCACGCCGGTGTCCCCTCCAGTGCGGCGACACGAGCCTCGAGCGCCTCGATCTGGGTCAGCGCACCTTGCAGCGCGGCGGTGAGCAACGGCACCAGCGCCGCCCGGTCGAGCTGCTGCGGGTCGATGCCGCCGGGGTCGTGCGGGTCGTCGGGCGGCAGGACGGCGTCCTTGGCGCCAGACACGGCGTACGGCGCGGCGGCCTCGACCTCGTGGGCGATGAACCCGTCGAACTCGGTGGCATCGGGCTTCCACCGCAGACGCTTCGGCTGCAGCGCCATCACCTTGCCGACCGGATCCTCGATCGGGCCGAGGTCGTCCTTCATCCGGTAGTCGGACGTCAGGTTGTACTGCACGGCGGCGGTGCCGTTCATCGTGATCGACCCGATCGTCGTGCCGCTGTCCTTGGTGAACTGCACGAAGATCTGGTTGTCGGCGACAGCGGTGCCGGTGCGGCGGAGGTAAACGTTCGGGTTGCCGGCGGCGTTGGCGGTGCCGCGGATCGAGTTGCGGAAACCGGCGGCGGCGGCCGGGCCGAGCACCGCCACGCCGGCGATGTCGTCGTCCGACGTCGTCTTGCCGAGGTAGATGCCGCCGGCGACGGTGCGGTGGATCTCGACGCTGTTGACGTTGTGCGTGACCGCCGTCTGACCGTCGAGGTCGACCGAGGCGGCGAGCGACTGTATGATGGCTGGGCCGATGTCGGCTTGCATCTGGAAGCCTTCGCCGTTGAACCCGAAGTAGCCGCCGCGGCTGCCGAAGCTGGTCGCCGAGACGGCGTCGGGATAGAACGAGAGGTAGGCGTGAGCGGCGACGCCCGCCGTCGTCGACTGATAGTCGGCGAGGACGAGCTGGTTGGCGCCGTCGTTGCGGGCGAAGATCCCAGCCTTCGCCGACAGGATGGCGCCCATGTCGAGCCCGCCGGTGATCTGCAGGTTGCCGGCGGCGTCGATCACAGCCAGCAAGAGGTCAGCCGGACCATAGAAGACGTGGTTGCCGCCAGTCAGGTCGGAGTGGTAGCGCAGCCCGCCGGCGACGGCTTGGAGATGGGCCATCTCCACGCCGTCGGTCTGCGCGAAACGCAGGACCGGGCCGTTGCCGGTGCGGCGCAGATCGAGACCGGGGAACCCGGTGATGACGAGCGGGCCGGCCATCGACTGGGAGCCGTTGACTTTCTTGACCGAGTTGGAGTTGATCTCGTCCTTGACGGCGTTGCCCCACGTCGTGAGGATCAACTGGTTGTCGCTGACAGGCGGGATCGGATCACCGAGGGGCATTGGTCGTTCTCCTCACACTCCTGGCGACCACGTCGTTACGGTGGCGGGCGGGGTCGGTGCCGTGCCGAACGCCGGCTGCCAGTAGCCGGCGGTGCCGCCCGGTGCGTTCCACTTGCCGTTCGTCGCCGTCACCTGGAACGGGAACGCCGAGTCGAGGGCGAGACGGGCCGACCAGCCTTCGGGGCTGATCGTCTGTTCGATGCCGACGAGCATCATCGAACGGTCGATGACGATGCGGCCGTTGACGCCGCGGTGCCGGCAGGCGATCACCGACGGCGTGTACGGCGAGATGGTGGCGAGCAGGTCGACGGCTTTGGGGTCGGTGGCGGCGTCGATCGATACGGCGGCGACGCGGGGCATCTGGTGGACGAACAGCTTCGAGCCGTCGGCGCGGGTGATCTCGACGCCGAAGCGGCGCACGGCGAGGATGCGGTCGCGCAGGTTGATCAGCTCGGCGTCGAGGTTGGTTTCGAGGTCGACCCGTTCGTAGGTTTCGTCGCCGAACAGGCCGAAGCCGTGCGAGTCGACGGCGACGGCCGGTGGTTCGTCGGGGCGGCCGACGACGATGCGGGTCGAGATGTCCTCGCGGTTGAACGACAGTTCCCACTCCGTCGGGCAGACCTCGGCGGCGTCGCCGGTGTTGCCGATGATCCCAGCCGGTTCGGCGAGGATCGACGACGCCTGCCAGTCGCGTTGACGGAAGGCGACGTTGCCGTTGACGTCGCCGAAGCAGGCGCCGCCCGATGAGTCGGCGGCGAGGTTGAGCAGGTCGACGACCTGTGCGCCGTACGTCGTCGCCCGCAACGCGACGGCGTTGGCCTGGATGTCGCGGCGGTACGTCGGCCAGTTCGCCGCGGTCAGCACCCGGTTCACGCGGGCCGACGACGCTTCGGCTGCGCCGACCGGTGCGGCCAGTTCGCCGAGGAAGCTGCGCCCGGCCTCGCCTTTGGCGTCGATGCACTCGAGGACGACGAACTCGCCGTCCTCGGGGTGGTAGCCGGGCTGCGTCGAGTCGACGTAGCCGCCCCACAGATAGTGGGTCGTCGTGCCGTCGACGAGGACGCCGACACGCACGGGCAGACCGGGGCGGACGGCGAGCAGCTCGTCGGGATCGTTCGACAGCGGCCAGTCGGCCCAGCCGTCGACGTTGTCGACGCTGATCGTCGCCGTACCCACTTCCCACAGGTCGATCGAACGCTCGCGGCCGCAGAACGTCGACACCTCACGGACGTGACAGGACACGTCGATCCACTGCGGATCGCGGCCGGACCAGTCCGACGTCGCCGCGTCGTCGCTGCCGGCGGCGTTCTGCCACTTCGACTCGACCGAGCCAGGGTTCGACGGGTTCTGCCACAGGGCGTTGCCGCCCGGCGCGGTGACCGAGCCGACACCGAGCTCGACGATCGGCACGACACGGGTGACGGTCGGCAGCGGTGGCCGCATCGTCGCCGTCATGCCGCGGCCCGCCTACCGTTGAGCCGCTGCCCTGAGCGGACGGCGCGGGCGATGATCCGTTGCAGATCCCAGCGGTTGCCGATCACACCGGCGTTGACCGACACGTTGACGTGCTGCACCGGTGCCGGGGCGACCATCGTCACTGCTGATGGCGCGCCCGCCGTGGCGACCGCGGCGGGCGCGCCGAGCGCGGTGGCGCTGACGCCGGGGATCGCGCCGACCTGCAGCGCGGCCTGGCTGGCGCCATGAACGCGGACGAAGATGTCGGCGTCGCGATCACGGGCGATGTTGTTCAGCGCGTTCTCGGCGGAGATGCCGCCGAACACCGCCGTGTTGATCGGCGCCATGCGCGCTTTGGCGACGCCGTCGAGCTGCGAGTCGGCCTTGAGGACGCCGGTCGCCTGCGCCTCGATGTACGCGGTGCGTGGTGTGTCGGCGACCTTCTTGAGATCGTTGACGGCGCCGGCGTAACGGGCGTGAGCGACGATCAGCGCCGTACGTGGTTCGTCGGCGACGTCGAGCAGATCGTCGCTCGCCTGGTCGGCGTCGGCCTCGGCGGTCAGCGTTATCGGGTCTTCCTCGACCGTCGCACGCGCCGTGTCGGCGGCGGTGATGATCGGTGTGCCGTCGGCGGCGAACGTCATGTTGATCTGCTCGTCCCGCGGCAGCGCCTCGTTGATCAGCCGCAACGCCGTCTGCGGATCGTTGTTGTTGATCGCCATCTGGATGTCGAACGCCTTGTTCGTCGGGATCCCCTCGATCCCACCGGCGATCGTCTCCAACGCGGAGAGCACCTGTTCCTGCTTGGAGATGACGATCGTCGTCTCCACCTGCTCGGGCAGCAGACCGAGCGCCGAGAGCACCTCATTGACCTCTTCTTCGGCGGTGATGCCGGCCCCGGCGAGCGAACTGACTATGCCCTCGCGCACACTGTCGGACCAGGCCCGCAGCTCGGGCGGGCCGCCCGACTCGAACGCCTGCGCCATCTCGGACTGAAGCGAGCCGCGCAGCTGGCCGACCGCACCGATCGCACCCTGCAGATCTTCGTTGAGCAGGTCGTTCCAGTTGCTGGTGATCAGGTCCGACTCGGACAGGTCGACCTTGCCGAGCGCCTCGATCGCCGCCTGGACGTCGTTGACGACACCGATCGTCTCCTCGGTGTTGGTCAGCGACAGCGCCGTCGGGTCGTTGATCCGGTCGAGTGTTTCGGCGAACGCCGCGGCGCGTGACTCGGCGGTGTCGAAGTTCGCCGTCGCCTCGTGTATCGCCTCGCCGAGCCGTTCGGCGGCGGCGGCCTGCGCCTCGAGCTCCTCGGCGACCTTCTGGTCGACGAGCGCGGCCATCTCGTCGTTGTTGAGGTGCAGTGTCTGCTGCAGCGCCTGCCACGACGCCAGCGCAGCATCCGATTCGGTGTGACCGTCGGCGAGCTCGGTGATCAGGGTGTCCCACATCGCGGCGACGTCCTGCACCTGATCGCCGTGGTTCGACATCGCGATGTTGATGTCGTCGAAGCTGCCGGCGGTGTCGACGAGCCCTTCGTTGAAGCGGGCGCGCCCCTCGGCGCCGGACTCGATCGCGGCGGCGTATGCCTCGGCTTCGGTGACGGCGCGTTGCTGCTCGCGGGTCGCCCGCTGCTGGAGCCGGATGTACTCCTGGAGCGCCCTGACGTAGTTGATCGTGCCGTCGGCGTTACGCGTCGCGGCGATGGCGCTGTTGACCATCGCCCGGGTCGCCGGGGTGATCGACCGCTCGAGTTGCAGGAAGTCACGCGCCGCGTCCTCGATGTTGAGCTTGCCGAACGTGTCCTGGAGGCCGACGACCGAGTTGATCATCCCGTCGTTGTTCTCGACGAAGGCGATCATCTGATCGAGCGGCAGGGCGTTGCCGTACTGATCGAACAGCGTCTCGCCGTTCGCCACGTGCTGGTTGAGGTCGCCGAGGATGGCGTCGGCGTCGGCGCCCTGCTGGATCATCGACGACAGATGAGCGACCATCTGCTCGGTTGCCCCGGCAGCGCGCAGTTGCCCTTCGGCGTAGGAGATCCAGGCTGCGCTGCCGTCGCCGACGAAACCGGCGACGTCTGAGAACGTCTGCCCGAGGTTCGACATGTTCCGGCGCAGGTTGTTGAACTGCTCCTCGCCGAGCGCCTTCTCCAACGCCGACGCGACGAGCTCGGTGAACTGGGAGATCGGCCCGGCCGTGCCGGCACCGAAGGCGTCCTGGATCGCCGACTTCCAGTCGTCGAACGTGCCGATGTTGTCGTCGATCGCCTCGGTCAGCTCGCGGGTGTTCTCGGCGACTTCCTTCTCGTCACCCTTGAGCGCTTTCATCGCCAGCCCGACGCCGGCGGTCACCAGCGCCAGCGCGGCGATCGGCCCGGCCACCTTCGCCATCGACAACAGCGAACTGCCCAGACCCTCGGCGTCGAGCGCAGCGTCAGCGGCGTACTCACCCATCTGGCCGATGCCGACACCGAGCGAACCGACGACGCCGAACATCTCACCCATGTCCTGGGTGGAGTTGCCGATCATGTTGGCAAGAGCGCTGTTCGCGCCGTTCGCCGAACGCGACAGCTTGTCGGTGCCGTCACCGGCCCGACGCGCCGCACTGCCGACACTGTCGACGCCGCTCTCGGCGCGTCTCGCCGCGTCGTCGATCCCCTTGATCTCGTTGGCGACACGTTGCGCCTCGGCCTGGGTGGCGCCGAGCCGCTTCATGCTGTTCGTGATGCCGTCGATGTTCGCCTCGACGTCCTTGGCGTCGAGCCCGGCACGCTTCAACGACAACGCCACCTTGTCGAGGTCGACACCCTTGCCGGCGTCGCCGAGGGCGTCGCCGAGCAGCTTGATAATCGCCACCGTGTCACGGGTCGTCGACTCGACCTTGTCCATGTTCGAGATCCACTTGGAGGCGGCGTCGCTCGACGCGTCCTCGCTGCTCTCGAACGCCTTCTCCGCTTCCTTGCCGGCCTGCTTGGCGGCGCGCCCGAAATCCTTCAGCGCCCGTTCAGCGTCGGAGGCGTCGACGTTGAGGTCGAAGCGGACTTCCTTAGCCACGGCTCACCTCAGTTGATCCCGCGGGTGATCGTCGCGACGAGGGTGTCGTCGATGGTGTCCTCGACGGCGCGGATCGCCGCCGCCTCACCCTTGGAGTAGGAGCCTTTGCCGGCGAAGCCGGGATGGTCGACGGATCGGGCGACGCTGTCATCGTCGCTGCCCCACGACAGCGCCCGCTTGTTGCGCGCCGTGATCTTGTGCGGCTTGGCGCCCGACTCGAGCATCACCCAGAACCCGACCGGTGACGCCTGCAACGTCATCTTCAACGACTGCGCCGTGGCGACGACGTCCTGCGCCTTGAACTTGAGCGGATACGACGCGCCGGTCTTGCTCTTGCCGAAGTGCGACGGCGTCGCCGCCTTGAACGCCTTGATCGCAGCCTTCTCGACCGGCTTGGCGGTCTTACGCATCGCCGTCGCCAACTGCCGCTCGATCTGGCGGGTCAGGCCGTCGAAGCCCTGCCCCCTCTGACGTAGCTCAATCTGCACGTCATCAGGCCAGCGCGGGCTCAGGCTGAGGCTGCGACTGCTGCTCGCCGCGCATCTGGGCGACGGTCATCGTCGGCGCCGCTTCGGTGCCCCAGGCGATGTCCGGTTTGCGGCTGCACTGCAGCGACACGGTCGACGTCAGGTTCTCGCGGGCCGGGCCGCCGAAGGCGCCGGCGACGAGACGGACACGGCCGATCGCCTGGGGCGGGTCGCCACCGTTGAGGCCGAGCAGGAAGTACGCCTCCTCGGTGTCGTTCTCGAACAGGAACTGCGACAGCCCGTTGAGGATGACCGGGTCTTGCAGGAATTCGGCGTCGAGCGCGTAGGACGTCTCGCCGGGTTGGGGGATGACGCGGGACGCCTGGCAGAACGTCGCCGGGACGGTGACGTCGTTGGCGTTGGCCGACGGTGTCAATGTCGCCGAGGTGACCTGGCACATCCAGTGTGCCGAGTCGGCCTCGTAATCGGCGAGCGTCGCCGTCGCCGACGTCACACCACCCGGGCCCTGCCACGAGTCGGTGTAGCCGACCTCGGCGGTGTCGACCATCGACAGGGCGAACTCGCCTGCCTCGATCTGGAACGTACGGGCCTCTGCCATGGTGGGTGCCTCCTATGCGGGGACGGGTTCGGGTGGGATCGGGGCCGGGGCGGAAGCGAGGGTCGGCAGGCACAGCGTCAGCGCGCCCAACGTGACGTCGACGGAGACGACGACGCCGCGGACCGTCGCACCGTTGACGTCGAGTGTCGATGCCGTCGCCGAGGTGGGGCGGGCACGGGCGACACGTAGGACGGCGTCCCAGACGCGGGCGACGAGGTCGTCGAGGCCGGCGATCTGCGCTGCGACCGACCCGTCATACGCGATCCAGATCGGGAACGTCGCCATCGTCAGCTCGGTTGCGGTGCCGACGATCGTCGTCGACAAGTCGGGCTGCTCGACCCAGATGTACGGGGCGACATAGGCGCGTTGCGGGGTCGGCGGCGAGGCGGCGACACGGCCCGGCAGCACCGGGGCGAGCGCCTCGAACAGGTCGTTGCGGGCCTGGGCGATCCGGTTCATGCGACACCCCAGCGGCGCACGGACGGGGCGAGCTCGGAACGGACCGGGTCGAGGATGCGGCGCACGACATCGAACGGGGCGTCCTTGCGCCGGTACAGCTCGACGGTGACCTGGTTCAACGACTGTTGCAGCGCCGGGTTCGGGGCGAGCTCGTCGGGTGAGTCGAGGTGCTGTTCGATGTGCCAGGCCGCCGCCGGGACGGCGTCACGCAGCCGTTCGACGTCGACGTCTTGTTCGGTCAGGCGCAGGATCGCCAGCACCGCAGTCGTCGTCTCGTCGAGGTCGTACCACGGGCCCGACGACGGCGGTGTGACGACGTCGCTCACGGCGGGGCCGGTGCCGTGAACGTGAACGTGACCGTGTTCGACGTGCCGCCGCCGTCG
Source organism: Ilumatobacteraceae bacterium (assembly GCA_044867195.1). Classification (GTDB taxonomy): domain Bacteria; phylum Actinomycetota; class Acidimicrobiia; order Acidimicrobiales; family Ilumatobacteraceae; genus JALZMG01. The sequence continues at coordinate 17,175 of JBIOUO010000004.1, forward strand.
ACGATCCACACATCGGTGTCACCTTCAGCCGCCGCCGGGGCGTCGACCATCGTGTCGACCTGGGTGTCCGAGACGTATCCGGTGTTGACGGCGACGCCGCCCATCCACACCGTGACGTCGTCGTTGATGTTGGTGCCGTGGATGTGCAGCACGAACGGCTCGGCGCCGGCCTCGGCCGACGTCGGGTCGAGCGACGTGATCGCCGGGTTGAGCACCGGCGGCGGCGGCGCCGGCGGAACGATCTCGACACCGACGACCCACGCGTTGACCGTCGGCGAGTCAATTACGTCGCCGGCCACCGCTACGCCTCCTCGTCGTCGGGTTCGTCCGCTTCGCCGGCCGCGGGCTCTTCTTCGTCGGGCGGCTCGGGCGTCCCCGCTTCGACGATCTCGACGCCGACGACGTGCGCGTTGACCGTCGGCGAGTCAATCACTTCACCGTTGTCGTTCACGGCGTCTTCGTGATCTTGATGATCCCGCCCGCGGCGATCGTCAACGGTGCGAAGTAGCCCATGTAGGCGACCTGGACACCGCCGACCGACGGTTCGGTGACCGACAACAGGCCGACGATCTGGTCGTACACCTCGGCCGCCGCGGACGACATGACGAGCAGCGTGTTGCCGGTGACGCCGGGCGACACGTAGATCGGGACGCCGCCGATGTTGCCCATCAGCCCGGAGCCGAAGTCGACCGCGGAGAATCCGGTCGACTGCGAGTTGGTCGGGTTGACCGGGGCGAACGCCGGGCCGATGTAGCCGAGCATCGCCGGCGAGGCGACACCGACGATGCGGCCGCCGCCCTTGACGGTGCCGTAGATCGCGCCGACCGCAGCCCACACCGCACCGGCGATCTGCTCGGGTGTGTTGGCGCCGGTCGGCAACGTCGTGCCGGCCGTCGCCGCGGTCTGGAACAGGACGGCGGCGGCGGCTTCGGTGGCGATCGCGTACTGGGAGGCGAGGTCGCCGACGATGATGTCCATCGCCGACGGCGTCGACCAGTCGATCAGCTGGCGGGCGACGTTGACGTAGCCGCCGTAGGTGTCGACGTCGGCGGTCAACTTGTCGATGACCATCGCCGTTGACGAAAATTCGGCCTTCTGCGCGGATTGTTTGGCGATCGACGTGTGTGTCGTCACCCTGGGCCGGAAGAACTGTGGGCCGCCTTCGAGCGGGCGGGGGCCGAGCGCCGAGACGAGCGGCCGTGAAGCGTCGATGAAGTTGATCACCGGTTGAACGATCGGTGTCGGGACGATGCCCGACGCGTTCGTCGTCGTCTGATGGGCGGCGACACGGTGGTAGACGTCGAGACGTTCGATCGACTGCGCGTCGCCGAGCGCGGCGCGGGCCCGGTCATGGACGTAGGCGCCGGCCGAACGGTACTCGGCGGTCGGCTCGTCGGAGCGGCCGTCCATACGGCGCATCGAGGCGAACAGCGTGGCGATCTCGGCGCCCTTCTGACGCGACTCGGCCTGCACCTTGATCGAGTCAGTGATGCGGTCGAGCATCGGCCGGATCTCGTTGATCCGCGCGGTTGCCCGTTCGTACAGCTCCTGCTCGTTCGGGTTGGGGTCGCGGCCCTGCGCCTCGGCGCCGGCGATCAGCTCGTCCTGAAAGGCGATCTTGTCGTCGAGCTCCTTGGACAGGCGGCCGTATAGCGAATCGATCGAGCCCATTCGGGCACCTCCTGACAGCGAAACATGTGGTTCGCGTCGCGGTGCCCGCTGACACCCGTACCGGCCCTGCCGGCACCTCACGGGTGGTAGCCCTACGGCGTCAGGTGTAAACCGTAGCGGGAGGCTGCGCGCTGCGCCAGGATCTTGTCGAGCCACGGCGTCGACGACCCGACGACGACCGCCGGCGACGGCGCCGGTGGCGGAGATCCGAGGTGGCGTACGGCGAGCACACCGGCGCCCTCGTAGGCGGGTTCGGGAACGAGGGCAATGTGATGCAGATAGGCGCGGGTGATGCGGCGCCGCTGACCGTCGTCTGACCACTCCTCGCCGTCGACCATCGGTGAGAACGAGATCGACGCCCCCAGCACGTCATCGGCGGCGAGCGCCAACGTCTCATCCGCCAGCGCCGTGCCCTTCGTCAGGCGCATCGTCGCATGCAGCCCGTCGGCATGGTTCGGCTCGAGGGTGAGCACCTTGCCGATCGTGCGGGCGGCGTCATGCTCACGGTTGACGGTGACCTTGCGGCGGCCGCCGAGACGGCGCTGCACACCGGCGAAGGCGGTACGGGCGAACGACTCGACGTAGTGGCGGGCGTGTTCCCAGATGTCGGCGTCCTCGTCGTAGGGGACGGCGACAACGGAAATCTCGCGTCGCGACGTCGACACCTCGGCGACGGTCGCCGAGCGCCATTCGGCCGCCGTCCACGGCGCCTCGTCGAGCTCCAGATCGAGGTCGCCGTCGAGGTCGAGGTCGGTCATCGTTCATCACCTCCGGTGTTCATACGGTCCGCGGCAACGTCGGTGTCGTCGGCGGCCCGGTCGTCGACGTCGACGGCGTCGTCGTCGTCGGTGGCGGCGGCGGTGGCGGCCTGGTCGTCGTCGGTGTCGTGGGCGCGGTCGTCGAGGTAGTCGAGGTAGACGTCGTCGAGGGCGCCGTCGAGGAACTGTTCGGCGATGACGTCGTCGTCGCCGGGGTCGTCGTCGAGGAGGTCGAGGAGGTCGTAGAGATCGACGAGGAAGTCGACGACGAGCTCGACGTCGACGTGGTCGTCGTGTTGGCGTTGGTGTTGGGCACGCAGTCGGGGCACGTCGTCGTCGTCGGGTTCGTCGTCGTCGTGTCGTACTCGCCCTGCCATTGGACCTCGGTGTTGATGTCGTCGCCGCAGGCGACCAGTGCGGCCGTTGCTGCGGCCAGGATGATGAGGCGCCGTCTTATTGCAGGACCCCGGAGGTCAGCGTCGTCGTCGGCGCGGCGGTCGAATACCGTTCGAGCTCGCGGATCTCGGCGGCGGACAGGACCTGGCCGGTGTCGTCGGCGATGCCGTTGAGGATCTGGTAGGTCTGGGCCCGTTCCAGCTGGCCCGGTTTGACGTACTCGTCACGGTTGAGCTCCAACGTCGTCGCGGCGGGCAGCGCCCAGCCGGACAGGGCGCCGATGACGGGGCGGACGATGTTGCGTAGATGGGCGCGCCAGTGGAAGTCCAAGGTGAGGGCGGCGGTGTTGTACACGAGCGAATCCGACGACTGCGGCAGGCCGACGAGGTAGGCGGGGACACGTAGCAGGATGGCGACGCGGGCCTCGGTCATCGCCGCCAGGTCGGTCAGGGCGAGATCGCGTGGCGACAGGGTGACCTGCTCGAACGTCAGGCCGCCCGACAGCACCGCGGGCAGCCCGATCGTCGACATCCGGGCGGTGATCCACTGGGTTTGCAGGTCGGCTGACTGTTGCGCGGTGAGCGCCTCGGGATGGATCAGCGCCGTTGTCGGGACACCGCCGGCGGCGAGCAGGTTGGTCAGGTAGCGCGACAGCAGGTTGGCGGCGAGGAGGCGGCCGCGGCCGACCTCGAGCGGGCCGTGACCGTGGGCGTCCTGCGTCGTCGCCTGGTAGCGGATGTGCAGGACGTCGGCGGTGATGTCGCGGCCGCCGATGTGGTAGCGGCGCAGCCCGTCGCTGTCGAGCTCGATGTCGACGAGCAGCGGCGGGATCAGGTGGAAGCGGGCCGGCCAACCGGATTTGTAGCTGGCGGTGCGGTAGACGATCGCTTCGCCGCAGCCCTGGTAGTCCCAGAACAGTTGCCGGGCGAAGTCCTCCCAACAGTTGTAGCGGTCAGGGTCAGGGTTCGTCAGCCACGACGTGTCGAGCGACGGGGCGGCACCGACGAGGTACGGCGGCATCGCCGCGAGCACCGACGAGTTGAGATCGAGACAGGCCCAGGCGATATCGGTGAGACATTCGAGGTGGCCCGACAGGTACGGCGTCGGCCAGTCCGTCGGCCAGCCCGGCCACGTCGTCGCCCGTACCGGCGGCGGCCACAGTGCTGCCCCACTGTCGTCCACGGTCGCCACCGGTGACGGGGCCGCATCCGTCGCCACGGTTGGGGGAACAGCGGGCGACGGCGGGAGCGGTTCGCGGGGGATCAATGCGCGCGTCCCTTTCGCCACCGCCACTCAAACTACATGTTGGTGATTTGGATGGGAAGGGCCACTACATGTTGTGTGGGATCGATTTCAGTGGACGGCGGGGATCGGTGCCGGTGCCTGGGCGGCGTCGAGTGCCCACAGACAGGCGCGCAGCAGGTCGGTGCGGGCGTTGTTGTTGACCAGGCCGATGCCGCCACCGGTCAGCGGGTGGACACGGGCACGGGCGAGCTGGTCGTCGAGGTCTGCGGTTTCGTCGTGGACGACGCGGCCCTCGGCGACGAGGTTGCGTAGCAGGACGAGGCCGCGGCCGGTTTCGGTCTGGCCGGCCTTGCGTGCTGTCGCCCGCGCCGGGAAGTCGTCGGGCAGCTGGTTGTTCATGCGGGCGCCGACGTAGAGGCGGGCGCCGGGCCGGGCGTTCATGAAGTCGGCGGCGAGGTCGATCGCTTCGGCCCACGTCGCGCAGGCGCGGCCGTCGACCTCGAAGCGGCCGGCGGCGTCGGCGGCGACGAAGGCGGCGGCGGCACCGGTGCCACGGTTCTCCTCGAGGGCGATGACACCGGCCCCGGCGATGTCGTCGAGGGCGCCGGCGCAACGTTCCCAGACGCCTTCGGGCAGCAACGGTTCGCCGTGGCCGCTGCGCCGCCGGCGGGCCGGCCAACGATTCAGCCACTGGGTGGCGAACCCTTCGAGCGGATCGGTTTCGTCCTCGTCGGCGCCGTCACCGGCGAGCGCCTTGGCGTACTCCTCGACGATGCCGTCGCGGCGGCGGCGATGCCAGTGCGGCGACGCCGCCCGCCACGCCGCCTCGTCGCCGAGCTCGGCGGTCGGCGGTGCCGACCATTCGATCCACAGCGCCCCGGTCGTCGAGGCGGGGTCGGCGACGAAGCGGTTGCGCCGGTCGACCATCAGCCCCGTCGCCCGGCGATGCCCGGTGGAGACGAGCAGCAGCTGCGAGGCGTACTGCTCGATCATCGTCGGCACGAGCCCCTCGTCGATGTGTTCGGCCTCGACCTTCCACGCTTCGTCGACGACGGTCATCGACGCCGTCAGGCCGTAGGTGTTGTCCTTGGCGCGGATCATCCACCTCGAGCCGTCGGCGAGCGCCTCGATCATCTCCTGGCCGTTGGCCTCGCGCACCTTGTAGACCTCCGCGAGGTCGGGGCTGCGCGCCCAACGGCGCGCCGGGCGTTGCACCTCGACACAGATGCCGAGGTCCTTGCCGGTGTGCACGATGGTCTGCGGGCCGCCGAAGCGGTGCCCCTGGCCGAGGCGCCACATGCACAGCTCGCGCAGCAGGTGTGACTTGCCGACCTGACGGGCAACAGTCAGGCAGGCCGCCCGCCAGCACAGGTCGCCACTCTCGTCATGTTCGAGGAGGCGGGCGGCCGCCAATCGCTGCCACCATCGCAGCGGCATGCCGGACCGGGCGGCGGCGTAGGCGGCGAACTCGTCGCCGTAGGATCCGGTCGCCTCGGGATGGGTGGGCGTCATCAGCCGCGGCCACGTCGCATCGTCGGGGACGTCGACGAGCTCGGCGAGCCAGTCGCGACGCCAGATCGGGTCGCCGGCCGGCCAGCCGACAGCGTCCAACGCCGCCGACGCCCCGGCGGGAGAGACAGCCGGGCGCGCCGGCGGCGCCGTGCCGATGCGGCCGGCCAGGATCGCCCCCTGACGCCGGGCGCAACGCGGGCACGACGGTACCAACCGGCAACAGCCGGTGCCGTCGAGGTGGGCGTGCTGCGACAGCGGCGGCTGATGGTCGGCCTCGGTCGCGGCCCGGCCACAGTGCGCGCACACCTGCTCGACCGCGAGCAGCCGTGACCGGGCCTGCTTGTAGGACCGAGACGCATACGCCGGATTAGCCACTGTGGCCCGATTCTCGCACCGTCGGCCCCCCAGCTGCCGTGAAGCCGGTTTCGGAGCGTGACGGGCTTTGCAAAGAGGTCTCAGCAGGTGTCGGGCGGGATCAGCGGCGACCCGACGAGCGGAGGGGGGGAGAGACGATCACTGGGGGGCTGTCCCCGTCTGG
>JBIOUO010000005.1:0-6867 GCA_044867195.1 Ilumatobacteraceae bacterium
ACGTCCCAATTCTCCACTCCGAGCTGTACGACGACGTGCCCACACGGTCACGCACCGACTCTCGCCCGTGGCGGCCCATCCCACCAGGTTCGGATCATTCGCCCTTCGCCGTGACCGGACCGTCGGAACAGGCAGCGTGCTTCTCCGTTGTCGAGCTGGAGTCGCAGGAACTGGTCGGCGAGGCTCTGCTCTGGGGCATCGACGCACACAACCGGACGGCTCACATCGGGATCGCCCTGCGACCCGCGTTCCGCGGCCGCGGGTTCGGCGTCGATGTCCTGCACACGCTCTGCGAATACGGGTTCGCCGTACGCGGACTACATCGCCTGCAGATCGAGACCCTCACGGACAACATCCCGATGCTCGCGGCGGCAACCAGGGTCGGGTTCACGCGGGAGGGAACGCTGCGGCGCTCCGCCTGGGTGTACGGCGCATACGCAGACGGAGCCATTCTTGGCCTCCTCGCGAACGATTGGACGCCCCGGAGATGAATAGCACGAGCCCAGTCTCGCGATGCAGGGGTGCGGACAAGCAGGGCAAGGTAGAACTTTGACGAAGCCCTGGGTCAGCAGGCCAATGGTTGGCGCGAAAGCCGCTGTGATTTGCGGCAAATCGCAGTATGCGCCGAACCCGCCGATACGCCCGCAAGCTGATGATCCTTGCCCGGCACGAGGTCGCATCACAAATCGTGCACAACAGCTCTGTCTGCTCGGGCCGCGCGTCATTCGAGAGGTGCCGACTCGCCCGCGCTCAACTGCTCGCGATCGCGAGCACTGAATCCACGCAGTCGTTGAGCGCGTCAGCGCCGAACGACGGTTGTTCCGACCTCGCGATTGTTCCGACGTTGACCGTACCTGAGCTCGCTGCCAGGGCCTTCGCGGAGATCAGGTCGGACCAACCCAGCCGCTCGGCCGATGCGGTCGCGCACGCCATCCGGGGAGAACGAGCAGGACGTGTCCGGGCCGAGCACGACTGCGTCCAGAGGCTCGAGCTACTGCCGATCGGGTTCCTTGGTGGCCGACGCCGAAAGCGAGCCATCGATCGAGTAGCCACGCTGGGCCCCTACCCGCCGTCCGGCCCGCTGCTCGCTGTCCTGACGGCGTGTGATTGTTCCGACCTGCTCACGTCGGATCCCTTGCCAGACAGGCCCGAGCCCGCTCACCTCGGAACAATCACGACCTCGGAACAACTGCCGTTGTTCCGAGGTCGGAGCAACGCCGGTTACGGGCGTCCACGGGCCCCGTACGGTTCGCGACGGCACCGAGCGACGAATCCTCGCCGGGGGCCGTCCCGTCCACGCTGCTGGGCGGATCGCCGATTGTTCCGACATCGTGATTGTTTCCGACCGCATCGCGAATCGACGGGCCGGGGGAGCGATCCGGCGATTCGAGGTCGGAAGAATCCGTTGCCGTCCGCTGATGGTTCTGAGGCCGATGACTCGGGATCGTGACCCGCCGTTTCGCAGCGCGCCATCGTTGACGTCCCGATCATCGCCGGCGCATGAGCACACGAACGCACCGCCACCGCCCACATCGAGGTGCACGGTGAGATGAGCCATGAGGAGCAGCGCCACGGCCGCGCCGCGCCGTCCGACAGCACGGCGGGTCGCTACACGGCGCTCGATCCGCTATATGCCGCACCTCGACAGCGCCGATTCGGACTGCGCGCGGCAGCGAACACTCAGGCGGTCGATGGCCGCCAGAGACGTCATCGACCCGGCGGTACAGGACGTCCCGGCCGGGGAGATTTGGACGCGTTACTCGGATGCCTCGCGCTCCAAGCGCGGGCCCTCTGTGTGGTCCGGGCGCGGTTCCCCTACGACGTGGGTGACGGTCGTCGGCTCCTCTCGTCACTCGAGCGGGAGGAGCGTCTTGTCATGCGGGTCCCGGTTGCCAGGTGGCACCGTCCCAATGGAATGCGTGCGCCCCGATCGTCATCTGCTGGGTGGCCGTCCACGCGATGGACGGTGTCGGTGTGAACCCGAGGTTTCCGAGCTTGTTGGCGTTCGCTGCGTCAGCGGCGGTGATGTCGTTGCGGGCGCCGTACGAGCTTCCCGGAGCCGCGTTGACGGCGCCGGCGGCGCCCGGTTGCCAGGCGGTGCCGTCCCAGTGGAATGCGTGGGGGCCGACCGTGATCTGCAGGGTGCTCGTCCACGCCGTGGATGGTGTGGCGGTGAACTGGAGGTCGGCGAGCTTGCTGGCGTTCGCTGCGTCAGCGGCGGTGATGTCGTTGCGGGCGCCGTACGAGCTTCCCGGAGCCGCGTTGACGGCGCCGGCCGCACCCGGTTGCCAGGTGGCGCCGTCCCAGTGGAATGCGTGGGGGCCGACCGTCATCTGCTGCGTCCCGGTCCACGGCGTGGCCGGCGTGGCGGTGATCCCGAGTGCGACCAGCTTGGCAGCGTTCGCGGCATCGGATGCGGTGTGAATCAGGCCAGGACGCCCGACCAACTCGCGTGTTCCTCCTCGCCGGAGCGGGATTTGCCGTCCTTGGAAAGCTGACGATGATCATTGGCGTCATCCGGCACATCGTGGCCACATCACGGCGTCGTCGGGCCCGGGACTTCATCGCCTTGTCGTCACCGACCCGGAGCGTGTGAGCGTGGCCACAAACTTCCACATCGCAGACCAGCAGGCGGGGATCGTCAACATGGTTGGCCGGGATCAGCACATCCACGCCGATCAACACGGCACAATCGCGACCACCTCGGAGGTGCAATCGGCGGTCACGCGCTTCGTTCGGCGACGCTGTCCGCTCGATTGAACGACCGGGAACGGGCCGTTGTCAGCGATCACCTCGACGGCATGGATCAGGACCTGCGGCGTCCCCAACCCGACAAACGCTCGATCGGCGAGCGCCTCGGGGCCTTGGCGACCGTGCTCGCGAGTGCCGGAGCATTCGCCAGTGGCGGCGCCTCGCTCATCGCAGCCGTCCTCACGATCGGCGGCCTCGTCGGCCAGTTCGGGACGCACGCCATACGCGTCGTCCACGACGCGACCGCACGATGATCGGAACCATATCGCGCAGACCATCGCCGGCTCACGAGCACACACCGGCATGACAGCGGCCCTCGACGAGCGATCATCGGAAGCGACCCACGTCACCCGGCACGCACCGAAACGCCCTCTCTGATGCACGGAGGAGGAACCGATGGCGAGGATGACGAAGAAGAACCTCGATACACCCGACGAGACGGGTACGCCGGACAAGACGATGGTGGAGATCGTCGACCTGCGCGGCGTGAAGGCCGCCCGACTGACGGCCAAGCCGGGATGGCGATGGTCGGCCTGCATCAAGCGGGTTGTGGCGTCGCGCAACCCCGCACGGCATCCCGGGCACCAGGGACGCGGATCACGACGCGCCGCCGGGTCCCGTTCCTGACAAGACGTGCTGACGCTGATCGTCAGCGACCCGCTTGCCCGGGCAACTACCCGCCGGTCAACGCGTCGAGACCAACGCGCTCTCCGTCGAGGCTCAGCCACTCGGCCGTAGCGTCCTCGAGGCCCTCAGCGCGGGCGAGGCGGGTCGCAATCGTGAGCGCGGCACGGCTGAGGTCGGCACCGGCGAGCCTCGCGCCGCTGAGGTCAGCACCGGCCAACGACGCACCCGACAGGTCGGCGTCGCGCAGGTCGGCGTCGCGCAGGTCGGCATCGCGCAGGTCGGCGCCCTGGAGGTTCGCCGCGCGGAGATTCACCCTCGCCAGCCGGGCGCGGGTCAGGCGGGCGCGGCGGAAGTGTGCGTGCTCGGCGTCGGCACCTTCAAGGTTGGCCTCGACGAGGTCGGCCTTTGAGAAGTCGGCGCCCTTCAAAGAGGCGCCGGAAAGGTCGATGCCGTTGGCGAGCGCGCCGGTGGCGTTCGCGCCGTCGAGGAGGGCACGCGGCAGGACCGCCTCCTGGAGGGTGGCTTCGACCAGGACGGCCTCGCGCAGGTCCGCCTCCTCGTGGCGCTCGAACGCGAAATACGCCGGCGCGCCTTCCGTGCCCGACGTCTCGTACCACCGCCGCGCCGCTTCGAGCATGGCCGCCACGTCGGCACTCATGGCCACAGGACCACCGTACCGGGTGGGATGCCGTTGGCCGGGTCTGCTACCACAGTCCGGAGCGTCGCGGCGTCCGCCGGGTTGAGGCTACGTGTGTCGACGATCACTCGCTCGCCGGTGGCGAGCTCGGTGCGAATGTCGGCGAGCTGGTCCTTGAGGTCGAACTCGCCCTTCATCGTACGGTTCGGGTCCAGCTTCGGCTCCGGGCGTCCCTGCTCGCGGGCCCGGGCGCGGATCTCCTCTTGGAGAACGTCGCGGCTCCGCGGCCGCTTTACGTCCCAATCGATGCCCGTGGTCTCGTCGACGAAGTCGCCGGCGTGACCCTCACCCTTCTTGGGCCGCCGGAACGGTCCGAGTCCTTCGGCCTTCTCGACCCCGATCGCGGCCTCCGCCTCGGCCCGGGTACCCGGGGTCTCCTTGCCGCCGTGGTCGAGATGATCCTTGGCGAGTTCGTCGAGCCGTTCCTTCAGAGATTGCTGCGTCCCACCTTGTTGGCCGGACGGCGCCTCCTTCTTTCCCTTTGAGGTCTCCTTCGTCGTCTTCATCTTCTGCCGGTCGGCCAGCCAGCGGGCGATTTCGCTCTCGCCGACCTTGCGGCCGAACTTCGACTTGGCGATGGAGTCACCACCCTTCTTGATGAGGTAGGCCGCGAGGGCGATCAGGAGCGCGCTCACCAGGGTCCCGAGCGCGTTGGCCAGCGTCTTACCGGCGAGATCGACCTTCTTGGGGTCGCCGTCGGCGTTCCAGACCTGGCTGACGAAGCTGCCGAGCTCCGAGAGCAGGTTGCCGGCGATGCCGAGGATGGCCTCGATCATTATCGCCAGGCCGTAGTACTCGAGGATCAGTAGCCCGATCTCGAAGCCGATCTCGGCACCCGGAACCGCACCCACCCCGCCGAACAGTGCACCGATGAGGGCGCCCGCTGCCGTGCTGATGGCGAGGATCTTGGCGGCGTCGATGGCGAAGTCGATGAGGCCGTGGAGGAGTCCCATCGCCGTGTCGCCGGCCTGCTTGGTGATCGCTTCTGGGGCGTACTTGACGGCGGCGGCGCACGCCCCTTTGAAGTCGGCGATCTTCTGCTCGATTTTCTTGACGATTCGTGCGGCCTCGCCCGTGAGGGTGCCGCTGCCGACGTCCATCGCTGCCGCCACGCCGAAGCTCGGGATCCACAGGTCGTACCCGGCCTTCAGGAGGGTGTCCGACGCGTCACGCCCACTGAACAGCCAATTGCCGATGTCGTCGAGCCAGTCGGTCTCCACGATGAACGCGTCGCCCTTGTTCACCGCCCGGATCGCGTTGATGAAGTGGTTGATGTTCTGGTCCGCGGTGCTTTCGTCGCCCCGGATGCCGTACTGCTCCTTGACCAGCCCCCAGAACGTCTGGCCGCTGCGGATGCGCACCATGGTCATTCCGGGATCCCTGGAAATCAGGTCGGACGGAGGGAAATGGACCCGCGGGGCGTGGAGGAACCCGACCGCTGCCGCCGGCGTGGTCACCTTCTGCCAGCCCGGGTGAAGGGCCTCCTCCTCGAGCACGCGCACGCGTGTGCCGAAGCGCAGCTGGGCGAGTGACTTCGACGTCTGGTCAGGGACCTCCCGCAGGTTGAGCCCCTCCTCGCGGACAAATGCGACGCGGTTCGTTCCCGATGGCGCAGCGTTGGGCACGGGGGGCGACGGCGCCGTCGCGCCCGCTGCGGGGGCGGGACTCGGCGGCTCGCGTTGCACGTGCGGCTTCCTGTGTGGCCCGGACAGAAGGCGACCGGTCGCGAGGTTTCCCGCGCTGCGCTGAAGGTGGAGCGCCAGGGTGTTCGACGCTGGAGCCACCGGAGCGAGAGCGCGGACCGGCAGGCCGGGCTCCGGTGCCCGTCTCGGTCGTGCACCGGCGGGCGCGTCAGTGCGCCGTCGTGCTTCGACGCGGGCAACCTCGGCCCTGTCCGTCATCGCTTCGGGTATCGCAGTCGGTGCCAGTGAGGTCAACGGCAAAAGGCACCTGGCCGCGGGCACGACGGCTGCCCGTTTGGGCAATCCGCTTCGAATCCCATGACGAGCCGTTGCGGCCGCTGACACCTTCAACACTCAATAGAGCTCCCCGGGGTGTTGAAAATCTGCAAATCGGGTTGTCGATGCAACACCAACGACGTGTCGTCAACACATGATCGAGTTGGGGGAACTCATCACAGCAGACACCCGGCCGCACGACGCGTCGATCGACAGCGCCGAACGCGACGAGCTCGGCACCTTCGTCGCCGACATCCGAACGATCCGCAGCTGGCTAAACGCCACCGACACCGGGATCGCGGTGCGGCGCGGCTGGTACCCCGCCAAAGGCAGCCTGGAGCCGCAACCCAGAGCCGTTTGACGACGGGTTCGCGTGGTCCCTCTCGATCGAACTCATCTGACTCAGGTGCAAGGGCCATGCGGACCAGCCGGCGATCTCGGACACCGCCCGGCGCCGTTTATGGGACGCGACCACCGGGCACACGTCGAGCCGAAGCTGCGGACGTCGTTGACGACGTCCAGCACACCGCACCGCGCTGTGAGGACGACGTCACGGGGATTGCCCGGCCGGCCCCATACATACCTCACCTCTACCTGTTGTTGAGCAGCGCTGGAACGGTCGTCTACCTGTGGCCACACGGTGTGGCCAGCCTCGTCCACTCGTTCACGGAAGTCGAGTTCAGCTTGAAGACCAGGGCCGTTTCGATAGATTCTGGAGTCGTCAGACTCATGACGAGTCCGGGACCAGGGCTTCACGCCACGGAATGCCCCAGCCCCCTCTACAGCGGAACTCCGGGGGGTCAGGTGTCACCCGAAAGAGTGAAAACCCCAGGC
>JBIOUO010000006.1:0-3322 GCA_044867195.1 Ilumatobacteraceae bacterium
CTGGGTGCCGGGCGTGAGGTAGAACTCCTCGCCGAGCTTGTAGAAGAAGGCGTCGCTGGACACAGCCAGTGCCGACGTGACGTTGACGGTGCCGTAGCGGCACGGTCCGTTGTCGACCGGGCACGTCGAGTTGCGGAACACGCAGCGCACGGTCCCGGCCGCGCACTTGTCCGAACTCACGGAGTACCCGCTCAACGTGTACGTGCCCTGGTCGGTGTAGGTCGAGTTCGGCCCGAGGCGTCCCGTGGCGAGAGCGGCGTAGGCGGTGAACACCTTGAACGTCGAGCCCATGTTGTACTGGCCCTGGATCGCCCGGTTGGCGAGCGGCGTGCGGTCGGGGTCGAGACGTCCGCCGTCGGGGTTGGTGGTCGGGAAGATCTCGTTGAATTTCTCCGACCCGACGTTGGACGAGAACCAGCGGTTGTCGAACGTCGGGTAGCTGGCCATCGCCAGGACCTGCCCGGTCGAGTTGTCCATCACGATCGTCGAGCCGGCCGGCGCCTTGTAGTGGACCTGGGTGCCGACGGCAAGGTCCTTGTCGAGCGGGCCCTTCGTGCCGTCGGGCTTGGTGATCTCGGGGTTGCCGACGGTGAACGCCCGCTTCAGGCGCAGCTGGGTCTGCAGCAGGCGCTCGGTGTATTGCTGCAGCTGCAGGTCGATCGACAGCTGGACGTCCATCCCATTGACCGGCTCCTCGCGTCTGATCTCGCGCACGATCCGGTTGTCGGCGTCGACCTCGTAGGTGACCTCGCCCCACTTGCCGTGCAGCACGTCCTCGTACGACCGCTCGACGCCGGCCCGCCCAACCTCCTCACCGCCGAGCGACGTGTCGTAGCCAAGGTCCTTGAAGTGCTGCTCGTCCTCGGCCGTGATCGCACCCATGTAGCCAAGGACGTGGGATGCCAGCGGGGCGTAGGGGTAGACGCGCTTCCACCCCTCGACGACGGTGACGCCGGGGAAGTCCTCGCTGCGCTCCTTGATCGCCACCGCCACGTTCTCGCTGACGTCCTCGGCCAGCGGCAGTGGCTTGTAGCGGCTGTAGCGCGTGCCGTGGCCAGCCGGCCCGTCGTATCGCTCTTCCATGTCGGTGACGGGCACGCCGAGCCAGCCCGAGAGGCGGGTGAACAGCTCGGCGCGGTCCGTGTCGCGGCGGATGACGTCCCACTCGACGGCCACCGTCAACGTGCGCTGGTTGTCGGCGAGGATCCGGCCCCAGGCATCGAAGATCCGGCCCCGCTCGGGCACCAGGCGGACGGTCTTCGTCTTGCGCGCGTCGACGGTCTGCTGCAGCGACTCGGCCTGCACCGTCTGCAGGAACCACAGCCGGACACCGATCGCGCCGAACAGCAGGGCAGCCACGACGGCGAGCACACCGAGGCGCGTGGCGCGCTTGTCAGCCGGCATCGGGCCAGTCTCCCCCGTGCTGTGGGCAGTGTGGGGTCATACCGGCGCCTCCGGCGGCGGGGCCTTCCACGGCGTGCGTTTGACCCGCATGCACCAGCGCCCGACCGGCACGAGGAGCGGGCTCATCACCATCGCCCCGATGGCGACGATGCCGACGCCGAGCCCGTAGCGGGGGTCGAAGGCGTGGTCCTCGCCGACGAAGGCGCGGATCACCGGGACCAGCGCCTCGCCGACCGCGGCGCCGAGACCCACGAACAGCGCCGCCAGCCACCACTGCGGCTCGACGGTGATCGACGTCACGTAGCCGGCGGCGTACCCACCGAGGCCCATGGCGATCGAGGAGGACCCGAGCGGCGTGCCGGCCGACAGGTCGTAGAGCAACCCGAGCACGAACCCGGCCAGCGCGCCCTTCTGCGGGCCGCCCGCCGCGCCGGCCGCGGCGGCCAGCGCGAGCATCACCTGCAGCGTCACGCCGGCCGGGCGGACGTCGGTGAACAGCGTCCGCTGCAGAGCGAGCAGCACGACGCCGACCGAGAACAGGCGCAGCAGCGGACCCTGCACGAGCGTGGCGAACATCAGCCGCCACCTGCCTGCGAGCCGTCGGTCGAGGGCACCTCGGACGGCGACTGGTAGATGATGATTGACACGAAGTGCAGGCGGTTGACGTCCGCCGACAGCTCGACCTCGAGCACCGGGCCCTCGGCCGACGAGCCGGCGATGACGTTGCGCACCGTGCCGATCGGGATGTCGGGCGGCGCCAGCGAGTCGCTGCCGCCGGCAGTGAAGACGAGGTCGCCCTCGACGATGCGGCCGAACTGCGGCGTGTCGGCGAGCAGGCTGACCTGCGGCAGCTCGTCGGACCCCTTGCCGGTGAGCTGCCCGGTGTCGCGGAACTTGGCCACGTCGATCGTCGTGGTCGTCGTGCTCGTCGATCCGGGGGGCGTCGTCGGCGGTGTGCTCGGCGGTGTCGTCGGCGGTGCCACCTCGAGCGGGGGGACCTCGAGCGGCGGGACGGACGTCTCGACGGGCGTCGAAGCCGCCGCTGCCGGCGGCGCCGATTCGGCGGGCGCGTTCGGCGGCGAGGAGGCAGGAGCCGGCGGGGCGGTGGTCGTCGTCTCCGGCGGGGTGCCCGGGACGACCTTCACTGTCGTCGCGTACCGGGGATCGGTTGCCAGCATGACGTAGGCGCGGTCGGCGAGTAGCGGTGTCGTGATCTTGCCGACCAGCCCGGCGCTGGTCGTCACCGCCATGCCGACCTGCAGTCCATCGCGGCTGCCCTTGTTGATCTCGACGACCTGGTCGAGGTTGGTCGGGCTCCTGCCGACGACCATCGCCGTGACGACCGGGTAGTCGCCGAGCGCCGGCAGATCGCGCTCGGAGAGCAGCTCCTGGAGGTCCTGGATCGCCGCTTGGGCCGCGATCTGGTCGCCCCGCTGGGCGTCGAGCTGGTCGCGCAACCGCTCGTTCTCGTCGGCCACCCGCTCGTAGTCGGTGATTCCGTGCCACACGTCGCGGATCGGCGTGGTGGCAACGTCGGCAGCCGACTCGAGCGGGTCCATGAAGCGGTTGAAGCCGGTCCGCACGGCGTCGAACACGGCGTTACCGCGGAGGTCGAGCGTCAGCAGCAGCACGGACGTCAGCAGTAGGAGGACGATCGCCCGGCGGCGGCCAGGTGTGTACAGGGGCATGACGGCTGGTCAGCCCGCGGCAATAGCGACCGGTTCGGCCCCCGACCGCAGCGAGCATGGATGGTCAGGTCGAGCGTCGCGCCGCCAGGCGCAACGAGACACGCGAGCGAGCGCAGCGAGCGAGTCATCGGCACGGAGCGTCGCGCCGCCAGGCGCAACGAGACACGCGAGCGAGCCGAAGCCGAGCGAGACCATCGGCGACGATCGAGACCGCTTCGGCCCCCGACCGC
>JBIOUO010000007.1:0-5018 GCA_044867195.1 Ilumatobacteraceae bacterium
CCCACGGCGAGGTCACCGCCGATGTGGCCCTCGACGGCGAGCTGATGCCCGGCGTCGTGTCGATGGTCCACGGCTGGGGCCACACCGCCAGCCCCCGCCTGCGCGTCGCCGCCGAGCATCCCGGCACCAACCCCAACGTCTTGCTCCCGAGCGGCCCCGGCAGCTACGAGCCGCTGAGCAGCCAGGCCCACATGACCGGCATCCCCGTCACCGTCCGCAAGCCCTGACATGGACGTCGACGACCGCCGCGACACGGCTCGCCCGCAACTCAACGAGATCGCCTTCTACGTGCTGGCCGGGGCGCCGAAGTCGCCGGCCGAGCTGCTCGAGGAGATCCCCGCCGGCGAGGCGCTGGGTCTCGGGAGCGCGTTCATCTCCGAGCGGTTCAACATCAAGGAGGCGGCGACGCTGTCCGGCGCCGTGGCAGCCGCGTCGCGGACGCTCGGGATCGCCACCGCGGCGACCAATCACAACACCCGCCACCCGGTGGTCACTGCCTCGTACGCGACGACGATGCACCGGCTCACCGGCGGGCGGTTCACGCTCGGCCTCGGGCGAGGGATTGACAGGATGTTCGACGCGTTCGGCATCCCGCGCATCACCACCGCCGAGCTCGAGGACTTCGTCGGCCTGATGCGCCGGCTGTTCCGCGGCGAGGTCGTGACTGGACACGACGGGCCGGCCGGGACGTTCCCGGTGCTGGTGCTCGATCCATCGTTCGACGAGGACATCCCGATCGGCTTCGTCGCCTTCGGGCCGCATTCGCTGGCGCTCGCCGGGCGGGTGATGGACATGGTCGTGCTGCACACGTTCTTCACCGACGAGACCACCGAGCGGTGCGTGGCGGCGGTGCGCACGGCCGCCGAGCAGGCCGGGCGCGATCCGGCGGCGGTGCGCATCTGGTCGTGCTACGCGACCGTGCACGACGGGTTGCCGGACGACCTACGGCTGAAGAAGACAGTCGGGCGCCTAGCGACGTACCTCCAGGGGTACGGCGACCTGCTGGTGCGGACGAACCGCTGGGACCCGGCACCGCTCGAGCGGTTCCGGGCCGACCCCGTCATCGCCTCGTTCCGCGGCGCGATCGACGACAAGGCGGACACCGCCACGCTCGAGCACGTCGCCACGCTGATCCCCGACGAGTGGCTGGCGCCCGCGGCGACGGGAACGCCGGAGCGCTGCGCCGAGATGGTGCTGCGCCAGTTCGACCTCGGCGTCGACGGCGTGATCATGCACGGCGCGACGCCGGACCAGCTGGCCCCGGTCGTCGACGCCTACCGCGCGATCCGTCCCGCCGGCCGCTTCGATCACCTCGACCCGAATCCCGGGCGCTGACGACGCGAGCGCGCGACGTCCGGGTCGTCAGGTGGCGTTGATGAACCCCGGCGTGGTCCAGATCCGCTGGTTCAGGTAGCTCTGCACGTCGTTGATGTAGGTGACGGACGCCGGTGTGTACCAGCGGCCGGAGAACCACGCCCCGATGCACCCCCAGAGATCGCCGGCGACGTAGTCGCGGCCGCGCTCGAACTGGTTGAACCAGGTGTTGTTGCCTTCGAAGCAGTCGCGCCGCACCGCCAGCGCGTAGTCGAGGTTCGACGCCGTCGAGTAGCTCGCCCACGGGAACGCCCAGCGGTGGTACGGATAGCGCACCTGCATGATGCCCGCCGACTCGGCGCACTCGCCGGGCCGGCCATCGACGCCGAACCCATGCCCTGGCGCGCAGCTCGTCGCGATGGTGGTGAAGTCACCGCCGTTGCGCTGGAACCACCACGACTCCTTGGCGGCCTGGGCGCGCACCGAGTCTTCGTCGAATCCCCACTTGCAGGCCGCCCACTGGATGATCTCGTCGGTCGTCCCGGTGAAGTTGCCCGTGACCCGGCGGAACAGGCCGGTGGCGGACGAGTCGACGCCGCCGCGAGTCTGGTTGTACGTCGCGTTCGCCAGCCGGATCTCCGGCGCCGGCCGGACTCGGGCCGCGCAGTCGGCGTCGCTCGGCAACGGCGATCCCGGCGGCAGCGTCACGAAGCGGCCCGCCGGCGGCGCGGTGGTCGTCGTGGGCGCGGTCGTCGTCGTCGTGAGAGTGGTCGTGGTCGTCGGCGCGGTCGACGTGGTGGTCGTAGTTGGCGGCGCGGTCGTCGTGGGTGCCGTCGTCGTCGGGGGTGCCGTCGTCGTCGTGGGTGCGGTCGTGGTGGTCGGCGATGTGGTGGTGGTGGTGGTCGGCGACGTGGCACCACGCGGAACGTCGTGGCTCGATCGTTCCAGTGCTGCAGCCCGCTCCAGCCGTTGCCGAAGATCCCGATCTTGACGATCACGGTCCCGAGCGCCTGGCCCACCGGCACGGCCCAGTCGAGCCGGTACTGCCGGGTTTCGTCAGCGGCGAACGACTGCCGGTCCCAGAACCGCTGGGCAGCCTTGTGCCACTGGGCGTCGTAGAGCTGGTAGAGCTCGATGTCCACCAGGCCGGTGCGGGCGCTGGACAGGGCCTGCACGGAGATCGTCACGCTGGCCATCGAGCCAGGGCGGACGTCGGCGACCGCCACGCCGGAGGTCCGCCATCCACCGGCGGTGACGGTGTCCGCCCCGGCGGGCGACGAGAACGCGCCGACGGCGCCGGCGAGGACGGCAGCGGCGACCGCCAGCCGCAACAGGGTGGCATGCCGGCGCGGGCGCGAATCGGAGCTGGTGGACATGGTGGGCAGCCTCCGTCTCGGGGGTCGCGGTCACGGGACTGCAATAGAACCTACACGCGTCCGTCATCGATGCAGCCAGTCTCGGAAGTGGGTCACTCGTCGGCGTGACACTCGTCGCGCCCATCGCCGTGCGATCGCGTAGCGTCGGCCGGCGAACCACCAGGAGCAGCCATTGGGTGAGACGATCCGCATCGAGGACGACGGGGCCGTGCGGCGCCTCGTGCTGTGCCGGCCGGCGGAGTACAACACGATCACGCCGGCGCTGCGTGACGATCTCGGCGCCGCGCTCGACGCTGCCGATCGTGACGCGGACGTCAAGGTCGTGTTGCTCGCCGCGGACGGCCCGGCGTTCTGCGCCGGGTTCGGGCTCGACTGGTCGACACCGGCCCAGGCGGCTGAGGGGCGCGATCGGGTGTGGGACAGCGTGGCCGACGTGCAGATGATCGGCCGCTACGGCGCCACGTTCGCCAAGCTGCACGAGATCTCGAAGCCGACCGTCGCCGCGGTGCACGGCTGGTGCATCGCCGGCGGCACCGACATGGTGCTCAACGCCGACATCATCGTGGCCGGCGAAGGGGCCCGCTTCGGCTACCCGCCGGCACGGGTGTGGGGCGTGCCCGAGGCGCCCTGGGTGTGGGTCGCCCGGCTCGGTCTGGAACGCGCCAAGCGCTACCTGTTCACCGGCGACGAGCTGACCGCACGCGAGGCCGCCGATGCCGGGATGATCCTGGCGTGCGTCCCCGACGACGAGCTCCCCGCCCACGCCACGGCCCTGGCTCGGCGCATCGCGTTGCTGCCGCTCAACCAGCTGCAGATGATGAAGTGGATGCTCAACGACGTGGCTCGCCACCAGTACCAGCCCGACACGAGCCGGCTGCTCGGCCTGCTGTTCGACGGCGTCGCCCGCCACACCCAGGAGGGCCTCGACTTCGTGGCCCGCGCCGAGGAGGTCGGCTGGCGCGAAGCCGTGCGCGAGCGCGACCGCCCGTTCGGCGACTACGGCGAGCGGACCCGCTGACCGGAACTGGCCAGCCATGTCGACGATCGTCGCCGTTCACGGGGCGTTCCACGAGTTGTGGGGGCCCCATCAGATCGCCGGTCGCTGGGTGCCTGCGCTGCGCGACGGCCTCGCGCTGAACGGCGTCGACGTCGAGCCGTCGTCGGTGACGACCGCGTTCTACGGCGACGTGTTCCGCCCCGATCCGGCGCGGCCGATCGCCGACGAGGAGTTGCGGGCGATCGCCGAGCGGACCGGCATCGTCGATGCGGCGACGCAACTCGTCGGCGCCAGTGGCCTCGACGCGCTCGTGGAGCACATCGGGCGCGAGCAGGTCAGGCGGACCATCGCCCAGCTCGGTCGCTACTTCGACGACGACGCCGTCCGCTCGACCGTCATCAGCCGGGTGGCCCGCGTGATCGACGCCGACACGAGAGTCGTCGTCGCCCACTCGCTCGGCACCGTCGTCGCCTACGAGGTGCTGGCGGCGCTGGCCGGACCGGCGCGCATCGACCTCGTCACGATCGGGTCCCCGCTCGGGCATCACGCCGTGATCGGCGCCGACCTTCGCCCCGCGCTTGTCAACGGCAGCGGGCAGTGGCCGGCGTGCATCCGGCGCTGGACGAACATCAGCGCCCCGAACGATCCTGTCGCCGGCGGCCAGCCGGTCGCGGCCATCTTCGCGGGCGTCACCGAGTCGGTCGTCGACAACGGGCACCGGGCGCACGACCCGGAGCCGTACCTGTGCTCGGAGGCCTGTGGCCGGGCGGTGGCCGAGGCGCTGCGCTGAGCCCGCCGGGCAGGCGGTTAGCGTCATTCACCTCCACCCGGTAGCCGATGAACGCAGAAGCACTCGTCCTGACCGCACCCCGACGCTTCGAGCGTCGCCAGTTCCACGTCCCGGATGCCGGGGACGACGCCGGTGTGCTGCGCGTCGAGGCGTGCGGGCTCTGCGGGACCGATCACGAGCAGTACACCGGCCACATCCGATCGCCGCACGCCTTCATCCCCGGCCACGAGGTGATCGGCACGATCGAGCAGCTCGGTCCCCGAGCCGCCGAGCGGTGGGGCGTCGAGGCTGGCGACCGCGTGGCGGTGGAGGTGTTCCAGTCCTGCCGGCGCTGTGATGCGTGCCGGGCCGGTGTCTACCGGCGCTGCGAGCGCAACGGGTTGGCAACCATGGTCGGGTTCGGCGACGTCGATCGCCCGCCGGGTCTGTGGGGTGGGTACGCAACGCACCTGTACCTCGGCCCCGACTCGATGCTGCTGCCGGTGCCCGAAGATCTCGATCCCGTGCTGGCCACGATGTTCAACCCGCTCGGCGCCGGCAT
>JBIOUO010000008.1:0-12476 GCA_044867195.1 Ilumatobacteraceae bacterium
GAGTACACGTTGTCGACCGTCGGGACGCGGAACGCGTCGAAGCACGGATCAGCCGGTAGGCGTTGGTGGGCGGACGTGTTGAAGCCGGTGTACCTGGCGTTGCCGGCGTCGACGGCTTGGACGAACAGCTCGCCGTACTGGAGCACGGCCGGCAGTCCGAACACCGTGGCGTCGGTCGCCAACATGGCGACCTAGCGCTGGCGGGCGGTCGGCTCGGCAGGCAGCACCGCCGGGATCGGCCGGGGATCGATCTGGTCGACCTGTGCCAACGGGTAGCTGGGCGTCTGGTTGACCGGGTAGCCGGGCACACGGTCGTCGTCGGACATCGGGTCGGCTCGTGGGGATCAGAAGTAGGCGGTGCCGCCGTCGAGGGAGATGTTGGCGCCGCTGAACCCGCCGCCATCGTTCGAGGCGAGGTGGACGCAGAAGGCGGCGATCTCCTCGACCGTGACGCAGCGTCCGAGTGCGGTCTCGGCGGTGTAGTGCTCGATGAGGCCCTCGACGCCGGCGACGCCGAGCGCCTGGCCGGCCTTCTCGTGGACCATGTCGGTGAGCACGAGACCCGGGCAGACCGAGTTGACGGTGATGCCGTCGCGTCCGACCTCGCGGGCGACGGCCTTGACGAAGCCGTTGACGGCGTGCTTGGTGGCGGTGTAGCCGGCGACGTTGGGCTTGCCGTGCTTGCCCTCGATCGAGGACATGACAATGATCCGTCCCCAGCCGCGGGGGATCATGTGGCGCAGCGCGCGGCGGGTGGCCCAGAACGTGTGGTTCAAGTTGAGGTCGATCTCGTACTGCCACTCGTCGTCGGGCATGTCGACGATCGGGGCCGAGCGGCCGGTGCCACCGGCGTTGCAGATCATGATGTCGAGCTGCCCAAAGTGCTCGATTGCGAAGTCGACGAGCGCTTCGACCTCGGCCTGGTCGGTGGCGCTGCCCTGGTAGAAGGCGACGCGGTCGCCGCCGCCGATCTCGGCGAGCGCTTGCTTGCCCTTGTCCTCCGACCGCCCGTTGATGACCACCCGCGCGCCTTCGGCGAGATAGGCCTCGGCGACGGCGCGTCCGATGCTGCGGGTGCTGGCGCTGATCGCGGCGACGCGCCCGTCGAGGCGGCCGTCGAGGCGCCCGGCGGTGGTGGTCTTCATGGTTGCTCCTGTCGGGCGGCGGCCGGCCCCCACAGCTGGCCGTGATCGTGGAGTGCTTCGATCGCCCGGCGGGCCATCGACTCGGCCAGGGCGCGGACGCGCGGCTGGTTGGGATCGCTGATCAGCGGGAGGCTGGTGGCGACGACGAGACCGAAGATCATCGATGCTCCGTAGCCGGCGAGGAGGTCGCTGGCGTCGAGGTCGGACCGCACCCGCCGGGCTTCGGCGACGTAGCGGTCGAGCAGGGGCTGTTCGTTGGCTCGCCTGGTGTCGACGTCGAGCGACTGGGACAGGAGGTAGGCGAGGTCCCAGGCGGGCGGTCCGATGCCGGCGCCCTGCCAGTCGATCAGCGTCACGGCCGTGCCGTCGGGCGCGAACAGCAGGTTGTCGGCGCGCAGGTCGGAGTGGATGAGCGTCGAGCGGAGCTGGCCCATCCGGACGAGGACGTCGTCGACGTGTGCGGGCAGGTCCGCACCGAGCGTTCGCTCGGCGGGTGTCAGGGCGTCGCCGAGCAGCTCACACAGCGGGTCCCATCCGGTGCGGGTGATCGTGTCGAGGTTGTGGCGGCGCGCCGGACCGTCGAGCCGGGGCAGCCACTCGAGGGTGGCCAGGCGGGGATGGTCCCACCACGTGGCGTGGAGCCGGGCGACCTCGTCCAGCACGAGCGCTGCGCGCCCGACGTCGATGCCGCGCAGCTGGTCGATCGACGCGTCGACGTCGACGGCTTCCTGGACGACCAGGAACTCGGCGGAGTCCGGGTCGTACCAGCTGGCGTAGACCTGCGGGACGCGGACCGGCGTCGATGGCGCGAGCTCGTCGTAGAAGCGCAGCTCGCGGAGGTGGGACCCGCTGCGGCGGGCGGATGCCAGGCTCCCGTCGCGCTGGGCTGCGAACTTGGCCACCACCTGGGCGGGGCCGGAGCCTTCCCCGTACTGCGGCTCGACGAGCACGAGGTCACCGAGCATCCCCCGGTCGGCGCCCACCGTGGTGGCGGTGAACGAGGTCACCGGCGCGCCAAGCGCCGCGGTGAGCACATCGGCGGTCAGCGCGCGCGGTGTCGTGGGGAACGGCGGGCGATGGATCATCGCGGGACGGCGACGGCTGGCAGGCGGTCGACCGCGGCGGCCGGGCCGAACGGTCGCTCGCCGGCCAGCGTGACGCGCTCGACCCGGCGCCGCTGCGTGCCGAAGTCCTGGGCGGCGCAGTGCTGGGTGCTGCGGTTGTCCCACATGGCGAACGAGTCGGGCCGCCACCGGAACCGCACCTGGTAGGTCGGCTGGCTGGCGGTGGCGATCAGCCGGGCAAGCAATGACCGCCCCTCGTCGGGGTCGACGTCGTCGATCGTGTCGACGAACGTCCCGTTGACGAACAGCGAGCGTCGACCGGTGACGGGGTGCACGCGCACGACGGGATGGTGCTGGTCGGGGTACTCGGCCAGCTTGCGGTCGAGCTCCTCGGCAGGCAGCTTGCGCCCGAACGTGGTGCGCAGCGTGTGGGTCGCAGTGAGGTGCTCGATGCGCTCCTTGGTGGCGTCGTCGAGCTGCTCGTAGGCCCGCTCCATGTCGGCCCACAGCGTGTCGCCGCCGACGGGTGGGATGATCCGGCCGCGCAGGATCGACCCGGTCGGCGGCGCCTCGCGGAACGACACGTCGGTGTGCCACCGCTCGGCTCGCGACGGGCCCTCGCCGTCGGTGTCGAGGACGACGATCTCCGGGTTGCCGTCGCTGGGCAGGAACGGGTGCACCTCGAGCTCGCCGAACTGGCGGCCGAACGCGATCTGGTCCTCGGTAGGAACGTGCTGGTCGCGGAAGAACAGCACCTTCCAGTCCACCCACGCCTGGTGCAGATGAGCGAACGTCTCGTCGTCGAGCGGTCCGATCCCGGCGCCGGCGACGACCTCGGCGCCGATGGTGCCGGTCAGCGGCTCGATCGTGATCGGTCCGTACGCCGTCTTCATGATCCTGTCTTCCTTCGGCGGGGTGGGGCAGGGGCCGAACTTGCAGCGAGGTGCTGGGCGCCGGTGGCCATCAGGCGGAACGCCTGCATCACGGCGGGGATGTTGTCGTCGCGGTCGGGCCCTTCGAAGTGGCGCTCGAAGAACCAGCCCATGACGAACGCCCGCAGCATCGCGGTTGCTTCGTCGACGTCGAGCCCGGCGAGCTCGCCGGTGCGCAGCCCGGTCTCGGCGAGGGCGCGGAACACGGGGTCCTGGAACTTGGTGCGCGCCTTGAGCAGGTGCTCGAACTCGGGGTGCAACGTGGCCACCGTGGGCATCCCGGCAAGGAACGGGCTGACGTATGGAGCGCGTGGCCCGCCCCGGCCGCGCAGCAGGGTCTCGATGCCAGCGAGCATCGTCGGGGCGCCGGCCATCGAGTCGGCCATCGCCTCCCACACCCGCGGGGCGACGGCGAAGAACACTGCCTCGTACAGCTGCTCCTTGCCGTCGAAGTAGTGATAGACGGCACTCGTGGCCAGACCGACGTCGGCGGCGACCCCGCTCATCGTCGTCGAGGCGTAGCCCCGCTCGGCGAAGTGACGCAGCGCCACGTCGAGGATGGTCTGGCGGGTCTCGTCGCTGTTGCCGCCGGGGGGACGGCCCCGTCGAGCGGGCCGGCCACGGCGCGTGCCGCCTGCCGGGCTCATATCGAGATCACCGAGCCGCCGCCGCCGGCCTCTTGCCAGCGCAGTGCGCGGCGTTCGAGCACACCGATCAGCCCGTTGAGGGCGAGAGCGATGAGAGCCAGGACGATGGTGTAGGCGAACATCACGCCGATGTCGAAGTTGTTCTTGGCCGTGATCAAGCGTAGGCCGAGCCCTCGCTTGGCCGACAGGATCTCGGCGAACACGACCGACAGCAGGGCGAAGATGGCGGCCAGGCGGAAGGCGCCGAACACCGGGGCGAGGATGCCGGGGAGCACGACCTTGCGGAACTTCTGGTACTCCGACGCCTTGAGCGAGTCGACGACGACGTTGAGGTCGGGATCGATCAGCCCGACCGCAGCCTGGGTGGGGACCTGGACGATGAAGAACACGACGATCGCCGCGAGCACGACCTTCGACGACTCGCCGACCCCGAACCACAGCAGCAGGATCGGCGCCAGGGCGATCTTCGGCAGCGCGTTGGCGAACACGAGGAACGGGCTGAACACCTTGCCGATCCGCAGGTAGCGCCCGGCGAGCAGCCCGACGAGCAGGCCGAGGGCGCCGCCGATCACGAACCCCACCGCCGCCTCACGCACCGTCACGAGCGTGTCCTCCCAGAACAGCTTGGTGCCGACGATGTCGACCAGGCCGTCCCACACCTCCTTCGGTGTGGCGGTGAAGATGCGGTTCAGCCACTCCTGCTCGACCGCGTAGTGCCAGCCGATCAGGATGGCGACGAGCAGGACCAGCCGGGCCAACTGCACTGGCGGATCGATCCGCTTGACGATGCGCTGCCACTTGGTCGGCGGTGGTGGCAGCGTGGACACGTCGAAGCGTGGCGGCTGCCGGCGCACGGGCGCCGGCTCGTGCTCCTCGTGGGCGAGCATCGCCTCGAGGTTGGGGTCGATGCCGGCGAGTGTCGGGTCAGACGAGCTCATCACGAAGCTCCTTCCAGATCTGGTGCTCGATGTCGGCGAAGCGCTGGTCGAAGCGCAGCTCGTCGATGTTGCGCGGGCGCGGCAGGTCGACCAGCGTGTCGGACTTGACATAGCCGGGGCGGGCGCCGATCACGATCACCCGGTCGGCGAGCAGGGTGGCCTCTTCCAGGTCGTGGGTGACCAGGATGACGGTCTTGCCGGTCTCGGCCCACAGCTCCAAGAATTGCATCTGCACCAGCAGCCGGGTCTGGGCGTCGAGGGCGCCGAACGGCTCGTCCATCAACCACAGGTCAGGGTCGATGGCGAACGTGCGGGCGATCGCCACCCGCTGGCGCATCCCCTGCGACAGCTGCGACGGGTACCTGTCGGCGAACGCTGCCAGGTTGACCCGGTCCAGCAGCCGGTCGGCACGGGCCGACCGTTGGCCGCGCGGCACGCCGCAGATCTCGAGGCCCAGCTCGACGTTGCGCTTGGCGGTGCGCCACGGCGCGAGCGCCGAGCGGGCGAGCATGTAGCCGATGTCGTTGC
This sequence comes from Ilumatobacteraceae bacterium, assembly GCA_044867195.1. GTDB lineage: Bacteria > Actinomycetota > Acidimicrobiia > Acidimicrobiales > Ilumatobacteraceae > JALZMG01. The sequence continues at coordinate 5,255 of JBIOUO010000008.1, forward strand.
TCGGACCGCTCACCGGCCGGCCGTGGCGCAGCACGCTTCCGACGGTCGGGCGCAACAGGCCGGCGAGCATGTTGAGGATCGTCGTCTTGCCGCAGCCGCTGGGGCCGACGACGGCGACGAACTGGCCGGCGGGAATCGTCAGGCTCACCGAATCGAGTGCGAGCACCCGCGAGCCTTCGGTGTCACCGCCGAACACCAAGCTGACATCGCGCAGCTCGACGGCGGGCGGCGGTGTGGAGGTTGCGTCACCGGGCATCGACGTGGTCCTCTCCAACGTGGGCATGGCGGGTCATCCGACCTGCAGCGTGTAGTCGGCAGCGGTGTACGGCTTCGACGACTTGCCGAGCGAGTAGACCCACTCGCCGGCCCGGTCGAGGCCTTCGGTGTCGAGCTTCATGCCGCCGGTGAACGAGTCGGCACCATCGTCCAGCATCGCCGCGGCGACGTCGGCCTGGATGCCCATGTCGTCGGTCATGATCTCGAGCACCCGGTCGCGCTGGGCCGGATCCTGGATCACGTCGATCGCCTCGCTGACGGCGGCGACGTAGTTGGTGACGACCTCCGGGTTCGCCTCGGCGTAGTCGCGTGCCGTAGTGACCAACAGTGAGGGCCAGAGCAGCGATTCGGGACCTTGGCCGGCGCGCAGCGAGAACGGCTGGGTGGCGGCGCCCTGCATCTCGGCCAGCACGAACAGCGGGTCGAAGTTGATCGCCGCGTCGACCTGGCCGTTGATCAGCGCCGCCAGCGTGGTGTCGGGCGTGCCGGTGGCGATGTAGGTCTGCGAGTCCGGACTCACGCCGGCCTCCTTGAACAGCGTGCGGGCGATGTCCTCGGCCGCCGCGCCGTTGGCGACGACGCCGATGTTCGACCCCTCGAGCGCCTTCATCACGTCTTGCCACTCGGTGGCCCCGCCGAGGTCGAACTTGCTCGACACGGCGATGTCGAAGAACTGGTTGCTCACCTGCTGGGCGACGCCGACGACGTCGAACCCGGCCTCGATCAGCGTGATCTGGTTGTTCGGGATGTTCCCGGCGAACTGGATGTCGCCGCCGATCATCGCCGCCCCCATCTCCGGGCCGGCCTGCACCTGCACCGGCTCGACCTCGAGACCGTGGTTCGTGAAGAACCCCTCGGCCTGGGCCACGTACTGCGGCACCGACGGGAACGACGGCGTGAACGCCACCGAGATCGACGTCATCTCGGCCGGTGCGCCAGCTGTCGTCGCCGACGCCCCCTCCTCCGCCTCCGTCGCAGCAGGGCTGCTGGACGTGCCCGGCGACGCCGTCTCGCCACTGGTCGCCGTCGCTGTACCAGCCTCCGTGCCAGGCGTGCCGGCCGCGGCGGAGGCTGCGGTGGCCGCCGACCCGCCGTCGTCATCGTCGTCGCCGCCGCACGCGGCCAGCAGGGCGAGGCAGGACAGGGCAGCGGCGACTGCCCGCCCGCGTCGGTGGAAACGCATCGAAGGAACCCCCTGGGTCGTGAACGGCTGTGTTGCCGTGGCAGTCATCCAACCATGATTTGCAATAGATGTCAATTTCTATTATGGTGCTGCCGGACGGCCACGCCGATCGAGAGGAGCGCCGAGATGTCAGATCCGACGAGCAGCGGGGCGGGTGAGCCGAGCGAGTCCCCGAGCGAGCGAACGATGCGGCTCGGCCAGCTGCCCAACTACCCGGGGTTCGAGGGCCGGGTCGGCCGGGTGTTCGCCACCTCCGAGCCGGCCTGGCGCCCGCGTCTCCGCGCTCCGTCCGGCGCGCCGAACGTCGTCATCGTCGTCGCTGACGATCTCGGGTTCTCCGACCTCGGCTGCTACGGCAGCGAGATCCCGACTCCGAACATCGACGCGCTGGCCGGAAGCGGGTTGCGGTACACCAACTTCCACGTCGCCCCCCTGTGCTCGCCGACCCGGGCGTCGCTGATGACCGGTCGCAACGCGCACGCCGTGGGGATGGGCCAGGTCGCCCACATCGACGCCGGGTTTCCCGGCTACACCGGTGAGCTTCCCGAGCACCAGCCGTCGATCGCCGAGACGTTCCGCGCCGGCGGCTACTCGACGCTCGCCGTCGGCAAGTGGCACCTGTGCAAGAACGCCGACCTGTCCGAAGCCGGCGACAAGCACTCGTGGCCGCTGCAGCGCGGATTCGACCAGTACTACGGCTTCCTGGAGGCGTTGACCAGCTTCCACCACCCCCACCGGATGTACGAGGGCAACTCCGTCGTCGACACCAGCGAGTACCCCGACGGCTACTACCTCACCGACGACCTCACCGCCCGTGCCGTGCGGATGATTCGCGAGGTCAAGGCCGCCGACCCGGACAAGCCGTTCTTGATGTACTACGCGCACGGTGCCGTGCACGCCCCGCTGCACGCCAAGCGGCCCGACCTCGAGGCGATGCGCGGCCGCTACGACGAAGGATGGGACGTCATCCGCCAGCGCCGTCTCGACCGCCAGATCGAGCTCGGCATCGTGCCGGCGGGCACCGAGCTGCCGCCGCGCAACAGCGAGCCCGGGGAGGACGTCGCCGCCTGGGACTCGCTCACCGCGGACGAGCAGAAGGTGTTCGCCCGCTACATGGAGTGCTACGCGGCGATGGTCCGCACGATCGACGACAGCGTCGGCGCGATCCGCGCCGAGCTCGAGCGCCACGGCGAGCTCGACAACACGATCTTCGTCTTCACCAGCGACAACGGCGCCTCCCGCGAAGGCGGGCAGCGGGGCAGCATCGCCTACTTCCGCGACGCCAGCCGCAGCTCCGGCATCACGACGTCGATGGACGACGCCCTCGCCCGCCTCGACGACATCGGTGGCCCGACCACCTGGCCGCACTACCCGCGCGGGTGGGCGATGGCCTGCAACACGCCGTTCCGGCTGTACAAGATCTCCACGTTCCGCGGCGGCCACAGTGTCCCGTTCGTCGTGTCTTGGCCGGCGCGCATCGCCCCCGACCAGATCGTGCGCGAGCAGTACACCCACGTCACCGACCTGTTGCCGACACTCGCCCAGCTGACCGGCGTCGACCTGCTCACCAGCCGCAACGGCCTATCCGCCGATCCCCTCAACGGCGTCACGTTCGCACCGACTCTCGGCGATGCCGCCGCGCCGACTGCGCACATCGAGCAGTACTACGAGTGCGTCGGCCACCGCGCCTACCACCGCGACGGCTGGCACGCCGTCACGTTCCACGATGCCAGCATGCCGTTCAGCCAGGACCACTGGAACCTGTTCGACACCAGCGTCGACATCAACGAGCTCGACGATCTCTCCGATCAGCACCCCGACCGCGTCGCCGAGCTCGTCGACGCCTGGGAACAAGCCGCGTGGCAGAACCGCGTGTTCCCCCTCGACGAAGGCACCGGGCTGGCCAAGCTGCTGACCCCGCCGTTCGCCGCCGCCGACGACCAGCCGCTGCGGATCCTGCCCGGGACCCCCACCTTGGAGCGCTACCGCTCCAGCCGGCTGATCGCCCGGCGCACGTTCAGCATCACCGTCGACTGGGACCACCAGCCAGGCGACCAAGGCATCCTCGTCGCCCACGGCGGCCAGGAAGCCGGCTACGTGCTGTGGGTCGAAGACGACCAGCTCGGGTTCGAGGTCAATGCCCACGGCACGCCCCGGCCCGTTGGTCGCGCTGCACTGCCCGCGACCAGCTCATGCGTCGCGGTCCACTTCGAGGTTGCCGGCACACGCCAGTGGAACGTCACCGTCGAGCTCGACGGCGAACCCGTGATCAAAGGAGACGGCGTCCCCCAGTTCGTCCACTTCCTCCCCTACGAAGGAATTGACGTCGGCATCGACCGCCGCTCACCGGTCTCGTGGGACCTGTACCAGCGCCACGGCGCGTTCCCGTTCACCGGAACCATCCACGCCGTCACCTACACCCCCGGCCCGGCGTCACCCGACGCCGACCAGCAGCGCCTCGAGGACATGCGCACCGTCGGGCTGGCCCTCGAATGAGCGGGCAGCGGATGGGATGAGCTGAGCGGCTGGCGCGCTCGCGGGGTCGGGTTAGCACCGGAACGAATCTGGATGTTGCTCGGTTGTTGCTTGATCTGTGGAAGATCGGGTCGGTCAGGCTTGTTGCGCATCGCGCCATGCGTGCCAGACGTTGGGGCGCAGCCGGCCCCGATCTGGAACGGTGATGCCGTTGGCGCGTGCCCATGCCCGGACTTCGCTGGTTGTCGGTTCGGGCGCGGCGGGAGCTGTTGATGTTGCCGAGGTGACTGTGTCGTCGCCGATCCGCTCGACGAGGGAGCGTTCGGTGCTGGCCCATGTGTGGGCGGCGGCGAGGTAGCGGTAGGTCCATTCCTCGGCGAGTTGGCGGGCCTCGCCGAACACGATCGGCACGCTGGGCCAGCGGACCTGCAGCTCGGCGAGCCCGTCGGCGACCACGGCTGGTCGGACCGAGTGGAGTTTGAAGACCTGTGAGTAGCGGTCCTCGACGATGATGGCCGCTCGAGGGAGGGCGGCGAGGTCGCCGAGGGCGTAGCGCAGTTTGCCGTTGCTCAGGCTGGTCACGAGGTCGGCGAGGGATTTGCGTTCGACCACTGCGACCAGCCGGCCGTCGACGGTGACGCCGTAGTCGCCGCACGGCAAGGCTCGCTTGACGGTGCGCACCTGCTGGCTGGTGAAGCGGTACGGGTATTGCTCGCGGGTGTCGACGACGATCTCCAGCGATGCGATGCCGCCCGCGCGGGCGGTCGGCGTGGTGACGTTCGGGCGAGCCTGCTTGCGCGTGCGCGGGGACTGCCAGAAAACCGCATCGCGGCCGCGAGCGGTGGTGAACACAAGCTGGGAGCGGTTCTCCCGTACGCGGTCAAGGATCAGGTCGATCGCCGCGCCTCGCCGCACGCAGGAGCGGATCGGCGCCTGTTCGACGATGTCGGGGATGTCGGGCCACTCGTGGCTGCCGACCGGGTAGCAGTACAGCGCACTGGTCCGAGGCCAGGTCCCCGAAGTGCGAAACACCATCCCGCCGTTGAGCGGCAACCGGAGCAGATAGGCCAGCCTCGACTCCGGGTCGGGGTTGCGGGCAACGAGCAGCTCGTCCATCACGATCCGCGCGTCACGGTCCCGACCGATGCGTCTCGCCCTCCGGCCCGGGCCGGGCGCGGTTGGTGCCGGTCAGGCCGTGGTCGACGTAGATGCGCTGCGCATCGACGCCGAGTGCGGTGACCGCATCCCGGTGCGCTGTGAGGTCTTGATCGACCGTCGAGACTCGGGCATAGCCGATCCTGAGCTCGGGCACCGACGCAGTATGCCGGTAAGCCCCCCTTCACCGGGAAGGTTCACCGAACCAGTCTTCCGGGACGCTCAACCTCAGTTGCGGCATCGAGGTCCGTGCTGCGGCTGGACGTCCCGTTGCGGGTTCCCCATACGACACACCCGCGAGCAGCAGACTTGCCAACAGCCGGAGCGCGACCATCTCGCGAGGGCGAGGGCGGCTCGCACGTGTCCATGGGGCGGAGCGTTATCGAGCGCGCGTACGGGGCGGAGTGCTCGGCTGCCCGCACGTCTTCGGCCGACGTTACAGCGGCGCTAGAGCGCGGCCCAGGGCAGGGCGCCAGCGATCCTGTTCGCGAGAACGCCAGAGCGTATGGGCCGGCTGCAGCGTCCTCGATCGTCCGCAGCGTGCTCGCCGTCACCACGCCATCGTCAAGGTAACTTGATGCGGTGGATCCCGTGATCGTCGCCAGTGCACGCAAGCACGGGGTCACCGACGTGGAGATCCTTCACGCCTACCGCAACCCGATCCGCGTCCTCGACTTCGACGACCTCACGATGCTGATTGGCGCCAACGACGCCGGTCGACTGCTCGAGATCGGCCTCGTCGTCGCCGAGGGCATCGAGTTCGTAGTTCATGCCATGCCGGCCCGGCCCAAGTTCATGAGGTGATCGCAGTGCCCCGTTCAATCCAAGAGATCCTTGATCATGCCGACGAGCTCGCGGCGCGCTTCGAGCAGCTCGATCCCGCATCCGGCGCGGAGCTCGACGTGCCCGAGTACCTGCTGCGACGCGCTGTGATCGCTCGGGCACGCTGCGAACATCAGGTCGTAGATGCGGTCGTCACCGCTCGGCGGGCCGGCTTGTCGTGGTCTCGGATCGGCAAGGAGCTCGGCGTCTCGGCTCAGGCCGCACAGCAACGGTACGGCTTCGTCGAGGCGACAGGCTGAGTCCAGCTGTCCGGCGTCCCCGCCCGAATGCGCCGGCGGCGAGTGCGCGACATCTGCTCACACGCTCTGGCGAGGCAGCAGACCTAGCCCAGCTGCTCAGTCGATCATCGGCTGGCCTCGCCTCGGACGCTGAGGAGTGTTACGAGCGCTTCGACATGGGCCGAAGTGCAGCAGACCAGGGCCCCGAACGACCGCGTTATCGCCCGCGCGTTACCGGTCACTGGTGCCGTCGTCGACCGGCGCTTGGAGGACGAGGTCGACCACCCTCGATCCGGGCATTACCGGCTCTACGCGTTGAACGCTGGGGTCGGGTTGTGACGGTGGCTGGCTGACAGGGTCCACCACGCGAGTCGGAGGCCTCGCGATTCTGCGGATTGCGACATCTGCAGACGGGAGGGCCTCCGACGTGGGCAACGGTAGCGGTGAGCGAACGGGCGCGACCGAGCTGGTCGGGCTGGACGGCTGTTGAGCGCCATTCGTTTTGAGCGCGAACGGGGCGTGCGGCGACAGTGAGCGTGATCGTCGTCCAGGTGGCTTGCTTGCAGCGGCCTCGCGTGAGCCGGGAGGATGCCAACACGAGGTGGCCTCTTCCGCTGATGGGGATCGGGGCGCGACGCTGGGAAGGTGATCGGAGGCAGGTTCGGTGCTGGTGGTCTGCGACGATCCGGAGGCGGTGGAGGCCGACTTGACGGCGGGACGGGTGTGTTGTCCGTGTTGTGGTGGGCGCTTGGCGCGCTGGGGTTTCGCCACCGGGCGGGAACTGCGCACGCTGAGCGGGGTACGCCGGTTGCGGCCGCGCAGGACGCTGTGTTCGTCGTGTGGGGCGACCCATGTGCTCGAGCCGGCGTCGATCGTGCTGCGCCATCGCGACACCGCCGAGGTGATTGGCGCGGCGTGGATGGCGCGGGTGGGCGGCGCCGGGCATGTCCATGGCCATGTCAAAGTCCTCGTTGGTGGCCAAGAAAAGTCGTCGCGGTGGTGAGTAGGTAGGGATCCACCCGTGGGCCGCCTCGGGCGGTGATCGTGACCGACGCCAGTCAGGTCCGGTCAC
>JBIOUO010000009.1:0-66812 GCA_044867195.1 Ilumatobacteraceae bacterium
TCGCGGTCTCCAACCCGAGCCCGCCGTTCCCGCCGGTGACCACGGCCACCCTCCCGCGCTGATCGGGGATGTCTCGTGCGCCCCACGCCATGTCCGGCCTCCGCGAATCGCCTGGTTGGCGATCGAGGGTAGACGCCACCCCGCTGTCGTCGCCCCGACGAGCAACTGGGTGGCCGTGGTCTCATTCCGCCATCTGGGGCGCCACAGTCTCGAATCTGGGACTGTGGGCACCCAGAACGGCGCGCGAGCCGGTGGCGATCGTCCACCCGAGGGCGACACCCCCGAGAACATCGAGGGGCAGGTGCGCGCCGACGTAGATGCGAGCGGTCGCGACCAACACCACAAGCGTCCAGCCCGCCGTCCGCCCCAGGCGGCCGAGGTGGGGACTGGCGACGGTGACGACCGCCGTCACCAGCGCCGCGTGACCGGAGGGAAACCCGAGCCCGTGATCGATCGCGCCGTGGAACGTGACTCCGTCGAGCAGGCTGCCGGGCCGCCCACGACCGACGACCTCCTTGACCCACTTGGCCACGACCCAGGCTCCGACACCGGCCACGGCCACCGTCACGGCCAGACGCGGCCGGCGGGCGATCAACGCGATCACCGCTGCCGCCAGCGCGGCGGGCAGTGCGCCGGCTTGCATCACCACGTACGTCGGTCCCGCCAACGCCGTGGGCAGCCGGTTGATCGACCGGAACACGTCGGTCTCGATCCCCGAGAGGCCGTGCCGCGCGACGACCGCGGCGACCACCACCAGCAGGATCCCGACGGCGATGCAGCTCACGTCCCGGTGCAGTCGCGGAACCGCCAGGCGCCCGGCCGCGTCGGCTACACGATCACGCATGACGGTGAGAGGGTGCTGCCGGGACCGCAGATACCGCAATTAGCGTAGAGCCGCCAACCGCGCCGTGGTCGGAAGCTGTCAGCGCCTGTCGTCACCGAGCGACGCGCCGTTCGACCGGGCGACCTCTCCGAGCCACCGGGCAGATGGCTTGACGGTCCGTACGAACGACTCGCGGTCGACCGCGATCAGGCCGAACGTCTTGGCGTATCCCGACATCCACTCGAAGTTGTCGAGCAGGCTCCAGTGCAGGTAGCCCCGAACATCGATGCCGTCGGCGATGCATCGGGCCAGCCCGTCGAGCGCGGCACGGGTGTAGGAGATCCGAGCGGCGTCGTCGTCGGTCGCCATCCCGTTCTCGGTCACCATCACCGGCACGCCGGCGCGTTCGGCGGCCAGACGCACGGTGTGACCGAGAGCTTCCGGGTAGACCTCCCAACCCGTCTGCATCGTCGCCACGCCCGCAGCCACCGGCAGCGGTCCGTCTGCCCCGAGGACATTGCGGGAGTAGGTCTGCACACCGACCCAGTCATCATCACGCGACACGTCGAGCCAATCGAGTTGCGCTCTCTGGCGAACCCGCTCGAGGCGATCGTCACCGCCGTCGCCCGCCTGCAGATCGACGAGCGCGAGCGTCCAGCCGACCTGGGACTCACCGCGAGCCGACTTGATCGCGTCGACGGCCGCGCGGTGGATGTCCGCCATCCGCTCGACGGTCGACCCGACTAATCCCATGTGGTAGCGGCTCGCGTCGTAGCCCCCAACGCCGGCCCCGGTGGACGACGTCGTCGCGGCGAGCGGACCGCGATCACCCGCACCGAGCGGGATCTCGCCTGTCAGCTGCAGCATGGTGATGACGTTCGGCTCGTTGAGCGTCGCGACCCACGGCAGCAGATCACCGAAATGGTCGGTTGCTCGCTGTGCGTATCGTGCGAACCGGCTCGGGGCTTGATCACCGTTCCACCCGCCCGCCCCGGCGAACCAGCGCGGCGTCGTGAAGTGACAGTACGTGACGACCGGGGTGAGGTCGTGCTCCCAGCAGGACCCGATCATCCTGCGGTAGTGGTCGAGCGCGGCTCGACTGAAGTACCCCTCCTCGGGCTCGATCCTCGACCACTCCAACGAGAACCGGTAGCTGTTCAGCCCCAGATCGGCCGCCAGTGCGATGTCCTCGCCGTACCGGTGGTAGTGGTCGCACGCGTCACCAGACGGTTCGGTGAACATCGAGTCCGGCGCCCACTCGAGCGGCCAGACGTCGGCGTTCACGTTGCCGCCCTCGACCTGATGGCCGGCGGTCGAGGCGCCCCACAGGAAGCCCGTGGGAACTGTCATCGAGTCGTCCGGCTCACGACGACACGCGCTCGGCAGCGAGGACGTACATCGAGTCGTCGAGCACCGATTGGACGTCGGGCGCGTACCGAGCACGCAGCTCGGAGGCGAGGGCGAGGTCGACGATGCGGAATCCGTGGCGACCGAGGAAGTGCTCGTAGTCCTCCGGATGCACGCCGAACGTGACGGGTTCGCCGATCAGGCTCAGCGCGCCTGGTGCTGCTCGCCGTGCCGAACCGAGCGGTCCGGGCTCGTCGACGAGGTGCCACATGTCGTGGGTGATCTGGGAGCCGTCCGCGCTGAGCTCGTGCACCGCGTCGAGCGTCGCCGTGACCGCGGCGCGCGTCAGGTACATGGCGACACCCTCCCAGGTGAAGAACGTCAGCCCACCTACCTCGAAGCCGGCGTCGGCAAGCACGTCGGTGAGCGCCTGCGTCTCGAAGTCGATCTCCACCCGCACGAGGTTGACCGTCGGGAACTGGTCGCTGTTCTTGGCGATCGTGGCCGCTTTGGCCCGGCTGATCGGAGCAAGGTCGACCTCGAACACCGGCCGCCCGTCGAGCTGGTCGGCGAACCGGTACGCACGCGTGTCGTATCCGGCGCCGAGCAGCACGACCTGCGTGACGCCGGCGTCGAGCGCGGCTGCGAGGTGCTCGTCGATGAACCGATGGCGCAACGGCACGTAGCTCGTCCCGCTGGCGCCCAACTGGCGCAACACGCGTCCGGTGAAGGTCCCTGACCACACCGCCAGCGTTCGTCGCGCCGCCGGCGACACGAACAGCTGCGCCCACGGATCGTCGACCACCCGCTCGTCCGGCGCTTTGAGGTGCTCGACGGCGCGGGCCATCGTCACCGCTTCCGCGGTCAGGCTCGGTCGGGACTGCAATCGGTGGGCGAACGGGCGCAGCGGATCGGAGTCGCTCATCGGTCCATCATCCATCAGCGGTGGCGGAGGACGCTGCGCAGCACGAGCAAGGCGACGATGGCGACGATCTGACCGCCGAGGACGATGCGGTTGAGGTCGACTGCCGGCCGCCACGTCACGTTGCTGCCCTCGATGACGTAGGCGCCGGCGGGCTTGGCCTCCAGGCCGAACCCGCCTCCGGAGCCTGATCCGGTTCCGACACCCTCGGGCCCGGTGCCCTCGCCGTGACCGCCGCCGCCCCCGCCGCGCACGGCGGCGACCGGGATGACGGTGACCCCGTTGCGTTCGTACGGCTCGCCGAACAACCGCGAGACCGTCAACGCGTCGCGGGTCTGCTGCATCAACTGGTTCACATCCACGTCCATCTCCTCTCCATTCACTGGCGCACCCATTCCAGCAGGACCGGCGACGGGCTCAGGCTGTCGCCCGAGAGGCGTCGAGCTCGATCTGCAGCTCGTGGATCGAGTTGTTGCCGTAGCCGTTGCGGTTCCACTCGGCCCGTTCCGGTTGCGATCGTCCGGACAGATCCGTCGCCCGCGATCGGATCGTCACCGGGCCGGAGCGGTCGAGGCGGGTGATCAGCTCCCACCACTGCCAGCTGTGACGGTGACGGTCGCCGACGAGCTTGGCCGCCTGCCATGGTCCGCCGTCGACGCTCACGTCGACGCGGTCGATCGGACCGCCACCGGACCATGCCACGCCGCGGATGGCGAGCTCGCCGGGGGCGACCGGCGCGTCCGGGCTCGGGTCGGTGATCAGCGAGCGGACGCGTTGCAGCGTGACCGGCTCGCGCTCGCTGGCGCCGTCGCGCTCCCACTCGTAGTTGTACTTGTCGGCCTGGTAGTAGCCGGCGAACGGCTGATCCACGGCCTCGATCTCGGTGAGCCACTTCACCGACGCGACGCCGTACCAGTCGGGTACGACGAGCCGCACCGGGAATCCGTGGGGGACGGGGATCTGGTCGCCGTTCATCGCGTAGGCGACCAGCGCGCCAGCGTCGCGCGCGACGTCGACGCTGAGGCTGCGCTCGAACGTGATCGGCGCCGACCGCCCGTCGACGGGTCCCGAGTCGGCGCCGCGGAACACGAGCTCTCGCGCCTGGCGGTCGAGCCCGGCACGATCGAGGATCTCGCCGAGCGGGACGCCGGTCCACTCGGCCGTGCTCACGGCACCGTGGCGCCACTGCTCGCCGGGCGTCGGCGGGTCGAGCAGGAAGCGGCCGTTGCCGGCGCACTCGAGCGTGACGACGACCGTCTGCGACGGCAGCTGGCGCAACTCATGCAGCGCCAGGCGCAGCGGACGCTCCACCCGCCCGGCCACGCGTAGCCGCCACGTCGCCGGATCGAGCGCCGGGATGGCGAAGTGGTTGCGGACATAGAAGTGGGCGTTGGGCATCACCACGCCGCCGAGGAGCGCGGCGATCGAGGTCTCCCCGTTGAGTGGGTGGGCCCGGTGGACCAGCAGGCCGGCGTCGATCGCCGACTCGCACGCCTCCTCCGGATCGACCGAGCTTCCGGCTCCGAGGTCGGGGGGAGCCGCCACACACCCCCCGCTGGCAACCGCCCGCACGCACGTCGACGCCGGGTAGACGTCGACCGTGCCGGCCTCGGCGAACGGTTGCACGAACCGGCGGACCTGGTCGGCGCCTCCGGCCTCGACGATCATGTACATCACGTGGTCGCCCTCGACGACCGCCTCGCCCTTGATCTCCACGCCGTAGCGGCGGGCGCTGGGGCGGCTCAGGTGGTTCAGCAACAGCGCGCCCAGCGCCGGATCTCCGGCCGGACAGCGCGTCCCCTCGTGCTCGTGCCGAACGATGAACAGTCCCATCACGCCCCCTTCTCCCGCCGTCCACCCTGCGTGGTCCGGCGACTCGATGCAAGGGGCCGGTGATCCACGGCACCATCGTGGCCGACGGGTAGCGTCGCGCGGCGCGGGTCTCGGCCGCCGACTGCGCGGGTCATGGAGGGGTCATGGAGCTTCGATGGATCTCGGCCGACGAAGTGCGAACCCTCACGGCGGACGAGGTCCCTGGTCTGGCCGACTCGCCCGACGGGCTGCTGTGGGTCGATCTGCACCACTCCGAGAGCGAGGGGATGGCGCTGCTCAGCGACGTGTTCAAGTTCGAACCCGAGAGCATCGCGGAGTGCCATGTGCGCACTCCGGTCCCCAAGCTTCGCCGCCACCCCGGTTACACGTTCACCGCGATCAATGGAGTAGCGCGTGGAGATGATGGGGTGCTGCACTTCCAGCCACTGAAGGTCTTCTCGACCCCGACGCGGATCGTGACAGTGCTCGGACCGACGCATCACGCGTTGAGCTACGAGGCAGCACACCGCGAGCTTTCGCTCATGATCGAGCAGATCGACTCAGGCGCGTACCATCCGACGAGCGCGATTGGCGTCGGCGTTGCCATCCGCAAGACGATGCTCGTGAGCATGCAGGACCTCGTCGGTGGCGCGGCCTCGCGAATCGGGGAGATCGAGCGCCAAGTCATGCAATGCGACCCGGTGAAGGGTGAGGGGTTGCTGGGCGATCTGTTCGAAGTGCGCCACGACTTGCAGACGATCCGCACGAGTGCGGCGCAGACGCGCGAGCTGCTCGCCCTCGCCACCGGGTCGGCCGTCCCTGGGTTCCGCGGCGACCTCGAGGATCTCCATCAGGGGTTCGAGCACCTGACGAACACCGCCGACCTGGAGCGCGAGTACCTCCAGGAGGTGCTCGATCTGTTCCAGACCCGAGCGTCGACGGAGCTCAACCGGTTCATTCGCAAGATCACGGCCTGGGGTGCGATCGGACTGGTGGGGACGCTGGTCGCGGGGATATACGGGATGAACTTCGCCAACATGCCCGAGCTCGACTGGGAATATGGGTACCCGATGGCGATCGGAATCATCCTCATCGCGGCCGGCGCGCTCTACGTGCTCTTCCGCCGCCACGGCTGGCTGTGAACTATTTCGCCTACAACGTGACCAGGTTGGCTGGGGTTGCCGCGTGCACCGCCGAGACGGGGACCGATTGATCGAAGGTGACGAAGCGCCCGCCGTGATGGGTCGCCAGCGCGAGCAAGTAGGCGTCCGTCACCTGGCGGGGGCCATGGAGGTGGGTGCGGTCGATGGCGCTCGTGTCGAGGAGGCTCGTGTCGCACGTCCAGTAGACGTGATGTGGCTCAGTGCAGGCCTGATCCAGGAGGTCGATGGCTACCGTCGGCGAGACGGGACTCGGATAGCGGGGCTGGCTGATCACGCGTACGAAACCGTTCTGCGTGATCGCACACGACGCCCAACCGGAGCCAACCTCCATGTCGATCCACGCCCGGGCGCGCTCGTGCTCGATGTGGTCACTGTCCAGAAGCGCGATCAGCACATTGACGTCGAGGAGTGCGCGGCTCACTCGGGTTCGTCCTCGCGGAGCTGGTCGATGAGCGTGTTGGTGACGGGGGGGCCTCGATGAGGCAGCGGGTGGAACCCGTGTAGTCCTCCGCGCTTGCGGGTGGCCGGGCGGCGGGGGCCTGTCAGCGCTTGGCGCGCGAGGTCCGACAGCACCTCACCTGCGGTCCGGTTCTCGCGTCGCGCCCGCTCCTTCACCGCGAGCAGTACGTCGTCATCGAGCGTCAACGTTGTGCGCACGCATCTGATGCTACTGCATCACCGGCGGGCGGGCCGAGAGTCAGATGTTGAAGCGGAACTCCATCACGTCACCGTCCTGGGCGACGTAGTCCTTGCCCTCGAGGCGGATCTTGCCCAGCTCCTTGGCCTTGGTCCACGAGCCGATGTCGAGCAGCTCGTCCCACTGGATGACCTCGGCGCGGATGAACCCGCGTTGGAAGTCGGTGTGGATGCGCCCCGCGCACTGGGGGGCCGTCGAGCCCTCGTAGAACGTCCACGCCCGCGACTCCTTGTCCCCGGTCGTCAGGAACGTGCGCAGGCCGAGCAGGTGGTACGCGCTGCGCACGACGCGGAACAGCGCGCCCTCGCCCAGCCCGAAGGCCTCCAGCATCTCCGCTCGTTCGGCGGGGTCCTCGATCGCCGCCGCCTCGGCTTCCAGCTGCACGCACATGCCGATGATCTCGACGTCGCCGCCGGCGTCGTTGAGCTCGGCCGTCACCGCTGCCGTCGCTTCGGGGATCGAATCGAGGTCGTCCTCGCCGACGTTGACGACCGCGAGCACGCGCCGATTCGTCAGCAGGAAGTGCGGCGCCAGCGTCGCCCGGACCGCTGGCGTGAGCCCGGCGCGGTACAGCGGGCGGCCGGCGGACAGGGCCTCGAACGCGGCCTGCAGGGCGGCCACCTCGTCGCCGAGCGAGCGGTCGAGCTTGGCCTGCCTGGCGGCCTGGACAAGCCGCTTGTCGACGGTCTCGAGGTCGGCGAGGGCCAGCTCCAGCTCGACCACGCGAAGGTGCTCCAGCGGATCGGCCGATCCGATCACGTCGTCGTCGGCGAACGCGCGCAGCACGAAGACGATGGCGTCGACCTCGCGGATGTTGGCGAGGAACTTGTTGCCCAGTCCCTCGCCCTTGCTGGCGCCCTCGACGAGCCCGCCGATGTCGACCACCTGCACCGCGGCGTGCACGACGTTGCGGCTGCGCGACATCGCCGCGAGCCGGTCGAGGCGGTCGTCGGGCACCTTGGCGACGCCGATATTGGGGTCCTTGGTGGCGAACGCGTACGGCGCAGCGAGCGCGCCGCCGCCGGTGAGGGCGTTGTACAACGAGCTCTTGCCGGCGTTCGGCAGGCCGACGAGGCCGAAGCGTTCCATCCGCCGGACGACGCTACCGGTGCCGGCCGCTACGGTCGCCGGGCGTGCGTTGGGGGTTGTCGCTGGCGCTGGCGGACGAGCTCGCCGAGCCGGCGGTCGTCGCCGACATCGCACGGGTCGCCGAAGAGTCCGGCTGGGACGGCGTGTTCGTCTCGGACCACCTCTGGAACTGGACCGGCGCGCCATTCGCTGATCCGTGGGTGACGCTTGCCGCGGCGGCGATGACCACCGACCGCGTTCGCCTCGGGCCGATGGTGGCGGCATTGCCACGCCGCCGCGCACAGCTCGTGGCCCAGGCGGCGACGACGCTCGACCGGTTGTCCGGCGGGCGGGTCGTGCTGTCGCTCGGGCTCGGTGTCGACAGCTACGGCGAGTACTCGGTGTTCGACGAGCCGGCTGCCGATGACCGGTCGCGGGCGGCGGCGCTCGACGCCGGCATCGAGCTACTCGTCCCAATGCTCGAGGGCGGGCCGGTCGCCGCGCTCGGCGGGCGCCAGACGACGGCAGCCGGCGTACAACGTCCGCGCTGTCCGATCTGGATCGCCGGCGTCGCGCCGCACCGCGCCGGGCCGCGGCGCGTCGCCCGTCACAGCCTGGAAGGCCTGGCACTCGTCGGTGGGGGAGTGTGGACGCCGCAGCGTGTCACCGATTCGCTCGCGGCCGGCGGGCTGGCGCCCGGCTCGATCGACGTCGCTCTCGTCGGCGGCACCCATCCCGACCCGGCGGGGTTGGCCGCGGCGGGCGCGACGTGGTGTGTCCCTGAGATCGAGCCAGGGGCGACAGCCGCCGATGCGCTCAGGCTGTCGGCGACTACGCCGTGATCGCCTGATACGGCTTCGGCCGCCGGTCGCGCAGCGTGAACGCGTCGCCCGACACGCCGTCGCGGCGCAGGGCGGCCAGCCGGTCCAGCGCCTCCTCGACGCTCGGGACATGGCCCGCAGGCACCCACCAGCACACCAGGTACGCGTCGTCCATCCGCGCGAACCACTCCCGCCGCCGGCGCAGGAACGCGGCGTGGCCGGTCCGAAACACAAACTCGTGGAGGGCGTCGGGCGACTCCCATACCGAGAGGTTGATGATCACCAGCGGGTCCTCGTCGGCGCGCACGTAGCTCGAGGACTGCCCGGCGTCGTCGGTCAGCCGCCACACGAACCCGGGCGACGATTCAGCGAGCGCGTTGACGTCGTCGAGCGAGGCGACGAACTTCGCCGTGTCAGGGTGGTCGAGCGGCTGGCGGAGGCGGGCGACGTTGAGCTGGGCGAGCCGCCAGTTGGGCATCCCGGCACGCTACGGGCCGGTGGCACCGGTTGGCCCGCCGGTACCGTGGGGGCGCGCCGGCGGCGCGGTTGCCGGACCCGAGCAGTGCCGTGAGCGGCTCGGCGACGGGTCCACCCGCTCGACTCGAGCGCGACGAGGCGTCCCCGGGTGGATCTCGGTACTTTGCCACCAGGCGGTGTCATCGCGGAGCACCGGCCGCGATGCCCTGTGGCCGCACCTCGTCGTAAAGCCCGCGCCTCCACGCCGTTGCTCCGTCCTCCGCTCGAGATGTGGTCGTATCGGAGTCGCGGGCCGCGTCACAGCGAACACAGGCAAGGCGAGCGAGCTTGCGCCCGAGCGTCGGCTGCCAGCAGTATGGGGTGGTGGTCGCTGCCGGCTCGCCGCTCCGGCTCCATCCGGATCGGTTGTTGCCGCCAGATCCGGCCGAGCGGGCGATCGCCCGGAGGTTGTACTTGGCGGTGCGGGATCTGCCGGTGATCTCGCCGCACGGTCATGTCGACGCGCGGTTGCTCGTCGACGACCAGCCGTTCGCCGATCCGGCCACGTTGTTCGTGACGCCGGACCACTACGTGACGCGGCTGCTGCACGCCGACGGCGTCGGCCTGGACACCCTTGGTGTCGGTCAGGTCGCGCTGTCGGAGAGTGCTGCCCGCGCGGTGTGGCGTCAGCTGTGCAGCCGCTGGCATGTCTTTCGGGGCACGCCGGTGCGCTTCTGGTTGGAGGCCGAGCTGGCGGACATCTTCGGCGTCACGGTGCGCCCGTCGGCGGAGACGGCCGACCTGATCTACGACCAGATCGCCGCTCGCCTGGTCGAGGACGCGTACCGGCCGCGCGCGCTGTACGAGCGGTTCCGCATCAGCGTCCTGGCGACCACGAACGACCCGTGCGACGATCTCGCCGCCCATGCCGCCCTGGCCGCCGACCCCAGTTGGACGGGCCGCGTGATCCCGACGTTCCGCCCCGACAGTTACCTCGAACCTGCTCGTGACGGCTGGGTCGATGACGTCGCCCGTCTGGCCAAGGCGGCTGACGTCGACACCGGCGAATACGGCGGGTACATCGAGGCGCTCGAAGCGCGGCGCCGGCACTTCATCAACCACGGCGCCACGTCCACTGACCACAGCCACGACGACGCCGGCACCGAGCCGCTCGACGCTGCGGAGGCGGCGCGCATCTACCGGGCGGCGCTGCAGGGCGACGCCACCTCGGAGCAGACGGTCGCCTTTCGCCGCCACATGCTGTTCGAGATGGCGAGGATGGCCTGCGACGACGGCCTGGTGATGACGCTGCACCCAGCTGTGCGTCGCAACCACCACTCACCCACGGCCGCCCGCTACGGCGCCGACATCGGCTGCGACATCCCGACCCGGATCGAGCTCACCGACGCCCTGCGCCCCCTGCTCGACCGGTTCGGTACCCATCCCGGTTTCCATCTGGTCGTGTTCACGATGGACGAGACGGTGTGGTCGCGCGAGCTGGCGCCGCTGGCCGGGTTCTACCCGTCGGTGTTCGTGGGCGTGCCGTGGTGGTTCCTGGACGCGCCCGACGCGATCCGCCGGTTCCGCGCCGCCGTCTCCGAGACGGCCGGGTTCTCCCGCACGTCGGGCTTCGTCGACGACACCCGTGCCTTCTGCTCGATCCCCGCCCGTCACGACCTCTCGCGACGCGTCGACGCTGGCATCCTGGCCCGGCTGGTGGTCGAGCACCGCCTCGACGAGGACGAGGCGCTCGACACCTGTGTCAACCTGGTGACGGACCAGCCGACCACGGTGTTCAAGCTGTGACCGCACGGCCGTTGTCGCGGGCCGCCGGCGACGGCCGCCCTGCGGCGCCGGTGCGCCTGGTGCACCTCGGCCTGGGCAACTTCTTCCGCGCTCACCAGGCGTGGTACACCGACCAAGCACCGGACGCCGAGGAATGGGGCTATGCCGCCTTCACCGGCGTCGGGGTCGCCCCGGCCGATCGGCTGGGCGCTCAGGACGGGTTGTACACCCTCGTCTCACGAGGCGCGGCGAGCGACAGCTTCGAGGTGATCAGCTCCCTCTCCCAAGTGCACGGCTCCGGCGAGCACGACGCCTGGCTCGACTGCTTCACCGCCCCCGAGCTGGCCACGGTCACGATCACGGTCACCGAGGCCGGGTATCTCCGCCGCGCCGACGGCAGCCTCGACACCGACCGGCCCGAGATCCAGGCCGACGTCGAGACGCTGCGGGGCGACCGGTCGGCGCCGGTCCACACCGCCCCGGCCCGGCTAGTGGCCGGGCTGGACGCGCGGCGGCGCGCCGAGGCCGGCCCGCTGGCGCTGGTGCCGTGCGACAACGTCGCTGGCAACGGCGGCATCGTCGAGCGTGTCGTGCACGACCTGGCCGATCTCGTCGACCCCGCTCTCGCCGCCTGGCTGGCCGGCTCGGTCTCGGTGGTGACGACCGCGGTGGACCGGATCACGCCGCGGGCCGTCGACGACGACGCCCGCGCGGTCGCCGAGGCCACGGGGCGAGCGGACACCAGCCCGGTGGTGACCGAGCCGTTCACGGAGTGGGTGCTCAGCGGGACGTTCCCCGCCGGGCGGCCGCGCTGGCACGACGTGGGGGCTCGCTTCACCGACGACATCGTCCCGTTCGAGCAGCGCAAGCTGTGGCTGCTCAACGGGGCGCACTCGCTGCTCGCTTACGCCGGATCGATCAGAGGCCACCACACGGTGGCCGACGCGGTCGGCGACGACACATGCCGGTCGTGGGTGCAGCAGTGGTGGGCAGAGGCGTCGTCCCACCTCGACCAACCCGGCGCGGAGGTCGCCGCCTACCAGCAGGCGCTGCTCGAGCGCTTCGCCAACACCCGCATCCGCCACCTGCTGGCCCAGATCGCCGCCGACGGCTCGCAGAAGCTGCCGATCCGGGTCTTGCCGGTGCTGCGGGCGGAACGGGCGGCGGGCCGTCCGGCCACCGCCGCCACCCGCATCGTGGCCGCCTGGCTCTGTCACCTGCGCGGAATGGGAGCAGCGATCAGCGACGCCCGCTCCGACGCCGTTGCGCCACTCGCCACAGGCCCGATCGCCGACGCGGTGCACAACGTTCTCGCCTTCCTCGACCCCGGGCTCGTGGACGACGCCAACGTGGTGGCCGACACGATCAGCCACAGCGACGAGCTCGCCCGCCAGTGGAAGGATCGGTGATGCCACCCTCACCGGTGGTCATCGGCCTCGACGTCGGCACCACTGGCGTCAAGGCGGCAGCGTTCCGAACCGGATCGTCGGACCACCACGTGGCCATCCGCGAGTACCCGCTGCTCGAACCGGCGCCCGGTCAGCACGTGCAGGACCCCGACACCGTCCTCGCCGCTTCAATCGGCGCCTTGGCCGACTGCCTCGCCGGCACCGGCGATGCACCGGTGGCTGCCATCTCGACCAGCACAGCCATGCACGGGCTCGTGGCCATTGACCGCGACCACAGACCGCTCACGCCGCTGGTGACGTGGGCCGACGGTCGTGCCCGCGAGGAGGCTCGCTCCCTTCGCCGATCAGGTCTGGCCGCCGAGCTGCACACCGCCACGGGTGTTCCCGTCCACCCGATGACGCCGCTCACCAAGCTGATGTGGTTCGCCCGCCACGACCCCGCGACGTGGGCGGCGGCCCGGTGGTGGATCGGGCTCAAGGACTATGTGCTGCTCGGGCTCACCGGAACACTGGTCACCGAGCTGTCCTCGGCATCCGGCACCGGGCTCCTCGACCTGTCCACTCGCACGTGGAGCCCACTCGCACTCGACGTCTGCCGCATGTCCGCCGACCGCCTCCCCCAGATCCTGCCCACCACGGCGACGCTGGGTCTGGCGGCCGAGCCGGCTCGCCAGCTCGGCCTGGCCGCCGGCACGCCGGTGGTGGTCGGCGCCGGCGACGGCCCGCTGGGCAATCTCGGTGTCGGCGCGATGGCACCAAGGGTCGCCGGCCTCTCGCTGGGCACGAGCGGCGCCGTGCGCATCGCGGTCGGCCCCCCTCGGGTCGACACCGACGGCGCGCTGTTTTGCTATGCCCTGACGGAATCCGAGTGGGTGCTCGGCGGCGCGATCAGCAATGGTGGCAGCGTATTGCGCTGGGTCGGGGACGCCCTGCTCCCCGATGTCGTCGCCGCTGCGGCCGCGTCCGGCGTCAACGCGGATGACGCCGTGCTCGACCTGGCGGGCGGCGTCGCGCCCGGGAGTGACGGCTTGGTGATGCTCCCCTACCTGCTCCCCGAGCGCGCCCCGCTGTGGGATCCCGACCTGCCCGGCGCCTACATCGGGTTGCACAGCCGCCACACCCGAGCGCACATGGTGCGCGCCGCGGTGGAAGGCGTGTGTCTGCAGCTGCGGCTGATCGTCGATGCGCTCGATGCCGTCGAGCCGGTGACGTCAGTGCGGGCCACCGGCGGCGCGTTCCGGGCGCCACTGTGGCGCGAACTCGTGGCGGCGACGATCGGGCGCCCGCTCGTGGTGGTCGAGGGCTCGGAGGGCACGGCGCTGGGCGCGGCCGCACTCGGCGTCGTCGCCCTAGGGTGGGCACCAACGCCGGTCGATGCGGTGGCTCAGGTCGGCGACCCTGACGCCGCCGAGCCACGCCCAGTCGACCCCGACCCCGAGGCCGTCGCCGTCTATGACATCCTGCGGGCGTCGCTGCCGGCACTGGTGGCCGACCTCGCATCGGTGGCCCCGGCGTTCGGCCGCCGCGAACCCGCCGTCGCCCAACGCGATGGAGGAGGGCGATGCGCGTCGGCACCGAGCGCCACCGACCCGTCGTGACGTGGCGACCACGTCGGTGGTCGGGTCGAGGAGCCATTGCACCTGCCGTTCGTACATCATCGTCTGGCAGTGGCGTGCCGCCTCGTCGATGTCGAGGTCGGCGCGGGCCAGCCCTTGCTCGACGGCCGCCGCGATCATGGTTCGGATCGGTCCGATCACCATGCGACTCGGGCGCTCCGTCACCGGAGCGGGCGATGACGCGCTGCTGGTTCAGAGGCCGGGTCCCGGCATTCAGTAGACCAAGGAGGTCCCCATGCTGCGCCCACAGGACACGCCCACTCGCGACCGGAAGCGCCTCGACGGCATCTGGTCGTTTCGGTTCGACGAGGACGACGCCGGGATCGCCCAAGGGTGGCACACCGCGCCGCTCGACGGAGCGCGATCAATGGCAGTTCCGGCGTCGTACAACGACATCTTCACAGAACTCGCCTCGCGCGACTACGTCGGCGCGGTGTGGTACCAGACCGAGGCGTTCGTCCCCCGGGGTTGGGCCGGCGAGCGCGTCGTGTTGCACTTCGAGTCCGCCACCCACAGCGCGATCGTGTTCGTCGGAGACGTCGAGGCGGCGCGTCATCGGGGTGGCTACCTTCCGTTCGAAGCCGACATCACCGAGCACGTCACGCCGGGCGCGCCGATCCGGATCACCGTCCGGATCGACAACACGCTCACGTGGCAGACGATCCCGCCCGGCGTCGTCACCGTGTCCGAATCGGGGGAGCGTGCGCAGCGCTATTTCCACGACTTCTTCAACTACGCCGGCATCCACCGATCGATCTGGCTGACAGCCCGCCCCGAGCAGGCGATCAACGACATCACCATCGTCACCGATCTCGATGGCACCACGGGTTTCGTCGATTACACGATCGCGACCATCGGCGGCCCTGCCGATGTCGGGGTGACGGTCCGTGGGGCTGACGGTACCGTCGTCGCCGGCGCGACCGGTGCGACCGGTCGCCTCATGATCGAGGACGTGGTGCCGTGGCAAGTCGGGCGCGGCCATCTGTACGACCTCGAGGTGCGCCTGGCCGAAGGTGACGCGCTGATCGATGAGTACCACGTCAACGTCGGAGTTCGCACCGTCGCCATCGACGGGGCACGACTCCTCGTCAACGGCGAGCCCGTCTACCTGCGCGGGTTCGGGATGCACGAGGATCACATCACGCTCGGCAAGGGCCACAACGCCGCGATGTGGCTCCGCGATGTCGAGTGCTTGAAGTGGATCGGGGCCAACTCGTTCCGCACCTCCCACTACCCGTACAGCGAGGACGTGCTCGACCTCGCCGACCGCGAGGGCCTCCTCGTGATCGACGAGACGCCAGCGGTCGGCATGAACACCGGCCTTGCCGGCGGGATCTTCTCGACGGAGAGCTACCCGACCTTCTCCGCCGACACGATCAACGACGAGACGCAGGCGATCCACGCCGACGTCATTCGCGACCTCATCGCCCGCGACAAGAACCATCCATCGGTGGTGATCTGGTCGATCGCCAACGAGCCGGAGTCGCACACCGAGGCGTCCGAGGAGTACTTCCGCCCGCTGCTCGACATCGCCCGCGCCTCGGACCCGCAGCACCGCCCGGTCGGGTTCGTGAACGTGATGCTCGCACCGCACGGGGCGTGCCGGGTGACGCCACTGTGCGATCTCGTGATGATCAACCGCTACTGGGGCTGGTACGTGCAAACCGGCGACCTCGCGTCGGCGACGGTTGCCGCCCGTGAGGAGCTCGCCGGATGGGCGGGCGAGGGCAAGCCGATCATCGTCACCGAATACGGAGCCGACACCGAGCCCGGGATGCACCGGCTTCCCGCCGACCCGTGGTCGGAGGAATATCAGGTCGACTACCTCGACGCGATGCACGCCGTCTTCGACGAGTTCGCCGAAGTCATCGGCGAGCACATCTGGAACTTCGCCGACTTTGCCACGCGTTCGGGGATCATGCGTGTCGGCGGAAACAAGAAGGGCGTGTTCACGCGGGACCGTCAACCGAAGATGTCCGCCCACCATGTCCGTCGCCGCTGGCGGGCGGCGCCGCGCAGCGGCTGAGGTCGACACCGGCCGGCGGCGCATCGATGTCGACCCGGTTCAGAGCCGTTGACACTGGCCGGCCCAGGACGTGGTCGTTTGCACTGGCCGGTGAACGTCGAGTCGTTCTGCCGCGCTGACCGACCGTGCACCCGGCGATCGGCGACCGCTGGGTGGGACCACGACCACGAGACAGGGTGCGCGCCGCTCGAGTTGCTGACTCACGGACCCGAGCAGCATGCTGTCCAAGGCGCCGCGGCCGCGACCCCGCGACCAACGAGATAGGCGACCGTGGTGGCATCGCAGCAGGAGCGACGGCCGGACTGGCGGAGACCGAGGCACGGCGCACGGCGCTGGCCTCGCTGGTGCCGATGGGCTCTCCACGATCAGCCGGCTGCCCCGCGGCGTTCCGTGGCAGCTACTCACTGGCATGCTGGCGGAAGCGGGCAGTGTCCCGATCGAGGCCAGGACTAGGGTGCCGTTGGTCATCGCCTGGCCCCGCCGGGCGTTGGCGGAGGGTGATGCCGATGGCAAGAATCACGAGTCCTGAGGCCCCAGCGGTCCCCGTCGCCCATATCGGCGGTGCTGGCGTGGTCCTGGGCGACGACCAGGTGCGGGCCTTCGTCCTCGCCCAGCTCGAGGCGGTCGCGCTCGATGGCCGCAGTGTGTGCGTGCTCGTGCCCGACGCGACGCGTACCTGCCCGCTGCCGCTGCTGGTGTCCGCGATCCACGACGCGCTGCGCGGTCGCGTGTCCAAGCTCACGGTGCTGGTGGCGCTGGGAACCCACGCCGCGATGGACCAAGCGGCTCTCGCCGAACTCCTGGGGTATCGCCCCGGAGCGCTGGCCGAGCACTATCCGGGCATGGCGGTGCGCAACCACGAATGGTGGGACCACGGCACGTTTGCCGCCGTCGGCACGATCCCCGCCGAGCGCATCGCCGAGCTGTCCGAGGGGATGCTGCGCCAGAGCCTGGACGTCCGCATCAATCGGGCCGTCCTGGACCACGACGTCACGCTGATCGTCGGTCCCGTGTTCCCGCACGAGGTGGTGGGGTTCTCCGGCGGCAACAAGTACCTGTTCCCCGGGATCGGGGGCCGGGAGGTGATCGACGTCTCCCACTGGTTGGGCGCGCTGATCACGAGCGCCGAGATCATCGGCGTGCGCGGCGTCACCCCGGTTCGCGCACTCATCGACGACGCCGCCGCGCTCGTGCCGGGAGAGCGGCTGGCGCTGTGCGTGGTGACCCGCAGCGGCACCCAGTTCGTGGGCGAAGACTGGAACATGGAGGAGCAGCAGCCGGACCCGCACGCGGCCACCCACGGGCACCAGGTCGCCCTGCACGCCGCCACGTTCGGCGAACCGCGGGCGGCCTGGGCCGCCGCGGCTGAGATTTCAGCGCAGACCCATGTCCGCTATCTCGAGCGGCCGGTGCGCCGGGTCCTCTCCCTCGTGCCCTCCCGGTACGACGACATCTGGACCGGTGCCAAGGGCTTCTACAAGGTCGAACCGGTTGTTGCCGACGGCGGCCAAGTCGTCCTCCACGCCCCGCACATCCGCCAGATCAGCGCCATGCACCCTCAGATCGCGGCCATCGGCTACCACTGCCGCGACTACTTCGTCAAGCAATGGGATCGCTTCAGGGACGTCCCCTGGGGCGACCTCGCCCACTCCACGCACCTGCGCGGCGCCGGCACCTATGACCAGAGCACCGGTCGGGAACACGACCGGGTGACGGTCACCCTCGCCACCGCGATCCCGGAAGCGGAGGTGAGGGCGGTCAACCTCGACTACCTCGACCCAGCGTCTGTCGATCCGGAGGGCTGGGCCCGGGACCCGGACACGATGGTGGTTCCCAACGCCGGAGAGGATCTCTACCGCTTGCGCTGATGATCGGCGGCCGTCTGCGAGGGATGGGGCTGCACGCCGGGGGGACCAATGACGACCGAGCCAGCGCCGGCGCAGGACCAGATCTGCTCGATGAGAATCGATCCAGCGGATCCACGCCGAGTTGTTCCAGCACGGCGTCGCCGTCGCCGAACGCCCGATCCGCACGCCGTCGACCCGGCAGTGGTTGGCCGGCGACGGGGTCATCTTGACTCCCGCCGCTCCCAACGGATCGCCGTCAGGTACGCGATGATCGACGCCACCGACGCCACCGACGCCACCGACGCCACCGACACGGCCGCACTGCCTTTGAAGGAGCACCTGCAACGTTTCGCGATGCGTCAACGGGCGTGCCGCGCGCTGGTCGACGACGTTCTGCCAGCGACGACGGCCCAAATCGCTCACCTCAACATCACCGGTCTCTACTGCGGTGGGCTCCGGTCAGCGCCTTGCCCGCGAGCGTTCACGCTGGAGGCCTCATAACACTGACGCGACCGCGCTTCCCACCGGGGGGCCATCCAGTTCCGATTGTTGTCACCGACGGCACGACGTTCGTCGCGGACCGAGGAACGCAGAGCGCCCCCACGCCGCCATCCGGCCCATAGCCCATCTGCACCCGCCCTCGGGCTGGATCCCTCGTCCTCACCGACGAGCACCGCGCCGGATTCGAAAGGTGTCCCGTACGGCTTCCGGCCGTCAAGGGCCGCCGAACAATCCCGGCTCGTGGCTGTCGCCGCAGGAACGCGGTGCGGCCGGTCCGGAACACAGTCATGGAGCGCGTCGGGCGACTCCCACACGGCGAGGTTGATGATCACCAGCGGGTCCTCGTCGGCGCGCACGTAGCTCGAGGACTGCCCGGCGTCGTCGGTCAGCCACCACACGAAACCGGGCGAGGACTCAGCGAGCGCGTTGACCGCGTCGAGCGAGGCGACGAACTCCGCCATGTCCGGGTGGTCGAGCGGCTGGCGGAGGCGGGCGACGTTGAGCTCGGCGAGGTGCCAGTCGGGCATCCCGGCACGCGACGGGCCGGTCGCCGCCCGCGGGTGCGCCGATACCGTGGCGGCGATGACGCCCGAGGCCGCTCTTGACCGCGTGCTGCATTGCCTCGATCGTGCCCATGTGCCCGGCTTTCGAGCCAGGGCGTTCCAGCGGGCGCGCGACGTGGTGCGCGCGACCGATCCGTCCGAGATCGCCGAGCGGGCAGCCGCGGGCACGCTGACCAAGCTCGACGGGATCGGTGACTCCAGCGCCAAGGTCATCACCGAGGCGCTGGCGGGCGAGGTGCCGCACTACCTCGTGCACCTCGAGCAGACGACGCAGGTGCCGATCACGCCCGGCGGCCAGCGCTACCGCGACGCCCTGCGTGGCGACTGCCACCTTCATTCGACGTGGAGCGACGGTGGCGCCCAGATCGAGGAGATGGCGGCCACGGCGATGGCGCTCGGGCACGAGTACATGGTGCTCACCGACCACTCGCCGCGCCTCACGATCGCTCACGGCCTCAACCGGGAGCGGCTGGAGCGTCAACTCGTCGACATCGAGCAGCTCAACGCCGGCTTCGACGGCTTCCGCATCCTGACCGGCATGGAGGTCGACATCCTCGAGGACGGCACGCTCGACCTCGACGATGATCTGCTGGAGCGGCTCGACGTCGTCGTCGCCAGCGTCCACTCCAAGCTGCGCATGGCCCGCGAACCGATGACCGAGCGGATGGTGCTCGCCGTGGCCAACCCGCACGTCGACATCCTCGGCCACTGCACCGGGCGGTTGATCGGCAAGCGTCCCGAGTCCACGTTCGACGCCGACTACGTGTTCGCCGCGTGCAAGCAGTTCGACACTGCAGTCGAGATCAACTGCCGACCCGAGCGGCTCGACCCACCGCGCGAGCTGCTCGATCTCGCCGTCGACTATGGCTGCTGGTTCTCGATCGACACGGACGCCCACGCGACCGGCCAGCTCGAGTGGCAGCCGCATGGATGCGATCGGGCCGCCGAGCGCGACGTGCCACTCGACCGTGTCATCAACACAATGTCTGCCGACGATCTGTTGGCATGGACGGCCTCGTCAGGCTGATGCGGACCGCGGCGTGACGGTGCCCGGTGAGTGAGCCGGGGCCCTTGATCGGGCGGGGCCGCGCCGCCGACGTCTTCGACATCGGTGCCGGCCGCGTGCTGCGGCGCTACCGGGACGGCGCCCGGCGTGACGGCCAGGTGCTCCGTGAGGCGGCGGCAATGAGACACCTCGTTGCTCATGGGTTCCCCGTGCCGGCGGTTCACGACGCCGCAGGGCCGGATTTGGTGATGGACCGGATCGAGGGAATCTCGATGCTCACCGACCTCGAGCGACGGCCGTGGCGGCTGGCGCGACATGCCGACTTATGGGCTGCCCTCCACCGTCGGCTGGCCGCTGTCCCGGTCGGCGATCTGGCCAGCGCCGGCGTTCCGGTGCGCTTAGGCGCGCCGGCGGCGGTGATTCACCTCGACTTCCATCCTGACAACATCATGCTGACGCCCGCCGGCCCGGTGGTCATCGATTGGACCAACGTGTCGCTCGGCCCACCTGCCGCCGACGTCGCCGAGTCGTGGATCGTCGCCGCGACGAGCTCGGTCGACGGAGGGCGCTGGCTGCAGCTGCTGGTGCGGCTGGTCCGCGACCGCCTCGTGCAGCGCTTTGTCGACCGCTGCGGCCGCGCCGACGCGATCGCGATCCTGCCCGCCGTCGCCGAGTACCGCCTCGCCGATCGCAACGTCCGCCCCGAAGAGGCCGCCCGGATTCGAGCGCTTGTGCAGTCCCTGTCCTGACGTCGGATCCACCCGAGTGTTTCCGCATCCGAGTGTTTGATGGAGGGGGCCCCTACCCGAAACACTCCGGTGCAGCAAACACTCGGGTCGCGTCACAGGTGCACGAGGGATTGGCAGGCAGCCATCAGCAGGCCGGTCCCGCGCATGTCGCCGACGGTGCCCTCGCCCATCTTGTTCATCACGTAGTCGAAGTTCATCCGGGCATCGAGGTCGACGACCGCCAGCGAGCCGCCCCACCCACCCCGGGGCTCGAAGTTGGCGGCGAAGACCTCGCCCACTTGGGCGAACCGCTCGTCGCACGTCCCCTGGATGACCATGGCCGGACGGTATCTCGACCGACGCCGCCCGTTCGATCCGAGGCATGCTGGTCCGATGTCCATCTTCGAGCATTCGATCCGCACGCTTGGCGGCGACGAGGCGAGCCTGGCCGACCACGACGGCGAGGCCTTGCTACTCGTCAACGTCGCCTCGCGCTGCGGCCTCACACCCCAGTACACCGGCCTCGAGCAGCTCCAGCAGCGGTACGGAGCGCGGGGCTTCTCGGTGCTCGGCTTTCCGTGCAACCAGTTCGGCGGGCAGGAGCCGGGCGGCGCCGACGAGATCGCCACGTTCTGCTCGACGACCTACGGCGTCTCGTTCCCGATGTACGAGAAGGTCGAGGTCAACGGGCCCGGGCGCCACCCCATCTACGCCGAGCTCACCGCCGTGGCCGACGCCGAGGGGCACGACGGCGACATCCGCTGGAACTTCGAGAAGTTCCTCGTCGCCCCCGACGGTGCCATCACCCGCTTCAGTCCACTCGTGACGCCGGAAGACCCGGCGCTCGTCGCCGCGATCGAGGCTGCCCTGCCGGCCTGAGGCGGGCCACAGCCCCACCCGTAGACTCGGACATCTATGTCCAAGAAGACGAAGAAGCGCAAGGCCCGCCTGCGCCGCTCGAAGGCCAACCACGGCAAGCGCCCGAACATGGGGCGTGGCTGACCGCAGCGCGACGCCGATGGCGCCGCTGCCGCCGACCCGGCGCGACGACATCGTCGACATCCTCCACGGCGTCGAGGTCGCCGACCCGTACCGCTGGCTGGAGGACGGCGACGCTGCCGAGGTCCGCCAGTGGGTGGCCACGCAGAATGCATTCACCCGTGAGGTGCTAGACGCCCGCCCCGACCGGGGATGGTGGCGCGAGCGCCTCAACGCGTTGATGCGGCTGCCGGTCACGACAGCAGCCCAGGTTCGGGACCAGCACCTGTTCTGCCTCGAGCGGGGCGCGGGCGCGGAGCAGTTCGTGCTGACCCGCCGCTCCGCCACTGACCCAAACGCCCCGCCCGTCGTGCTGCTCGATCCGGCAGCCGGCACGGCGGACGCGACGACGGCGATCGACTGGTTCGAGGCATCGCCCGACGGCTCGCTCGTTGCCGTGGGCATCAGCGAAGGCGGTACGGAGGAGTCCGTGCTCCGTGTGCTCGACGGATTCGACGGCGCCGACCGTGGCGAGGAGATTCCGGACACGCGGGCATGCAGCGTGGCGTGGGAGCCCGACGGTGCCGGCTTCGCCTACACGCGATATCCGCCGGGTGGGCGCTACGACCGCACGGTCTACCACCACACGCTCGGAGTGCAGTGGCAAGGCGACCCCGTCGTGTGGGCGGAACGCCCGGACCCACAGGCGTGGCCCGATGTGACGATCTCGGCCGACGGCGCGTGGCTCGCCGTGCATGTGCTCGTCGGGTGGGCGCGTGTCGACGTTCACATCCTGGAGCGGGCCACGGGCCGATGGACGGCGGCCGTCGAAGGCGTGGAGGCGACGTCGTGGTTCCGCTTCGCTGGCGACGGACAGTCGTTGGTCGGCGTGACGACGCTGGACGCGCCGACCGGTCGCGTCGTGCGTGTGCCGCTGGCCTCACCCGCGGTCGCATCCTGGGAGACGCTGGTGCCGGCCGGTGAGGCGGTCCTCGGTCCGCTCGCCGTCGGCGGCGACGAGTTGCTCGTCGTCGCGACCCATCGCGCCGTCGACACGCTGCGCCGCTACGACACCGATGGCCGCCCGCTCGGGGCGGTGGGAGGCGTGGGCGACGTGGTGGCGATCGACGGCTTGACCGCCGACCGCACGACGGGGGACGCGTTCGCCGTCGTCAACTCGTTTGGTGCCCCGACGTCGGTCTGGCGAGTGCCGGCCGGTTCCGGCCGCGGCGACCCCTGGACGGGTGGCACGGGCGGGACGGACGGCACCTTCGGCGCCTTCGACGACGTGATTCCGGCGCTGACGATCCGCCGACTTCGTTACCCGTCCCTCGACCAGACGGAGATCGGGCTGTTTCTCATCCACCGCGCCGACGTGACGCCGGGGCCGGACGTGCCATTGATCCTCAACGGCTACGGCGGCTTCGCGATCACCGAGACCCCGGCCTGGTCGCTGCCGCTCGCCGCCTGGTGCGCCGCCGGCGGCGCGTACGCCATCGCCGGGCTGCGCGGGGGCCTGGAGGAGGGCGAGGCGTGGCACCACGCCGGTCGGCGCGAGCGCAAGCAGAACGTGTTCGACGACTTCCACGCCGCTGCCGACTGGTTGGTGGATGCTGGCCTCGTCGCCCGCGACCGCCTCGCCGTGCACGGTGGCTCCAACGGCGGGCTGCTCGTCGGCGTGGCGTTGACCCAGCGCCCCGAGCTGTGCCGGGCGGTGTGGTGCGCGGTTCCGTTGCTCGACATGGTCCGCTTCCCACGCTTCCTCATCGCCAAGCTATGGACGAGCGAGTACGGCGACCCCGACGTCGCCGAGGAGTTCGCCTGGGTCCACGCATACTCGCCGTACCACCACGTCACGCCTGGGACGTGCTACCCGTCCACGCTGCTCACGACCGCTGAGGGCGACACGCGTGTCGATCCGTTGCACGCGCGCAAGATGGCAGCGCTCCTGCAAGCGACGACGTCGTGTCCAGGCGAGCAACCGATCCTGCTGTTCCAGGAGGAGCGGGCGGGTCACGGCGTCGGCAAGCCGGTGACCAAGCGTGCCGACGAGGTCGCCGACGGCCTGTCGTTCCTCGCCTGGCAGCTCGGCTTGGTGGTGCCGGCGTGACTTCGGCCCGAGCGGTGTGGTTGGTCGTCGGCGGCGCGGTCGAGCCGTGGGCGCGGTTGGGGCTCAGCGTCGTGGACGGTGTGGTGCCGCTCTTCGGCACGGGAATCGCGTTCGACCCCGACGCGCCGCCCGGCATCGCGCGCTGGGTGCTCACGGGCACAGGCGACGCCGCCGGCGCCGACATCGGCGGGCTGCCCACCGTCGTGGTCCCGGAGCCGCCCGCGCCCGTGCTGGTCGAGCACCCGAGCGGGGCGATCGGGCTCGATCATGTCGTGGTCACGACGAACGCGCTGGAGCGGACGAGCTCGGCCATCGAGGCGACCACCGGGGCCGCGCTGCGCCGGATTCGTGAGGTCGGCGAGATCCGCCAGGGGTTCCACCGCCTCGGCAGCGGCGGGCTGATCGTCGAGGTTGTCGAGCGCGCCGGCCTCCCGGAGGGGCCGGCGTCGTTCTGGGGGTTGGTCATCAACGTCGACGACCTCGACGCGGCCGTGTCTCTGATCGGCCCCGACGCGATCGGCCCGGCACGGCCCGCGGTCCAGCCCGGACGCTCGATCGCCACCGTCCGTGCGGAGCACGGCCTCGGCCTCCCCGTCGCGTTGATGACCCCGTGACGGGTCCGCCACAGCACCCCAATCTGGGCGGGAATCGTTCCAACGGGGAATCTGGGCGGGAATCGTCTCGGAAACCGAGACGATTCCCGCCCAGATCAAGGTGCCGCGAGCTCTGGCTCGGCCACCAGCTGCCCCAGGTCCCGACACCGGAAGCAGCCGGGACCGGGCAGTGGCCGCGGAGGTCGACCCTCCACAGTCAGCTCGATCATCCGCTCGACGGCGTCGAGCGTTCGCCGCAGCGACGTCCGGAGCATCGCGGTGCTGACGCGGTCGACGACGGCTTCGCCGGCCTCCAGCGAGAACGAGGCGACCAGCCGTGGGGGCACGCCGCGCGCGAGCGTCTCGACGAGGGCGTAGAAGCGCAGGTCCTCGCGGTGCCGGTCGTACACCCGGCCCGACTTGAGGTCGATCAGCACCTTGCGCGGCTCGCTTCCCACCGCCCGCCCGACGACGATGTCCGCCTTGGCGCGTAGCAGGATCCGCCCGTCGACCGGCCAGCGGACCTGGGCCTCGGTCACCGGGTGCCAGGCGTGGCGCAACGGCGGGAAGCACTCGACGAACTGCGTGACGCGGGCGACCGCGCGGCCGCGAAGGTCGGCCTCGTCGCCCGGGGACAGACCGGCCAGCCAGTCCCCGAGGCTGCTGTCGTCGTCGGCGAGGCGGACGATGGCATCGTCGACGAGCTCGCTCGGCGTGGGCTCGCCGCGCCAGTTGAGCTGCAGCTCGATGGCGCGGTGGGCGACCTTGCCGCACGCGATTGCCGGCGTCCAGGCGAACGGCGGCGGAGCGAGGAAGTGCGTCTCGCACGCGAGGACCTGGGCGATC
Source organism: Ilumatobacteraceae bacterium (assembly GCA_044867195.1). Lineage (GTDB taxonomy): Bacteria > Actinomycetota > Acidimicrobiia > Acidimicrobiales > Ilumatobacteraceae > JALZMG01. The sequence continues at coordinate 25,118 of JBIOUO010000009.1, forward strand.
GTGAACTTGTTCACCGCCAACATCCCGTCGCCGAAGCGTTCGGCGAGCTCACCGAGCGCGCCGGCGGCATCGCGCCGCAGCTCAGCGATCTCGTCGTGGTCGATGACGAGTGAGTTCCCGTCCCGGCGGCCGAGCGCCTCGAGCGTGCGCTGCTGCGCCGGCGTGAGCACGATGGCGACGGTACATCGGGGGTGTCACCGTGGACTGGAACTCGGCCGCCGAATGTCCTGCTAGCGATGCACGCCCTCACCCGCGCACCCCCGACTCATACTCGATCTCATGGAACCTTCGACCACGGCCCGATTTGCCCACGCTGCGCGCACGTTGGCGAGCGAGGCCCGACGTCGGGGGTTGCTGGCGCCGAGCTTTCGTTGCCCGCCGCGGTTGGTCGGCGCCGACCGCACGCTGCGCCGCCGCCCGGGCGGCGGCTCAGTCGCGGTGCGGGTGCGCGGCCGGCCGTGGCCGGCGGTGCTCGCCGACATGATCGAGGGGGTCGTTGCGGTCAACGACCTCAGCCCTCCAGTCGCCACGCGCGTGCGCACAGACTTGTGGGAGGTGGTGATGGGCACAGACGACAACCGAGATGGCGCCGCGCAGGTGGCCTGACCCGCCTGCTCGACTCCTGCCGTCAGCCGGCAGGCACGGCTCCGGCAGCCAGCGGTTCGAGGGTGAGCTCGGGTTCGTCCTGCTCGAGGCGAGCGAGCCGGTAGCGGTTCTCGAACAGGGCGACCATCGCCCCGTCGGAGCGGTGGAGGATGCGGATCCCGCCGATCTCGCGCAGGCGGGGCGCGGATCGTGGGTCGGTGCGCCGGATGGCCTGGTATCCGGCGCTGAGGATCTCGGCTGGGGCGTGGAACTCGCTCGCCAGGCGGTGGCCGAAGACCTCGAACTGCAACGCGCCGACGGCGGCGAGGATCGAGCCCGTGTCGCCGGTATCTGGATCACGGAGGACCTGGACCACGCCTTCCTCGTCGAGTTGGGCGAGACCGCGGCGGAACTGCTTGGCGCGGCCCGTGTCGAGCGGGCGGGCGGTCGCGAACACCTCTGGCGAGAACCGGGGGATCGGGGGATACGTCACTGGGGCGGAGTCCGGCCCGGCGGCGTAGATCGTGTCGCCGAGCTGGAGTCCGGTCGCGTTGACGAGCCCGACGACGTCACCGGGGAAGGCCTCCTCCACGGTCTCGCGGTCGGCGCCGAACGCCGTCGTCGCGTATTTCGTCGTCAGCTCTCGCCCGGTGCGGTCGCAGACCACCGTCATACCGCGGTCGAACCGTCCCGAGCAGATGCGGGCGAACGCCAGCCGGTCGCGGTGGGCGGGGTCCATGTTGGCCTGGACCTTGAACACGAACGCCGAGAACCCGCTCTCGAGCGGACGCGGCTCGTTCGTGATGTCTCTGCGGCCGGCCGGTGCCGGGGCGAGGTCGACGACGGCGTCGAGCAGCATCCGCACGCCGAAGTTGGTGAGGGCCGACCCGACGAACAGCGGCGTCGAGTCGCCGGCCAGGAAGGAAGGGACGTGGAGGTCGGCCCCGACGGCGTCGAGGAGGGCCAGCTCGTCGTGTGCGGTCCGCCATGCCTCCCCCTCCGCGGCGGACGCGAGCTCCATCGGGACGCGCTCCTCCGGCGACAGCGAGGCGCCACGGCGGGTGCGCGTGAACCGCACGTACTCGCCGGTCTGCCGGTCGGCCAGGCCGCGCAGGTCGCCGGAGGCGCCGACGGGCCACGTCACGGGCGTCGGCCGCAGCCCGATCTGGTCTTCGATCTCGTCCAGCAGCTCGAGCGGGTCGCGGCCGGGACGGTCGTACTTGTTGAGGAACGTGAGCACCGGTAGTCGCCGGGCGCGGCAGACCTCGAACAGCTTGCGGGTCTGGGATTCGACGCCCTTGGCCGTGTCGAGAACCATGACGACGGCGTCGACGCCGGCGAGGACGCGGTAGGTGTCCTCGGAGAAGTCCCGGTGGCCCGGCGTGTCGAGCAGGTTCACGACGTGGTCGCGATAGGGAAACTGGAGCACCGTCGAGCTGATCGAGATCCCGCGTTGGCGCTCCAGCTCCATCCAGTCCGACGTCGCCGACCGCCGGCCGTCGCGCGCCTTGACCGCGCCGGCCCGCTGCACCGCCCCTGCGTAGAGCAGGAACTTCTCGGTCAGCGTGGTCTTGCCGGCGTCAGGGTGACTGATGATGGCGAACGTGCGCCGCCGCGCCGCCTCATGCCGCACCCGATCCCGGTCCACGATCGATCGACGCTACCGGCGCGCCCGTTCGGATCAGCGTGTGGCCGTCGTAGCGTTGGCTCCATGCCCGATGCGCCCGATGCGCCCGACACGCCTACGCCCGACACGTCCGCCGGCCCTCCGGTCATCACCGACGCCGCCGACGACCACCGCTACGAGATCCGCCTCGACGGCCAGCTCGCCGGCTACGCGATCTACCACCGGCGAGGCGGGCGGGCTTACTTCGTCCACACCGAGATCGACCCGGCGTTCGAGGGCAAGGGACTCGGCTCGGCGTTGGCGAGGGGCGCGCTCGATGCCGAGCAGGCGCTCGACGAACGAGTCGTGCCGCTGTGCCCGTTCATCCGCAGCTACATCGACCGCCACCCCGACTACGCCGACCTCGTCGACCACGCAATGCTCGACGCCATCGACGGGCGATGATGCATGTGGCTTGAGCGGCCGACACGCCCGGGTGGCGGAACTGGCAGACGCGGGGGGCTTAAACCCCTCTGACCGCAAGGTCGTGTGGGTTCGAACCCCACCCCGGGCACCTATCTACCAGGGCTTCTTCAATACGATGCCGGTGCCGACACGGCTCAACGACGGGTCAGCGTGCACACAGGTGCACAGAGGGTCGGGACGCCGTAGGACTGCCGGCCCGTGGGAAGTGGTTCGGTGTTCCGCAAGGGCGCCGGGTGGGCGTACCGAGTCGACGCCGGCTAACGCGGCTGACGGGGCTCAGACCGTTCCGCGCTGCGATCGGGTGTGGCGCGGACCGACGTCACAGCACTTCGATGTGGATGTCCGTCGCGTGCGCGGCGAGGGCCTCAAGGTCGGCCCGGTCACCGGTGAGGACGGTGCCGCCGGGCTCGGCGAACGCGACGAGCAGTGCATCGACGGCGGACCCGGCATGAGCTTTTCGACGCAGTTCGGCAGCTCGCCTAGCCATGCGCTCGGTGACCTCACCGTGGATGATGCACGTCTTGAGAAAGCGGTTCGCGTTGGCGTCGCGGCCGGAATCGCCTTGCAGCGATTCGACGAGTACCACTGTTGGCACGATCGGTGGCCACAGACCAGCGTTGTTGAACGCGTTGATGAGCGACAGCGCGGTCTTGGTCCGCGACGCCAGGCGGGTGAGGGCACCGCTGTCGAGGACGAGCACCGTCAGCGGGCTTGGCTGAGTTCTCGTGCTCGCACTCGACGGGCGATCGCCTCCGCGTGGGTCGTTTGTCGTGCGCTGGGTTCGCCGACGTCTGCGGCGAGATCTGCGAGGTAGGCGGTGGTGGCGTCGAGAGCATCCTGGCGTTCGAGTTCGGCTCGCAGGGCGATCTGGAGCAGTTCGGAGGCCGGCAGTCCGCGCCGCTTCAGCTCGTCGTGAAGGTCGTCGGGAAGATACACCTGCACCCTTGGCATGCGCCCAACTATACGCATAACTGGCCCGTCAACGTCGTCGTGTCTGACAACGCCGTCCATTCCCGGATGTGGTCGCGAGCGCCAGTGTGCACCGAATGTGCACGGGACTGGGGCGCAGCCGCGCGCACGGCGGCGTACGAGCTCCCGGACGAGTGCGGGAGGTGCTGGGTCATCGCCGGCGCCAGCGCCGCTCATCGCGCCAATCTCATCGCCCGAACGGCCGGTGCACGGCCGTGAGCCAGCGCGATGGCGACGTAGACGCCGACGTCACTCACGCCGCCAGCATCGGGCGGCGCTGGCTGGAGCCGAACGCACGGCTCGATGCGCTGAGCTCGTTCAGGCGACCGGCAGTGTGACGAGCCGGGTGGCGGCGAACGCCAGCACGAGAGCCGCGCCGGCGAGCAGCAACACGCGGGCCGTGCGCACTCGGAACGAGGTTGTTATTCCGGCGAGGAACAGCGACGCGGCGAGGAGCAGCGTCGTCAGCACGTAGTCGTCGGCATTCTCCTGCGCCTCCTGGCTCTCGGCCTCCAGCGCCGCCGCCTGTCCCTTGGCTGCCTCGTATCGTGCCAGCTGCTCGTCGAGGTACGCCCGGTCCTCGAGCAGGTTCGGTGGATGTTCGCCTTCGGCGATCTGCGCTTCCCAGCGGTCGATCACCGGCAGGAACTCGGGCCGGACCAGTGTCGAGCGGTAGAACGCGACCAGCCGATCATCGCCTGCGGTCACCGCCGCGGCGTATTGGGCGACGATCATGCTGTCGTACGACACAGTTTGCGTCGCCAGCCCAAACAGGCGCGCCGCCTCGGTCTCCTCGCTTGCCGCCTCGTTGGAGAGCCGTCCCTGCTCACTGTTCCAGCGAGTCGCCTGGTATCCGCACCATGCTGTGCCGACGGTGGCGATGCCGAGCAGCACGACGGCCATGATCTCGAGCAGGCGGTCGCCTCGCCTGGCGCGCTGGGCGGCGATCACGGCAACCGCGGATCCGGTCGTCATCGCGACTCGCTCGGCGTCGTGACGCCGCCATCGTCCGACACCTCACCGGCCGCCGGCTCCAGTGCCGGCGCCGTGGGCGTCGGCGTGGGCGTCGCCGGTGGGCGCGGGGCGGCCATCACCGCCGACCGCTGGTCGGCGAGATCGCGCCACGAGTCCACCTCGCGGTAGCGCAGGGCCGCGGCGCTGGTCACCGGATCGACGAAGGGTCGCAGGTCGGCGTCGATACGGGCGCGAGCGATCCGCATCGCCGCCTCGGCCTCCTCGCGCTCCAGCTCCAGGCGGGCGCGCACGGTTGCCTGCACGACGTCACCCGTGCGGCCGAGGTCGAGATCCCCCAGCGCGAACAACGACACGACGAAGCCATCGCCGCAGAGCGCGTCGCGCACCGCCTCAGTCAGCGTCTGTTCGAGACCGAGGCGGGACGGACCGAAGAGGTCGTCGACTCCGAACCGTGGGTCGCCGACCACCGCACGCACGACACGGCCACTGGCGTCGCGGACCGCCGCCCAGATCCCATCGGGACCGAAGCGCTCGTGAACCCCGCGTAGCTTGGCCATGTCGAGGCGGAAGCGCACGGTGTAGCCGACGATCGCCTCCGTGCGGTCGCCCAGCGTGACGACCAGCGGTGGCCCGGCTTGCTCGACGCTGTCGTCGGACACTGGCCCGGTCCACACGTCCCCGGCTCGATAGGCGAGCTCGTTCGCCGGGTAGTCGGCCACAGTCCGTCGCCGCAGGGCCGGCACCCAGTGCGGCCCCGGACCGAGCACCTTGTCCGTCGGCGCCCCGTGCACCAGCAACAGGCCGATCCGGTTGACTGGGATGCGGACGATCGACTCGTCCAGCAACAGCCAGACGAGAATCCCCAGCAGCGGCAACGTCACGGCTAGGAAGATCACCCAGGCCATCAGCCAACCCCCTCACGTTCGTGGCCGCCACGGCGGCGGCCTCCATGCGTCTCTCGTCAGAATTCTGGCGGAGCTGACGGCGGTGGCGACGACGCGGCTGGCCCCGAGGCCGTCAGCATCGGATGCGCGTCCTGGATGCGCGGGGTCTGGTATGCACAAGTTCAGTCGGTTCTGTCCGGAGCCGAGAGACACCCACGAGGAGGACGGTCGTGAGCGAGGAGCTGTTCGAGGTGACCGAGGCACAGCTGCTCAGCCGCGAGGCGGCCGCGGCTCGGCTACGGCAGTTGGCCGATCAGCTCGCTCGCCACAACGAGATCGAGTTCGTGAAGGACGGCATCCGGGGCGCGGTTCGGGTGCCCGATCAGGTCACGTTGAAGATCGAGGTGGAGGTGGGCGAAGAGTCCGAGATCGAGTTCGAGTTGACCTGGTAACCGTGGTGCCCGCGTCCCTCACCGTCGTCACCCGCCGAGTCAGATGCGTTCGACCGTGAGCTTGATTCGTGCGGCCTTGGCGATCGCGTCGATGTTTATGTGACTCGAGGTGACGATCGCGTCGCCGCGCCGAGCGGCGCCCTCGACGACCGTCACGTCGACGATGTCGTCGTGTCCGGCCTTGCCGGCGAGCACCCCGACGGCTCGGGCTTGCTGTTCGGTGAGCGGCTCGATCGCGCAGAGCCGCACGAACCGGCTGATGCTGGCCTGCCGAGCACCGCCCCGCCACGCCTCCGCGAGCACCGGTGCGGGGACGGTCGGGACGACTTCTTCGGCGAGGAACCCGGCATGCAGGGCCCACATGCGCCGGTCGTTGTGGTCGGCGGCGATGAGCGCGCCGGTGTCGTAGGTGACGCCAGCCATCACGCGGACCGGCGAGTGGTTCCGGAGCGGCCGAGCAGTCGGCGGGCTCGAGCGAGGCCGTCGGCGAGCTCGTCGGCGGTGAGTGGGCCGTGTTGGCGCTCCCACTCGGCGACACCGAGTCGGCCGGCTTCGAGGCGCAGGCGGTGGGCGGCGGTCCCGGCCAGTCAGGCGCTGACGGTGGTGCCTTCCTTGGCAGCAGCCTGTTCGATCGCCGCGGCGAGGTCGTGGGGAGTGAGATGGAGCGCTTCTGCCGACCGGCCACGTCGCCCATGGTAGTACAGGCGGTACGACAGCGCGGCGGCTGCAACTGGGTGGCATCTCATACCGCCTTCTGGGGCGTCATGGTCGCAACACGGGGATTCGAGACTGGGGCCATCCAGAACGCTGGACGGGACGGCCGGCGGGTTCCGCGCCCGCCGCTCACCGATCCGGGATGGCCGCGGTGGGACTGTTTCGGGACCCGAAGGCGTTGTCGGACGCATGAGCATCGAGCGTCTGTCGGAGACCCGGCTGTTGACCGTGTGCGGAAGCCTGCAGCGCCGGTCGGCGAACCGTGCCGCCCTTGACGCCGCGTCCGCGGCGGCCAGCGCCGCAGGCGCGGCTGTGGTCGCGTTCGACCGCCTCGCTGAGGTGCCGGCGTTCGATCCCGACCGGGGCGAGGAGCGGATCGAGGTCATCGGCGAGTGGCGGCGTCTGGTCGCGGCGAGCGACGTCGTCCTCGTGGCCGCCCCGGAGTATGCCGGCGGTGTCGCCGGAGCCGTGAAGAACGCGTTCGACTGGTTGGTCGGGTCGGGCGAGCTCTACCGCAAGCCGGTCGCCGTGATCAGCGCCGGGACCTCGGGCGGCATGCACGCCCGCCGCATGATGGCCCAGACGCTCACCTGGCAGGGGGCGTACGTTGTGGGTCAGCTCGGCATCGATGCGCCGCGCACCAAGTCCGACACACGCGGCATGTTGAACGACGAGCCGACGCTCGCCGCGCTGGAGTCGTTGACCCAGGTGCTGCTCGGCGCGCCAGCCCTGCCCGCGGATGAGCTGGTCGCCCTCGCCACGCGCGAGGGCGACGCGCTCGGCATCGACGTCGTCCACGTCGCCCCAGCCGGCTGATCGATGCCTGCCGTCATCAGCGATCACACGGGTTCACGGGGCGCCGCCGGGAAAGAGCGGCGCCCTGCCGGGGTCGATCTCGCCGTGGGCGACGCCGCTCATCACCCGGATGCAGTCGGCACGCGTCTGCAGAACATACGTCTCGGCGAACTGCAAGGTGATCGGGTACGGGCCGAAGCGCGGCTCGATGCCGGTGCGGCACTGGGCGGCGATGGCGGCCGTCGAGAGTTGGCCATCGCCGTGAGCCCAGCTGCTCGCGCACCCACCCGTCGTCGGCACCTGGCGCACGTACGTACCGTCCGCCGCCCCGGTTGCGCCCGCGTACTGGGCGGTGTACTCGATGGCGAACCAGTTCCCGTCCGCGCACGCCTGCCCGGGCGGGTCCGACGCCGCTCCCGCTGCCGCCACGAGCGGCGGTGACGTCATCATCGACGCCGCGGCGACCGCCAGCCCGGACGCCATCACAAGCCACCGGTTGCGAACGCCTGTCTTGCCCGCCATGCCCGCCCCCATTCCTCGCATCCGACTACACCCGCTACACCCGCTACACCCGCTACACCCGCGACGACAGAACGTACCGCGCGACGCACGCCGCGGAAAGTCGCGCCGACGGGGCCGGCACCACCGCAGGGCGGGCGGCGAGGCCGGCGCGATCGGGTGAGATCAGCTGGCGACGGCGCGGGCAGACTGCGGGCCGAACTCGGCGGCGACGACCGACACCGTGTTGGCGGGGAAGCCGCCGCGACGGGCGTGCTCGCGAATCGTCTCGGCGTCCTCGGCCTCGTGCACGCAGTACACCTTGTCGCCGGCGACGAAGCTGTTGACCCACCGGTACGGGACGCCCAGCGAGGCGACGGCGTCGTTGGACGTGGCGGCGATCTCGGCGAGCTGATCCTCCGTGAGCTCGGACGCACCGGGGATCTCGCGCTCGATCATGAACCTCAGCATTGCTCTGTCTCCTGTTGTGCTCGGCCTCCGGCGGTCGCCGGTCGGCGTCGCCAACGATGCGTTCACGCGACCGCACCGCGCATCGGGAGACGCTCCCCATCTTTCGCGATCGGCCCCCCAATCGGCGGCCCAACGGAGCTGCTCGATACGCTCCGGGGGCGTGTTGCTCACCGGGCGGGAGAATGAGCTGGCCACGCTCGCCACCCGGGCCGACAGCGCGCGGGCGGGGCGTGGCGGCCTCGTCGTCGTGACGGGGGAGTCCGGCGCCGGCAAGACAGCGTTCGTCGAGGCATTCGTCGACCAGAGCGACGTCGCCGTGTGGTGGGGAGCGTGTGATCCGCTGTCGACACCGCGGCCACTCGGCCCATTCCACGATTTGTCGGCGCAGCTCGCGCCGCGGACCACCGACCTGCTGCGCGATGGCGAGCTGCCGCATCAGATCTTCGGCGCCGTCTTCGACGACCTGCGGTCGCGGCCCACGGTGCTCGTCGTCGATGACCTCCACTGGGCGGATCAGGCGACGATCGATCTGCTGCGGTTCGTGCTCCGCCGGATCGCATCGACGCAGTCCCTGGTCGTCGGGATGATGCGTGACGACGACCTCGGCACGGCCCATCCGATGCGCTCGCTGCTCGGCGACGTCGCCCGGTCGCCGAACGCCGAGACGATCGCCCTGGCCCCGCTGAGCCTCGACGCCGTGACGACGATCGTCGGTGATCGACCGGTCGATCCCGCGTGGCTGCACTGGATCAGTGCGGGCAACGCGTTCTTCGTCGTCGAGATGCTCGACCACGTCGGCGGCGAGCTGCCGACCACGGTCCGTGATGCGATCCTCGCCCGCACCGTCGGCCTCGACGGCGCGGCCTGGGACCTTCTCCACCTGCTCGCGTGCGCGCCGGAGGCGATCCCCGATCGGCTCCTGCCCCATCTGGGCGTCACACTGCCGGCGCTGCGCGCTGTCGCCGACGCCAACCTGCTGCGCCGCAGCGACCGCGGGATCGCGTTCCGTCACGACCTGTGCCGCCAGGCCATCGCCAGTGTGATCCCGGCCGGGGCCGAGGGCGCCCTCCATCGGCGGATGCTGCTCGCGCTGGATGCCACGCCACCGTCCGATCCGGCGGTCCTGACCCACCACGCACTCGGTGCCGGCGACCAGGACCGGATCGCTCGGGCGGCAACCGACGCCGGCCGCGCGGCGGCCCGATCAGGCGCCCACACCCAGGCGTGCGAGTTCTACCGCACGGCGCTCGAGCACGGCGGGCCATTGCCGGTGATCGCGGAGGCCGAGCTGCTCGAACTGCTCGCCACCGAGTGCTATCTCACCGATCGCCTCGACGAGGCGATCGCCACCTGTCGCCGGGCGATGCATCTCCGCGAGCAGAGCGGCGCCGCGGCGGCCCTGAGCGCCGACCACCACGCGCTGGCGGTCTACCAGTGGTACAACGCCGACCGCGCCGCGGCCGACCGCCACGTCGAGCAAGCGATCTCGGTTCTTGCCGGCGAGACCGAGCCGGCCGTCGAGCGCGCCCCCGCCGACGGCGATGAGCTGGCGCAGCTCGGCCACGCCTTCGCCATGCAGGCCTATCTGGCGATGCAGAGCAACGACCTCGAACAGGCGTCGGCGCTGGTGGCCCGAGCGAGCGAGATCGCTGGCCGGGCCGACGACCCGAGCCTCGTCGTGCGGACCCAGCTGATCGTCAACCTCTGCGCCGTGCTCCGCGGCAAGCCCACAGCACGAGCCACTGTCCTGTCCATCGTCGGATCGGGGCACGAGATCTTCGACGAGATCCACTCCAGCGGGTACAGCAACCTCACCTACTTCGACGTCGAGCAGCGCCGGCTCGGGCAAGCAGCGGACCTGCTCGAGGTCAGCCTGGCGCTAACGGTCGAGCGGGACCTGCCGATCTGCCGCGTCTGGCAGCTCGGCGCGCGGGGTCGGCTGAACATGATGCTCGGCGAGTGGGACGAGGCCCTCACCGACGCCGACCGCGTCCTCGGCGCACCGAGCGCCCCGCTGGCCCGCACCTGGCCGCTGCTGATCCGCGCGCTCGTTGCCTTGCGCCGCGATGGCGACGCCGGCGGTGAGCTCGACGAGGCGTGGCGTCTCGCGTGCGGCTACGGCGAACCGATCCGCCTGCTGCCGGCTGCCGCGGCGATCGCCGAGCGGGCGTGGCTGACAGGTTTGCCCGACGAGCGGGTGACGACGGCCGGCGAGCTCCTCGCCAGCCGGCCGACCGATGGCCTCGAGTGGGCCCGCGGCGAGCTGGCGACGTGGTTGCACCGCCTCGGTGCACCGGTCGACGCCGACGGCGTCGCGGCGCCGTACCGTCTCGTGCTCGACGGCTCGTCCGACGCCGCGGCCGACGCGTTCGAGCGGCTGTCGAGCCCTTACGACGCGGCGCTGGCGCTCGTCGATGCCGGGGACGCCGACCACGCCCGGCGGGCGCTCGACATCCTCGATCGGCTCGGTGCGACGGCCGTCGCCGCCAAGGTCCGGCGCGACCTGCGGGCGAGCGGCACCGGCACGGTCCCCGCCCGGCGACGCTCGGCGACGCTCGGCAACCCGGCCGGCCTCACCGTCCGGCAGGTCGAGGTGCTGCAGGCGATGCACGACGGCGCGACCAACGCCGAGCTCGCCGCCCGCCTCTACCTCTCGCCGAAGACCGTGGACCACCACGTCTCGGCGATCCTCTCCAAGCTGCAGGTGACGAACCGGCGTGACGCCGTGCGCCGCGCCCGTGAGCTCGGCATCATCTCCTGAGCCCGAGCGCTCCCTCGCGCCGGCGAATCTGTCCGGCTCGGCGGTCCGAGCTGCTCCTACGCTTCGTCGATGGCCGAGCTGCCGCTGGACGACGCACGAGCACTGGTGCAGGCCGTCGTGGAGCTGGCGTCGATGGCGGATCGGGTGTTGCCGGAGCGCGCCTCGCCGCTGGCCGCGCGCCTGCAACGGCACCTCGGCATCGGCGGCGACGTCGCCGTCTCGAGCACCGGGACGTCGTTCCCGTTGATCGAGCGGGCCAACGTGCAGCTGGCGCTCGATGCCTACGAGCGTGAGGCGGAGCGGTGGGAGGTGATCGGGCTGATCAGCGACATCGGGCACTACGGCGGGGTGTCGCTGCCGGCGATGGTGACCGGTTCGTGGCGCGGACCAGGGGAGTCGGCGCGCCAGTACGAGGCGGCCGACATCGGCGTCGACGAGACGATCGCGTGCCTGCGCTCAGGCATCGTGCTCACATCGTTCGACGGCTCGCCGGTGGCGATGCTGCTGTACGCCGCCGAGCGCTACATGCCGGAACTGGTGATCGAGATTGTCGGCGCCGAGCAGGCGGCCGCCGACGGGTTCCTGCATCGCCTCCGGCAGCTGATGCACGAGCACAACGCGTTCCGCGGCAAGGTCATCTCGTTCTCCTTCGGCATGGACGGCCACTTCGGGCTGACGTTCGCCCGGCTGCGGACGGTCGCCCGCGACGACGTCGTGCTGCGCGCGGGTGAGCTGGAGGCGATCGAGGAGCACACGATCGGCATCACCACCCACGCCGCGCAGCTGCGGACGGCCGGCCAGCACGTCAAGCGGGGTCTGCTGCTGTACGGGCCGCCCGGCACCGGCAAGACCCACACCGTCTCCTACCTCGTCGGCGCGATGGCGGGCCGCACCACCATCGTGCTCACGGGTGGTGCCGTCGGCGCCGTCGGCCAAGCGGGCACGATCGCCCGCCAGCTGCAACCGGCGACGATCGTGATCGAGGACGTCGACCTCGTCGCGATGGACCGCAACCTGCCCGGCGGTGAGCACAACGCGCTGCTGTTCCAGCTACTCAACGAGATGGACGGGGTGGCCGAGGACGCCGACGTGCTGTTCGTGCTCACCACCAACCGGGTCGACATCCTCGAGCCGGCGCTCGCCGCCCGACCCGGTCGGGTGGACCAGGCGATCGAGCTGTCCCTCCCCGACGAGCACGGCCGCCGCCGGCTGCTGGAGCTGTACACCGGCGCACCGCTTCCGGCCGGCGCCGACCGGCTCGTCGAGCGACTGGACGGCGTCGCCCCGGCGTTCATCAAGGAGCTCGCTCGCCGCGCCGAGCTCGTTCGCTTGGGCGACCACACCGACGACGCGCTCAGTGCCGCGCTCGACGCGATGCTCGAGCACTCCACCCCGATCCTGCGCAGGACGCTCGCCGCGCCCGGCGCCGTGCTCCGGCGCGACCCCTGACCGCTGAGCGCCGGCCGCGGTCAGGCCGGCGTCGCTTCAATGAACGAGTACAGCGGGCCGGCAGGCATAGTGCGCGTGGGGCGGAATCCCGACTGCTCGAACAGCTGGTCGAACTCCGCCTGGGTGCGCTCGCGGCCGCCCGGCGCGACGAGCATGTTGAGGTCGGACCACTTCGCCGGGCCCCCGTCGTTGGGGCCGGCGATCATGCGCTCGACGAGCAGCAACGTGCCGTGGTCTGGGATCGCTCGGCGCACGGACCCGAGGATGCGCACGGCGTCGTCGTCCTCCCAGTCGTGCACGACGGCGCGCAGGACGTAGGCATCGGCACCGGGCGGCACGCCGTCGAAGAAGCTGCCACCGACGATCTCGCACCGCCCGTCGACGCCGGCCGCGGCGAGCACCGGCCCGGCGCCGGCCACGACGTGGGGCAGGTCGAACAGGATGCCGCGCGCGCCGGGCGCCGCGCCGAGCATCACGCCGAGGAACGCGCCGGTGCCGCCGCCGATGTCGGCGATCGTGCCGAACGCCGCGAAGTCGTAGTTGGCGACCGCGTCGCGGCCGGTCTGGCCCGCCAGCGACGCCATCGCCCGGTCGAAGCGGGCGCTCTCGTCGGGGTGGGTCGAGCGGTACGTCCAGACGTCCGTGCCGTGGACGTGCCGGAAGGCGTTGCCCCCGGTTTGCACGCTGTGCAGCAGCGCGCCCCACGCCGCCCAGTGCCACGGGCTCCCGACGAACGCCGCCCACCCGGCCAGCGACGCCTCGGCGTCCGTGCGCAACCCGTCGCCGAGCGCTGTCAGCTCGAACCGCTGGCCCTCTGACTCGTGCAGCACGCCCGTGCTGGCCAGCGCCCGCAGCAGCCGGTACAGCGCCGAGGCGTCGGCGCCGCACGACGCGGCCAGCTCGTCGCTGGTGCGGGCGCCGCCGGCCAGGAGGTCGGCGATGCCGAGCTGGGCGGCGACGGACAGCCCCTGGGACACCTGGAACCCGTTGATCAGCTGCCGTAGCTCCAGTCGTGGCTCGACGACGTCGCCCATCACGCTTCCTCCCGCATCGCCAGCCGCCCGGCCGGCGGCATCACCCTAACTGTGAGTCCATCGGGCTCACAGCAGTACCCGTCGCTCACAGATCGCGAAGCGCACGCCGAATTGTGAGTCGATCGGGCCCTCATCCGTACGCGCCGCTCACAGATCGGTGACGGCTGTGGCGGCGGGGCTCCGGTCAGCGCACGTCGAGCTGCGCCGTCAGCTCGCCCTTCGTCGTCTCGAAGTCGTCGAAGCTGACCAGCCCGGCCTCGAACTGCTCGTGCAGCGCGGCCAGCTCGGCCAGCACCTCGGCCTGATCGCGCGCCGGCGCCGTGGGCTCGTCAGCGGTGCTGTTGGCGCGCTCGGCGCGCTTGGCCCACTTGGCGGCGGCTCGCTCGCGGCGGGCCTTCTCGCGCTGCTGCTTCTGGAACCGAGCCTGGCTCACGATTCTACCCCGAAGGTGTCACAGCCGGCGTGGGCGTGGCGGTGCCCGAACCTGGAACTGTTCGTCGCCATCGCTCGTCTCCTTCCCGTCGGGCTCGGAGGAGGCGCCGCGTCGCCGGAGCGCGGCGACGGGGGCTTCGAATCCAAGGACTGCCCACCATACCGCCGGTCGAACGGCGGCCGCGGGTACAGATGTTCGCGTCGTGGGCGCGAACTCGTCGCCGTGCCGGTACCGTACGTCGGGCTGGCGGGTTCCGCCGGCGCGCAGACGCTCCGTTGCTTCGGCCGAATGCGCTGTCGATCAACAGGAAGTCGTCCTCCATGCCTGCCACCCCGTTCGCCGCGCTCGGCGTCCCGTCCGATCTCTGCGCCTGCCTCGACGCGGCCGGGATCGTCGATCCGTTCCCGATCCAATCCGCCGTGATTCCCGACGCGCTCGAGGGCCTTGACGTGAGCGGCCGCGCGCCCACCGGCTCGGGCAAGACGCTGGCGTTCGGCCTGCCGCTCGTCGCCCGCCTGCGACCGGCCCGCAGGCGCCGCCCGACGGCGCTCGTGCTGGTCCCGACCCGCGAGCTCGCCGGCCAGATCGCCACCGAGCTGCGGCCGTTCGCCCGCCGGCGCGGCCACCAAGTCGTCGCCGTCTACGGCGGCGTCGGGTACGGGCCGCAACTCCGAGCCCTCGACAAGGCGGCCGCGCTGGTGGTGGGTTGTCCGGGTCGGGTCGAGGATCTGATCGCCTCCGGTGCGCTGGCGCTCGACGGCGTCGGCACGGTCGTCATCGACGAGGCCGACCGCATGTCCGACATGGGCTTCGGCCCGGCCGTGCTGCGGATCCTCGAGCAGGCGAAGGCCGATCGCCAGGTCCTGCTGTTCAGCGCGACCTTCGACCGCGCCGTGCGCTCGCTGGCATCGAGCGTCCAGCGCGATCCGGTCGTCCACGAGATCGGTCCACAGCGGCCGGATCTCTCCGCGACCCGGCACCTGTTCTGGAAGGTCGCCCGCGCCGATCGCGCCGCCACCACCGCTGACGCGATCGAGGCGCTCGGCTCGACGATCGTGTTCTGCCGGACGCGTCGCGGCGCAGACCGGCTGGTCACGCAGCTGCAGCGGCTCGGGACGACGGTGGCGGCGATTCACGGCGGCCGGTCCCAGGCTCAGCGGGATCGGGCGCTCCACTCGTTCGCCCGCGGCGACGTTCGCTCCCTCGTCGCCACCGACGTCGCGGCCCGCGGCGTGCACGTCGACGGCGTCGACGGTGTCGTCCACTTCGACCCACCCGACGACACCGCCGCCTACATCCATCGCTCGGGACGGACCGCGCGCGCCGGCGCGACCGGCGTCGTCGTGTCGCTCGTCGACCCGGCAGCGATCGGCGTCACGCGCCGATTGCAGCGCGACGCGGGCATCAGCGCCGACATCACCGCGGTCTGCTTGGGCGACCTGGGTTCGCCGCTCAGCTCGCCGCCGGGTGGATGGTCGCCGCGTAGAGCCGCCCGTTCGGCCCGAGCGCGGTGACCAGTCCTTCCCGTCGAGCGGTCCCGACGCAGTCGACCACGGTGACCACGACGCCGCTGCACGTCACGATCCAGGCCGAGACGGCCGCGGTGACCACGAACAGCGGCACCGGCACCGTGAGCAGAAGAGCCAGGCTCGCGCCCGCGACCAGCGCGTTGACTGCGGCCCACATGAACGTCAGCCGCCGGAACAACCGCGCTATCGCCGGACGGCATTGCACGTCCGGTGTGAGCGGGCAGAAGTCGGCGGCGAACCGGGCGATCAACGGGCGGCCCACAGCCACCGAGCCGAGGAACAGCCCCGCCGTCAGCATCGTGCGCAGGATCGGCTGGACGAAGTACACGAAGCTGTTGTTGCTCAACAGGAAGACGACCGTGCGCACCGAGATCCCGAACGTCGCCAGCACCAGCAGGCCGGGGATGGCACGGCCGGCGAGCAGCCGGCGCAGCACCGCGGCGTAGGACCACCCCAGCGCGCCCACGAGCGCCCACCGCAGCTGCGAGGTCGTCACCAGCAGCAGATAGAAGAGAGCGGTCGGGACGATCGTCGCCTCGACGAGGTAGGGGAGCAACCGCCGGGTGACGGCCGCGATGACGACGCGCCGCGACGGGCGCATCGTCCAGCCGCGCGCCGCCGCCGCTTCGGCACGCGCGCTCACGTCGTCGTTCGCCGCGACCGGGGACGCTCCGATCGAGGGGACATCGCTGTGCAGGTCGAGCTCCTGACGTTGGATCGGTCGAGGCGACGAGCCTGCGACAGGCGACGGGGTCTGGGCCGTCTAACCCAAGCGAGGCGACTCTCCCAAGAGGTGTGCGGACAACCTACCCATTCGATCCGCGGCATGGTGCGCGGGCCTGTGAGCGAGCGACTGTCCGAGCGAGCGAGTCCGCGAGCGAGCGAGGCAATCGAGCGCGTCGAGCGAGCGAACAACTCGACACGGTCTTTCGCTCATTGGTGCCCCCGACAGGTTCGACAATGTGTCGTCGTCGCACGATGGAAAGGTGCACCAATGAGGGGGTAGGGTGGCGGCGGCCACCCGTAGCGACATCGGCGCGGTGGCTCCGGCTCCAGTCCCTGGTCGTGCTTCGTCCCGCCGGGACGCGGACATCTGTCGCAAGGAGCCGCGATGACCGTCGAACTGATCTCACCCCCGTCCACGGCCGCGCCTCCGGTCAGTCGCCAGGCCGATCCGCCAGGTGGTATGGCGCGAACGGTCACCGCTCTGATCGTCGGGTTGCCATTCGTCGCCCTTCTGGTCGGCGTGATCCGCTTCTGGGGCCACGGCGTCGAGCTGCGTGACCTGCTGCTGGCCGTGACCCTGTACGCCGTCGTCGGGCACGGGGTGACGATCGGCTACCACCGCCTGCTGGCGCACAAGGCGTTCACGGCCCGCCGACCGTTGAAGGTGACCCTCGCCGCGCTCGGGTCGATGGCGTTCGAGGGCGGCCCGATCGGCTGGGTCGACAACCACCGCCGGCACCACACCTTCGCCGACACTCCACACGATCCGCACTCGCCGCAGCACCACGGCGGAGGCATCGGGGGGCAGTTGAAGGGGCTGTGGCACGCCCACATCGGTTGGCTGTTCAGCGCCTCAGGGACCTCGGTGTCCCGCCATGCCGCGGACCTCGAAGCCGACCGCGACCTCGTGGTGATCGACGCCCTGTTCCCGATGTGGTGCGTGGTCTCGCTCGCCGTCCCCTTCGGCCTGGGATGGCTGCTCGGCGGGACCGTCGGCGCGGCGTTGAGCGCCCTTCTGTGGGCCGGCCTGATCCGGGTCTTCGCGTTGCACCACGCCACGTGGAGCGTCAACTCGCTGTGCCACATGTTCGGTCGGCGCCCGTTCGACTCCAGGGACCGGAGCACGAACGTCGGCGCGCTCGCCGTCGTCAGCATGGGCGAGTCCTGGCACAACGGGCACCACGCGTTCCCGCGCTCGGCCCGTCACGGCGTGCTCCCGGGCCAGTGGGATTCGTCGGCGCTGCTCATCAGGGCGTTCGAGCGGATGAACCTGGCCACGGACGTGCACTGGCCGACGCCCGAGGCAATCGATCGGCGCCGGGTTGCGGCTCCGCCGGCCCGGTAGGGACCGGCGCCCTATCACGCCCAACCGAGGATCAGCTCGGCCACCAAAGCGGTGCGCTCGAGCGGCAGCATGTGCCCCGCTCCGCTGATCACCTCGAGGCGGGCGACGGGCAACGACTCGGCGATCCGTGCGGATTCGCTCGCCGGGATCACGCGGTCGGCGGCACCAGCCAGCAGGAGGACCGGAACGGACAGCTCCTCGAGGCGGTCGCTCAGGTCCGTGCCGAGGAGCCGGCGGGTGAGCCCTCGCCGCCGCTCGGCCGGGCTCGCCAGACCGATCGCGCGGGCGGCGGCGACCTGGCTACGCCGAGCGTCGTCGCCGAAGTTCGCCCGCGCCAGCACGAGTCCGTGTCGCGGATGGCGGCCGAACCGCTCGGTCAGGCCCCAGTCGAGCGCGGCGGCCTTCGCCCGCTGCAGCGGCCGATCGGCGGGTCCGCGGGCCGCGCTGTTGATCAACACGAGCGCGGCGACGCGCGCTGAGACGACGTCGGGGCGTTCGACGGCGAGACCGAGGGCGACCGCGCCCCCCATGGAGTGCCCGGCGACGACGGCGTCACGGAGGTCGAGCGTGCCGAGCACAGTTGCCAGATCGTCGACCAGCCCGCGGAACCCGAACGTCGGCGAAACCGCCGACGAGCGACCGAAGCCGCGCTGGTCCACGGCCACGACGCGTCGCCCACCGGACACCAACCGGGCTGCCAGCGGGGCGAAGATGCTGAGGCTGGAACCATGACCGTGGAGCAGGACCACCGGCCGACCGGCCCCGCACTCCTCGACGTGGAGGCTGCCGCCATCGGGTGTGGCGACGGCGTGAATCCGATCGGCCGGGAACGTGAAGCCGGAGTCGGCGTCCGGATCGGCTCCGCCATCGAGCGACGACAGGACCCGGCGCTCGTAGATCACGACCCCGGCCGCGACACCGGCAAGCACCGTCGGCACGACGACCCGCCGGCGCCAAGCCCCCAGCCCGCCTGCGCGTCGCCGATGCGGCGTGATGGTCACGGCCCCGACCGGGTCAGCCCGGGCGCGAACCGAACGAGGTGAGATCGAGCGTGCCGGCGATGACGGACTGGGCGACATCGGCCAGCCTCGCGTTGTGGCTGCGGGCATACGTCCGCAACTGCCGAAACGCCTGGTCCACCCCGAGGCCTCGCCGCTCGGCGATGACGCCCTTCGCCTGCTCGATCACGATCCGGCTGTGCAACGCCTGACTGAGCTGGTCGTTGAGGACATTGGTCTCGAGCACGGCTCGGTGTTGGAGGATGGCGATCGTGGCCACATCGGCGAGCGCCTGGGCGATGGCGACGTCGTCGGTCGTCAGCGATCCGGTCTCGGTGCGGAACAGGTTGAGCGCGCCGATGACCTGCCCGCGCAGCCGCATCGGGATCGCGTCGGCAGCGCGAAACCCGGCGCCGAGCGCGACGGAGGCGAACCGTGGCCATCGACTGTCGTCGGCGGACAGGTCGTGGTTGACGACCGGCTGACCGCTGTTGAAGCAGTCCAGGCAGGGGCCCTCCTGGGACTGCACTTCGAACAGCTCGACGACGCGCATCGCCTCGCTCGACGAGGTCATCACTCGCAGCTCGCCATCTGGCGAGGCGAGCATGATCCCCGCGGCAGCGATGTCGAGCACGCCAACGCAGCGATCTGACAGCGTCGTCAGCAGGTCGATGACGTCGAAGTCCTCGACGAGCGTGTCGGCGAGCTCGACCATCGTGCGGACGAGGACTGCTTCACGTGTCATGGCCAGATTCCCTCATGTCCGCTCCTGGCGTCGGCGACTACGAAGTCGCCACTGGAAGGGTAGGCCGATCGGAGGCTCATTGCGAGGTGCTTCCGCCGTCACGGTCGCCGAACCGCAGGCGGCGGGCGATGACGTCCCGGGAGACGTCGACGACCGAGAGGTCGTGGCGGAAGGCGTGGGCGCGCAGCCTGACGAGCGCCTCGTCCACCGACGTGCCGAGCTGAACCGAGACCATCCCGGCGGCCTGGTGCACGACGAAGCGGAAGTTGGCGCCCGCCTCCAGATCGGCGCCGATCTGGCCGGGGATGGCGCCGGCCTGCGTCGCGACGATGGCCCGCGCGGCGATGCTGGCGACGATCACGGCGTCCGCGTGCTGGTCGTCGCTCATCGGTCCCGGCCGATCGCGGTACAGGTTGAGGGCGCCGACGCCGACTGCGCCGACCTCGACGGGGAACCCGAACACCGCGCGTGCACCAGCATCGACGGCTGCGGCCGCGAACGCCGACCACCGGGTGACCGCCGGTGTGGCGAGATCAGGTTCGGCGACCGGACGGTGTTGGCGATGGGCGTCGATGCACGGACCCTCGCCGAGTGTGAACTGCAGCTCCTCGATCAACGCGCTGGTCGCGTCGGTCGTGCACACCGAGCCGCGCGGCAGATCGTCAGCCATCAGCATGATCCCGGCGCCCGTCATCTCCGTCAACTCGGCGCAGACGACGCAGAGCCGTGTGGTGGACGGCTGGTGCGCGCCGGCGGCGTGGATCCGGGCGAGGATCCGCAACAGACGATCGTCAGGCATCTCGAGGCAGCAAGCGGCGGGCTGGCCGCTAGGCCCGTCCGCTGCCTAACAGGCCGGTGCCGCCGGGCCCGATCAGGCAGCCGAGGAAGACGCGGGCGGCGCCGGTGACGAGCTGCCCGTGGAACAGCTGGACAAGGCCGGCGATGACGAGGACGGCCGCGACTGCCCACAAGATGGCCGCGGTCACGCCGGTGCTCCGTTCACTGGCTGATCGAACCACCCGTCGCCGTCGAGATGGGTGATCGCCAGCAGGCGCCGCACCGGCCGCCCGCAACGTCGCAACACGACCCGACCGTCAGCGCCCACCCTCTCTCGCACGCCGACCAGCACCCGGAGTCCGGTGGCATCCATGAACGTCAGCTCGCCGACATCGAACGTGATGTCGGTTCCGGGATGGATCTCGCCGTCGAGCGCGGCCTCCAGCAGCGGCGCGGTGGCGAGATCCAGCTCGCCCGAGATCCACAGCGAGCGCCGTCCACCGGTCAGTCTCCACACGGCCGAGAACCCCGCCGCGCCGGCGGGCTCGTCGACGGTCATCGCCGCCTCCCTTGGTCCCAGAACGAACGCCACCAAGGTCTGGGGTAACGACCGATCGAACGGTCCCTCCATCCTACTGCGTAGCCGGCTCCTGAGCATCTCTGTCGCCGACGCCGGCGAGCGCCGACGAGAAGGCGGCGATCGCGACCCGCGGGTCGCGATTGGGATCGCCGACGGTGGTCAGCGAGGCGCGGAACAGCTCGAGCGCACCGACGGTACCGTCCTCGTCGAGGCCGGCGTTCATGATCCGCTCCACCGACGGCAGCAGGTCGCGACGTTCGGCGATGATGTCGTAGGCGATCCGGTTCGCCGGACCGAGCTGATCGGGCGTCGCGGACGTCAGGTAGGGGTTGTCAGGCGCCTTGGCCGGGCGCTTTCTGGTGACCATCGGTGCTCCTCGTCGGCAGGTCGTCGGCCGCCGGCGGGGTGCCGGACGGATGAGGCCCGGCCATGGTGGTCATCGGGACCTCCTCGACCGAGCAGCTCGGGAAGAGGCGTCGGGCCTGCACGGGGCAGGGCAACGGCCCTCCAGCCCAAGCGAGGCGACTCACCCGGAGGCTGATCCTACCTGACGCTCGTGCCGGCGAGCTGGACCGCGGTCAGACAGCGCGGACGTTCTTGGCTTCGTCGCTCTTGCGGCCCGGACCGATCTCGAACTCGACGACCTGCCCCTCGGTGAGCGTCGCGCCGGCGGGTTGCAGGTTGGACACGTGGACGAACACGTCGTCACCCTGCTCGCGGGAGATGAAACCGAACCCGCGGTCGTGGTCGAAGAACTTCACTTTGCCTTGCACAACGAAACCAACTTCTCTGTCTCGGCCGACCGACATGACCGACCCACCCCAGACGGTACGGCCGTCCACGCCGAATCCTCCTTCCCGGCCGACACCTGCCGGCGCCGGCCGGTCAGCTGACCGTCACGCCGGTGCCGGGCGCGGCGAGCAACTGCGTGCGCATCAGCTCGGTGAGCCAGCGCCGCTGCCGGTCGGCGGTCGAGCGCAATGGCCCACGGCCTCACCGACTTCGTCACCCGCCACCCGATCCGGGAGTCCCTCGTGACCTGACCTGCCGGCCCGTGAGCGCCACCGCTGCGCCGGCCTCGTGCCGGGCGCGGGGGCGATCATCGGCCACACTGTCGGGCCGCAGCGGTTCAAGCCGCGGCGGATTGGTTACGAGCACCGGCTAGGCATGAACCGTTCCGTCGACAGCGAGCACGGACGCGGGCGCGGCCTCGAGCGGGCGCCGTACCAGGCGCCGAGCGTGCGCTCGGGCGCGGTCCATCGTCCTCGTCGGGTCTGGCCCGTCGCGGCCGGGTTCGTGGTCGCCGCGCTGGCGGCGATCGCCGGGGCTGTATCGCTGCGGCCTGATCGCGCGCCGAGTGAAGCGGCTCCCGGAACTGCGCCACCGACGGCTACGGTGCCGCGGCTGTCGGTTCCGTCGGCCGTCGCGCCCTCGGTGCCCGGCTTCGTGAGCACGCTGCGTGGTCTGGTCGATGGAGCGGCGACGCTGACGGCCAACGGCGAGCAAGTGACGATCGAACCGGGTGGTGCGTTCACGTGGCTGATCGCCCAAGGCACGCCGCAGATCGACCTGGCGGCGACGAGCACCAGCGGCAGCACCACCGCGACGACGGTCGCCGTGACGGACGTGCCCGTCGCGCCGACGTATCCGGCGACCGCCGGGCTTCACGTGCGTGGCGAGGACTGGGCGCAGCCGGCGATTCGCCAGCAGGTGATCGACCTCGCCCGCGCCGGGCGCATCAACGCCGTCGAGCTGGACATCAAGGACGAGGCTGGGGTCATCGGCTACACCAGTTCCGTCCCGCTCGCGGCGACGATCGGCGCATCCGCCGGCCACTACGGCGCCGCGGAGAGCCTCGCCGCGCTCCACGCCACCGGCGTCCGCGTGATCGGCCGGCTGGTCTGCTTCCTCGACCCGTTGCTCGCCAACTGGGCGTGGTCGAACGCACGGCCTGACCTGCTGGTGCTCGACGGCGCGGGGACCGCGCCGCTGGCCAACGACTACGGCGACGCGGCGTTCAGCAACCCGGCCAGTCCGGAGGTACGGCAGTACCAGATCGATCTGGCGGCCGAGGCGGTCGGCCTCGGCTTCGACGAGATCCTGTACGACTACGTCCGCCGCCCGGAGGGCGATCTGGCTGCGATGCAGTTGCCCGGGCTGCAGTCAGCGCCCGATGTCGCGATCGCCCGTTTCGTCGGCGACACCAGAACGGCCCTCGCCGCCTCCCCAGCAGCGCTGGGAGTCTCCGTGTTCGGCATCTCGGCCACCCGCCCCGAGCCGACCGGGCAGGACATCCGGCTCCTCGCCCCGCTCGTCGACTACCTGTCACCGATGGTGTACCCGTCACACTGGTCGGCAGGCGAGTACGGCGTTGCCGACCCGCTTCGCCAGCCCGCCGACATCGTCTCCCGCTCGGTCGCCGACTTCGAGCGGATCGCCGCCGGAAGCGACACCGCGGTCGTGCCCTGGCTGGAGGACTTCTCCGCCCGCGGCGTCAGCTACGGCCCCGCCGAGGTGCGCGCCCAGATCGACGCCGCACGCTCCGTCGGCGCCGAGGGGTTCCTGCTGTGGAATCCCGGATCGACCTACTCGGTGGATGCCCTCGACGGCTAGGTCTTCTGGACGGCCGTGCCCGCGAACTGGGCGGGAATCGTCTCGGATTCCGGGACGATTCCCGCCCAGATACGGATCCCGCCCAGATCGGCGACGAGCTCGGCACCAGGCGCGGAGCCGCTGGGTTCCTGCCGTCAGCGCGTTGGCGTGGTCCGCGCGCGGCGCGGTGGTCCGTCGAGGGCCGCGTCTCGTGGGTCCGGTGGGATCTGGATCCCCCACTTGCTGGCGATGCGGGGGTCGATCGTCAGGCCGCGTTCGCTCCATCGGGCCTGGGTGATGAACGCCCGCAACGCGTACCTCGTCACCCGTCGTGACAGCAGCCCGATCGATGCGCGGCCGACCGCTCTCGTCCGGGCGCGCGCCGTCCACCGCTCGATCACGCGCCTGTCGTTCAGCACCAGCTCGACGTACCCTCCCTCCTCGATGTCCAGCCAGTTGGCGTGCTCGGCGCCGATCAGGTAGCGGGCGACGAATGCCGGCGCACGTTGCAGCGGTTGGGGCAGCGGGTAGGCGAGCTCCTGCATCAGCGCCTTCGCCATCCGCCGTCCGGCATCGCTGGGGTGTTGCAGCTGCTCGGCCAGGTAGTCGTATGCGGCGTCCATGTCGATCGTGTTCATCGGCAGCTGCCGGTTGCCGGTCCATGCCTGGGTGCGCCTGTTGATCCCGACCTGCTCGAACGACCGCTCGTCTCCGATGCCGAGATGCCAGCCGACGACGTTCCACAGGAAGTGGAACGCCTCGCGGTCCTTCTTCGTGGGGGCGACGCCGAGCCGCTCGAGGGCGCGGAGGACGACCGTGGTGAACGTGCCCAGCGTGGCGAGGAGATCCTGCTGGTTGAGTGGTGGCTGATCACGGCCCTCCAGCCCGATCGTCCGCAGCCGCGCGTCCCAGACCGTGGGCGGCGGCTCGTCCTCGCTCCGCCGGCGCAGCGACGCCAGCCCGATCTCCGTCGTGTCGAGCAGCATCCATCTGATCGCGGCATGCGTGAGCCGGACCCGGCGCGCCGCCCGCGCGCCGAACTCGCCGCTGTGCAGGCTCGTTCGCTTCAGCTGCCAGAGGTCGGGCGTCGGGCTCAACACGTTGACCAGGAACTGGCCGGTCTCCTGGATGCGGCGGGTCCAGTTGCGGAACAGCTCGCCGGTGAGATCGAGTGCCTGGACGCCGCGCTGCCCAAGGTATGCCTCGGGCAGTGAGGCGTGGAACAGGGCGGTGAGGATGGCCACACCGTTGTCGTCGAAGTAGGCCTGGGCGTGCTTGATGAGGTCGATGTTCTCGGTGACGATCTCGTCGAGGTCGGCGCCCTCGGTGAGGAAGTCGCGGATCGGCTCGAGGGCGCGGTCGACAGGTTTGGCGATCTCGGCGAGGACGTACGGGAGCAACGTGCGGCGGTCCACGGTCGCCATACCGTCAGGTCCGGCGCCCCCTCTCGTCACCGTGCTGATGACGGCAGCGGCGGTGTCGTCGCCGGCATTGGCGAGGGCGTCGAGGTGCGCGGTGACCGCCTTCGTCACGGCGTCCATGACGTCAGCGGCCGTCTCGTCGCCGGCGCGTGCGAGCGTGTCGAGGCGCTTCGCCGCGCGCACCGAGAGTTCGGAGGGGCGTTCAGGTGCGGCCATGGCTACACGCTCTCCGCCGCGACCGCCGCGACCGCCGCGACCGCCGCGTCCGGGGAGGCCGGCTCGCCCACCCGACCGAGGTCGTACAGCGCGGAGACCTGTTGGCGTGAGCGGAACACGTTAGCGATGAAGTTCAACCGCTCCGGCAGCCGGAGCCAGTTGTCCACCGACGTGTGCGCGCCTTGGCCCGCGGAGCGGTCGTGCAGCTGCCACTCGGCCCAGAGTCTGGCGTCGTCGATCACCTGCAGGTGGTACGGGAAGAAGTCGCCATCCGCGTAGCGGTCCTGGTCCTCGTCTGGTTGGTCCTCGCGCAGCACGGGGTGAGCGGGCGGCGGCAGCGGCAGGTCGAGGCCGAAGCGCAGATCCTCGGCGCCGAGGATCAGCGAGTACACGTAGCGCGTGGCGGCGATCTCGAACCCTCTGTCCAGCACGTCGAGATGGTCCTTGACTCGGACGTAGGCACGCGTGACGGCGTTCGAGACCAGCGTCGGGCGACCCGTCCAGCGGGTGATCAGCTTGAGGCGCAGTGCCAGCGGCAGGTAGCGCAGGTTGCGCTCCAGCACGGGCTGGAGGCGCCGTTGCTCATAGGCCACCAGCCGAAGGTTGCCGA
This sequence comes from Ilumatobacteraceae bacterium, assembly GCA_044867195.1. Lineage (GTDB taxonomy): Bacteria > Actinomycetota > Acidimicrobiia > Acidimicrobiales > Ilumatobacteraceae > JALZMG01. The sequence goes on from JBIOUO010000009.1 coordinate 50,769, forward strand.
GCAGGATCAGCTCGGCACGTCGCTTGCGGCCGGCGTCGATGTCGCGATCGCCGCCGGGGTTGACCGTCGGGAACGTCGAGAGTCCCGACCAGAGCACCTCGAAGTACGGGATCAGCGCGTCCTGCAACAGCTTGACGTCCGGTGCTCCCAACAGGGTCGTCGAGCTTCCGGCCAGCTGCGCGGCGTCGCCCTTCAGGCGTGCGGTGACGCACTTCCACGCGCCCATCCAGTCTGGATGGTCGCTCTGCTCCCGCGCCCTCGCGGTCGCCTCGAGCAGCGCCCACATCGCCGCACCTGTCTCGCCGAAGATCGCTGCCTGGCCGATCGCGATGTTGCGGGCGATCACGCCCGGATCCGGGAGCAACGCGTCGCTGATCCCGTCATACAGCCGGCGCAGCGGTCGCCGCGTCGACGCGCCCGGGTCGACGTCCACACGGAGCGTGCGCGAGGTCCACGCCGCAAATGTCGCGAACGTGGCGTTCTCCGGCTCCTGGTCGGCATGCAGGAACCGGCCGAGGGCGACCGACAGCTCGCCGTACCCCTTCTCGATCAACGAGTTCGCCTGGCGGGGATCGGTCGCCGCGAGGGATGGCGCCAGCGCCATCGTCGCGGGGAACGCCTGGACGGCCTCGGTGAAGCTGATCATCGCAACCGTCCGGCGTGCAGTCGGTCGTCACTCGCGGCGGGTTGTGGCACGGGCACCTCCGGTCTCCCTCAGCTCCTTGGTCCAGCCACGGCGCACTCGATGCGGAGGTCTCCGCCGCAAGGCTGCGATCGGCGACCTGGCGTCGTCGGCGAGCGCGCTCGCCGGCACATCGTCGCACATCGGGGCGGCGACGAGCTGCGCTTTGCGCCACCGAGCGTTCGTCCGCAGAACGGTCAGGTCCGCCACGCCCGACGGTGCCTACGCTGTCACCGACAGGGAGTCGCGGTGAGTCACCAGTCGCAGCAGACCTTGACGTTCTTCTTCACGGACATGGACGACAGCACGCGCCTGTGGAGCGACTTCGAGGCCGCCATGCCGGAGGTCATCGAGCGCCACGATGCGCTGCTGACCGCACCGATCGAGGCGGAGGGCGGCGCCGTCGTCAAGCACACCGGGGACGGGATCAACGCCGTGTTCACCGATCCACGAGCGGCCGTGCGGGCCGCTGTGCAGGCGCAGATCGCGTTCAGAGGGGCCGACTGGTCGCCGCTGCCGCGGCTGGCCATTCGCATCGGGATCCACACCGGAGAGGCGCTCGAGCGGGCCGGCGACTACCTCGGCATCTCCCTCAACCACGCGGCCCGATTGCGTGATGCCGGTCACGGCGGGCAGATCCTCGTGTCGACGCCGGTCGCGGAGCGACTGGCTGCCGATCCGGATGACGAGATCGGGGCGACCGATCTCGGCAGCCACCGGTTGCGTGGGCTTCCCGGCCGGCATCGCATCTACCAGATCCGCCACCCCAAGCTGGTCGGCCGGTTCGCCGCCCTGCGCACACTCGACGCGGCCGCACCGCTGAGCGTGCCGGCGACCTCGTTCAACGGCCGCGCCGGGGAGCTCGCCGAGCTGTCGGGCCTGCTCGAGCACGCCCACACGGTGACCGTGATCGGCCCGGCCGGCGCGGGCAAGACCCGCTTGGCTGTCGAGGTGGGCGTGGAGATCGGGCATCGCTTCCGCGATGGGGTGCGGATGATCGACCTCGCCCGTGTCGAGCCGTCCGATGTCGCGTCGGCCATCGCCGCGGGGCTGGGCATCGTCCGCCGCAGTCGCAAGTCGTACGCGGAGAGCGTCGTCGACTGGCTCAACCGCAAGCGGTTGCTCGTCGTCATCGACAACTGTGACCACGTCCTCGAAACGGTCGGCGCGCTGCTGCACGACGCCGCCGCGGTCGCGAGGGGAGTCACGTTCCTGTGCACGAGCCGCCAGCCGTTGGGCGTCGCCGGTGAGATCCTGTTCACCGTCAAGCCGCTGAGCATCCCACCCGCGACAGAGGCGGGTGAGCGTGTCGCCGGCTATCCAGCCGTCCAGCTCTTCGCCGAGCGGGCAGCGGCCGCGCGGTACGGATTCCAGCCCTCGACCGACCAGCTGCAGATCATCGCCCGCATCTGCCGCAAGCTCGACGGAATCCCGCTCGCCCTCGAGCTGGCCGCCGCGCGCGTCCGCTCGATGAGCCTGGACGACATCGCCCGGCACCTCGAGCCCACGTCGCCCCTGCTGGCGGCGTCTTGGGCCGACCATCCGCATCACAGCACCTGGCTCGCCACCATCGAATGGTCCTACGAGCTGCTCGCCGACGAGACACGGCATGTCTTCGCCCGGATGTCGGTGTTCAGCGGCTCATGCACGGTCGAGTCAGCCCGCGCCGTGTGCACGCGCAGTGGCTCGGAGCGAGAGGTGATCGCCGCGCTCGCCGATCTGGCCGATCGCTCACTGCTGGTCGTCGACCTCGATCAGTCCGACAGCCGCTATCGGATGCTGTCGACGCTCCGCGACTTCGCCGCCGACAAGCTCGCCGAGATGGGCGACGGCGACGAGTGCCGCGATCGGCACTGCCGGTTCTACGTCGAGTTGGCGGAGACGGCCGGAGAGCGCCTGTTCACGAACGCCGAGGTGCGCTGGGCCGAGCAGCTGTCGGCCGACTTCGGCAACCTCCAGGCTGCCCACGCATGGGCGCTGCAGCGCGGCGATCTGGATCTCGACGTCCGTCTGCTGCTGGCACTGTGGAACTACGGCTTGCAGCGACTCTCACCCGAGTACTTCCGCTGGGTCGAGGAAGCGATGGTGGTGTTGCCGCTCGAGACCCATGCCAGAGCACCCGAGCTGTGCGGGATCGCCGCGCTCGGTGCATGGCTCCGCGGCGACTCGCGTGAGTGCGCACGGCTGTGCCGAGCAGCGTTCGACGCCGAGGAGGCAACCGGCTCGGGCGTGACGATGCCGGCGCGCATGGCGGCGATCGTGGTCTCCTCGTACGCCCCGGACACCACCGATCCGGCCGTCGCCGAGCTGGCGATCGAGGCCGGGTCGCGCTTCCTCGAGACCGTCGAGTGGTGCCGGACCTCCGGAAGCGCGTTCTGGCTTGGATACAGCTTCGTCACCGGCTCGGCGGGGCGGGCGATGGCCGGCGACACCGATCGTGCCGTGCTGCTCGCTGGTCGCGCCCTCGACGCGGCCAAGGCGTCGGGATGCTCGACCTCACTCGCGTGGGCGCAGCTTGCGCTGGCGTTGGCGTTGCAGCAACGCGAACCGGGCCGCGCTGAGGAGCTGCTCGACGAGAGCGTGCGCACGGCGCGTGCCGTCGAGAGTCGGCTCGTGCTCGGGATCTCGCTGTCGCTCCTGGCGGTGCTGCGGCGCCGGCTGATGCGTCCCCTGGACGCGATCCCGTCGCTGCTCGAGCTGCTCGATCAGTCGGACCGCCTCGGCAACCGCCCGCAGGCGTGGCACGCGGTGCGTGAGACGGCGATGTGCCTCGGGGTGCTCGGGGTCAGCGACGTCGCCACGACGCTGCTGGCGTCCGTCGACGGCGCCGACCTCGTGATGCCCCTGCTGCCGGGCGACGGGGCGCATCTGTCGATGCTGGTGGCGGGATTCCAGCAGCGCCTCGGCCCGGACGGGTACGCGCGGGCGTGGGCCACGGGCGCCGGGCTCGACCGCCGGGCGGCGCTGGCCCTTGCCCGCTCGGCGCTCGCCGACGCCCAACCCGAAGGCTGATCCGGCATGGCGGTGGTGATGACGGCTGGCGAGGTGCGCGAGTTCCTGATGGTGGGGACGCGCACCGGCAAGCTGGCGTGGACCGCGTCGAGCGGTCAGCCGCACGTCGCTCCGATCTGGTTCGTGGTCGACGACGGCGCATCGGACCTGGAGGTGGTGTTCAACACCGGCAAGGAGACGGCGAAGGGTCGCGCCCTGGCGCGCGACCCGCGTGTCGCGCTGCTCGTCGACGACGAGCGACCGCCGTTCGCGTTCGTCAAGCTGACCGGCCAGGTGGCGATCAGCGAGGACCTGGCGGAGGTCGCCCGCTGGGCGACGCGCATCGGTGGCCGGTACATGGGCGCCGAGCGGGCCGAGGAGTTCGGACGCCGCAACGGCGTGCCGGGGGAGCTACTGGTGCGGCTCCGCCCGGCACGGGTCCTCGCGTTGCGCGCGATCGCCGACTGACGGCGATGGGTCAGGCCGGGACGGCCGCCTTGAAGAACTCGCGCAGCGCCTCGGCCATCTCGGCGCGGATGCTGGCACCGGACAGGACCACGCCGACCATCGTCGGCGAGGTGTGCGTGTGACCGCGCGCAGTGGTCCACCGCACATGCACCCCGTCGGCCTCCATCGCCTTGGCATAGGCGATGCCCTCGTCGCGCAGCGGGTCGAACTCGCATGCCACCACGAACGCCGGCGGCAGTGCGGACAGGTCGGCGGCGCGCAGCGGCGACACCCGGGGATCGGAGCGGGCGGCCGGATCGGCGTAGTGGTCCCAGAACCACCTCATCAACGCGGCGGTCAGGATGTAGCCGTCGGCGTTGTCGATGTACGACGGGCGCGTCATGTCGGCGTCGGTCACCGGGGTCAGCAGGACCTGGCCGACGATGTCGGGCCCACCGGCGTCACGCGCCCGCTGGCAGGCGACCGCCGCCAGGTTCGCACCGGCGCTCCAGCCGGCGACGGCCAGCTCGCCGGGAATGCCGCCCAGCTCCTGGACGTGGGCGGCGACCCACTTGACGGCAGCGAACGCGTCGTCGGCGGCGGCGGGGAAGCGGTGCTCGGGTGCGTGGCGGTAGTCGACCGATACCACGACCGCGTCGGCCCGCACGCACAGGTCGCGGCACAGCGGTTCGTCGGACTGCTTGTCACCGAGCACCCAGCCGCCGCCGTGGAAGTAGACGACGATCGGGTGCGGCCCCGGCGCAGTCGGCGGGCGGTAAAGGCGGTACTCGAGGTGGCCGGCCGGGCCGGGGAGTTCGCCGTCGACGATCTCGCCGACCTCCGGTCCCGGCGGGCGGGCAGCGTTGAGCTCGGTGGTCAAGGCGCGAGCCTCGGCCGGGCTCAGCGTCTCGATCAGTGGCAGGTCGAGCTCGGCCATCGCGGTGAGCACGGCGAACACGTCCGGCTGCAGGCGGCGGATCACCCCGTCGGCGCACTGGGTGCCGTTCGGCCCGGACAGCTGAAAGCCGAGGTAGCCGCGTTCCACGACCTCCTCGCACGTCGCCCGGTACACGTCGACGCCGCCGACGTAGGGCAGGAACACGCGCGGCTTGCCGGGCACGTTGGCCCCCATGTACCACGAGTTGGCCACCGGGAACAGCGTGATGTCGGCGCAGTCGTGGACGTGCTGGTCCCACCCGCTCTCGGCGGTGTGCGTCGGCTCGATGCGGTCGAAGCCGTGGTCGCGCAGGTGGGCCAAGCAGTCGGCGACCCAGTCGACGTGCTGCTCGATCGACACCGACATGTTGGACAGCACCGACGGGCTGCCAGGACCGGTGATCATGAACAGGTTCGGGAACCCGACGGTCATCAGCCCGAGATAGGTGTGCGGACCGTGGGCCCACTTGCGCTTCAGCGTGAGCCCGTGGCGCCCGGTGACGTCGACGGATACCAGCGCGCCGGTCATCGCGTCGAAGCCGGTGGCATAGACGATCGCATCGACCTCGAACGACTCGTCGATGGTGTCGATCCCGGTCTCCGTGATCGAGGTGATCGGGTGCTTGCGCAGGTTGACGAGGCGGACGTGGGGCTGGTTGAACGTGGCGTAGTAGTCGGTGTCGAGACACATCCGCTTGGTCATCATCGGGTAGTCGCGCGGGCACAGCGCCTCGGCGGTCTCCCGGTCGTCGACGATGTCGCGGATCTTCTCCCGGATCATCTCCGAGATCGTGTCGTTCGCCTCGCGGTTGGTGAGCAGGTCGGCGAAGCGGGCGCCGAACGCCAGCAGGTGCCCCTCCTGCCACGCCTCCTCGAACCGGCGCCGTCGCTCGTCCTCGGACAGCACGGCGACGGTCTCCATGGCGATCGGCATCGTCACGCCGGCCATCGACCGCTTCGCCGACTGGCGATAGGTGTCTCGGTCCTCGGCGAGCTGAGCCAGCCGGTCGGCCGGCGCCGGGCCGTTGCGGGCCGGGATCGAGAAGTTCGGCGTGCGCTGGAACACGACCAGCTGCGACGCCTGCTTGGCGATCAGCGGGATCGACTGGATGCCCGACGAGCCGGTGCCGATCACGGCTACGCGCTTGGCGCTGAAGTCGACGCCCTCGTGGGGCCAGCCGCTCGTGTAGTACACGTCGCCGGAGAACCGATCGGTCCCGGCGATGTCGGGCTCCTTCGGCTGCGACAGGCACCCGGTCGCCATGATGTACCAGCGGCACGACAGGCGGTCGCCGGCGTCCGTGGTGATCGTCCAGCGGGAGGCGGCGTCGTCCCAGGTCGCTGCTGCAACCCGCGTCGAGAAGCGGATGTCCGGACGGAGGTCGTACTTGTCGGCCACGAACTGGAGGTAGCAGAGGATCTCGGGCTGGGCGGCGTACTTCTCCGACCACGTCCACTCGGACTCCAGCTCGGGATCGAACGAGAACGTGTAGTCGGTGGTCGGGATGTCGCAGCGGGCACCGGGATAGCGGTTCCAGTACCACGTCCCGCCGACGTCGTCGGCCGATTCGAGGACCTTCGTCGACAAGCCGAGCTGGCGCAGCCGGTGGAGCATGTACAGCCCGGAGAACCCGGCGCCGACGACCACCGCGTCCAGCTCGTCGACCGATCCGTTCCCGTCGCGTCCTGCAGTCATCAGCGAACCCCCTGTGGTCTCGTGCGACTTGTCCGTCGCGGCCGTACCCAGTGTCGTCGCCAGGCCAACGCCGATGCCAACGCAGCGCTCCACTACGTTGACGGCGCGAGCGGGGCAGGTCGAGGGGAGCAAGGGAGGTCAGCGATGCCCGAGCCGACGGGAGAGGCGACGACCGTGCGCGGTGAGCACCACGGCTGCCCGGTCATCGCCATCGACTACCGCGAGAACCGGCCCGCGCACTGGACGCACCAGAGCCTCAACGAGGTGCGCGAGCTGGCGCCGATCACGTGGAACGAGCTGCCCCGGGGCTTCTGGATGGTCAACCGCTATGACGACGTGCGGGAGGCACTGCAGGACCAGGTGACGTTCACCAACGAGGTCACGAGCACGCTCGGCGACCCGTCGATGAAGGTCCGCCTGCTGCCGCAGAACCTGAACGGGCTGGAGCACACGCAGTACCGCCAGGTGCTCAACCCATGGTTCTCGCCGGGCAGCTGCGACCGCACGATGCCGCTGGCCCGGCGCCGGGCAATCGAGCTGATCGAGGAGCTGGCGCCACGGGGTCAGTGCGACATGACGCACGACTTCGCCATGCTCTTCGCCACCGAGGTCTTCCTCGCCCACCTCGGGCTGCCGACCGAGGACGGTCCGTATCTCCTGCCGCTCGTCGAGGCGATGTTCCGCGGCTTCTTCGGCGAGGACGCCGCCGAGCAGGCGGCCACCGTCGCCGAGCTGTACCGCTACTACCAGGCCAAGATCGACGACCGCATCGCCAACCCTGGTGACGTCACCACCGACTTCATCACCTACGTGATGCAGGCCCAGGCCGGAGGGGAGCCACTGCCGCCGGAGGACGCCCGGACGCTGTGCTTCACGATCATGCTCGCCGGGCTCGACACCACCCGCTCGGCGCTCGGCTACATCTTCCAGCACCTCGCCACCCACGACGACGACCGCCGGCTGCTGGCCGCCAACCCCCAGCGCATCCCCGACGCGGTGGAGGAGTTCCTGCGCCTGTACACGCTCGTGTTCCAGGACGGCCGCTACGTGTCGCAGGACATCGATCTCCACGGCTGCCCGATCAAGCAGGGCGACATCGTCTGGCTCGGGCTGGCGTCCGCCAACCGCGACCCCCGCCAGTTCGACCGCCCCGACGAGTTCGTCGCCGACCGGTCGCCGAACAAGCACCTCGGGTTCGGGGCCGGCGCCCACCGCTGCCTCGGATCACACCTCGCGCGCAAGGAGCTCGCCCTCGTGCTCGAAGAGTGGTTGAAGCGGATCCCCGAGTTCCGCATCGCCACCGACGAGCCGCTCGTCGAGCGCGGCGGCCAGCTGATGCTGCTCAACGTCCCCCTGGCCTGGGACGTCCGCGGCTCCTGACATTGGAGGGTTTCCGCCGATGGAGTGTTTGCTCGGGGAGGGCCCCCGCCGAAACCCTCCAACGGCGGAAACCCTCCAATGGGTCGGTCATGACGGGGGGTGCCAGCGGCCGCGCTTCTCCAACTCCGGGAGGACCTCGGTGGCGAAGAGCTCGAGGCTGGTGGACCCGAGCGCTGGGTCGAGGCCGCCCATCAGCGGGTGCAGTGTCAGCTCGACGTCCGGGTCGAGGCCCTCGATGTAGGCGATCGCGTCGGCCGGCGTGAGGACCTGGAAGCTCGGGCTCGCCTTCAGCTCGGCGACGTCCGACACCGGCGGGTACGGCGTCGCTCCCACGCCACGCTCCTTGGCCCACTCGGCGTTGGCGTTGCTGGTGTACATCACGTGCGGGGCGACGACGTCCCAGTCGCGCTCCGGGTCCTCGCTGATGAACAGGAACAGCGGGCCCTTGGCGACGGGCCGAGCGGGGACCGGCTTGCCGAGCCGCTCGAGTTCGGCGACATACGTGTCGAACAGCTGCGGCAGGGCGGGCATGAAGTTGTCGCCGATGCGCGCCGCCCGCACGGCCGACGCCTCCGTCGAGCCGCCGATGTAGATCGGCGGGCGCGGCTTCTGCACCGGCGCCGGCAGGATCGTCACCGTCTGGCTCTCGTACTCGAACGGCTCGCCGGTCCACGCCTGCTCGAGGATGCCGATCGTGCGCTCCAGGATCGGCACTCGCTGCTTGCGGTCGATGCCGAACAGGTCGTACTCGAGCTGGCGGTAGCCGATGCCGAGCGTCATCTCGACCCGCCCACCGCTGATCACGTCGAGCACGGCGAGATCCTCGGCGAGGCGGATCGGGTTGTGCAGCACGGCGATGATCGCCGAGAAGTGGACCCGCATCCGCGCCGTCGACCCGAGGATCGCGCCGGCGAGCACCATCGGCGACGGGCAGTAGCCGTCGTCGGCGCCGTGGTGCTCGGCGAGGTACACCGTGTCGAAGCCGACGTTGTCGGCGAACGCGCACTGCTCGACGACGGCGGGATACAGCTCGGCGGCGGGCGCGCCGATCGAGGGCGCGCGCATGTCGTAGCGAAGAGAGAGCCGGATCCCCATGGTCGAGCACCCTACGCCGCACCATGAATTCGCCGAGCAAGCTCTGGTTGCGAGGCGAAACGTCAGATCGACGTGTAGCCGCCGTCGACGGCGAGCGCGGCGCCGGTGATGAACGAGGCGTCCGGTGACAGCAGGAAGGCGATCGCGCCGGCGATCTCGGCCGGCATCGCCAGCCGGTCCTGGGGCGGCCGGACCCAGCTCGCGGCCACAGGCGCCTCTCGCGTCGACGGGCCCGATAGGGCAGCCGTGTTCGCCATCAACCCGGTCTGCACCTTGCCCGGGCACACGCAGTTGGCGCGCACGCCGCGGTCGGCGTACTCGGCGGCGACGGCGCGCGTCAGCTGCAGCACACCGCCCTTGGACGCGTCGTAGCTCGGCGCCGGACCGGCGGCGACGAGCGACGCCACCGACCCGATCGTCACGATCGCCCCGCCGCCGGCGGCCACGAGGTGGGGGATGGCGTGCTTGATCGTGAGGAACGTGCCGGTGAGGTTGATTCGCAGCACCAGCTCCCACTCCTCGAGCGACGTCAGGTGGGTGTCGCTGGCGCGTGCGATCCCGGCGGCGGCGACGACGCCGTCCAAACCTCCGAACGCGTCGACCGCGGCGTCGACCGCTGCGGCGACCGACGCCTCGTCGGTCACGTCGGCGACGAGGCCGAGACCGGGCACGGGCAGGCGTCCGGCGACCTCGTCGGCCGCGCCGGGACGGGTGTCGAGCACCGCCACCTGCCACCCGTCGGCCGCCAGCCGCTCGGCTGCCGCGGCGCCGATGCCGCTGCCACCACCTGTCACGAGCGCTCTACGCACCACCGCCTCCATCGGTGAGGATGATGGCAGGCCGCCGAAAGCGAAAATTCATCGGGATGAATTCTGGACAACGGCCGGCGGTTCTGCAGTAAGTTGTCGCCGAGCGCCAGGGCAGGTCCTGGACGCATGCGCCGACGGGGGTCGGCTGGACAAGGGGGGGAACCCGTTGAGGAAACGTAATCTCAGCAGGCTATTCGTGGCGTCGATGGCGCTCGCGCTCGTCGCCGCGGCATGCGGTGACGATGACGACGACGGCGGCGCCACCAGCGAGGCGGGAGCCGAGACGGCCGCGCCGGCCGGCACGGGGGGCGCGGCCACGACCGCGGCCTCGGCGGCGACGGAGGGCGGCGCGACGACCGAACCTGGTGCCACGACCGGGAGCGAGGGCACGACCGGTGGCGGTGAGGCCGCCGCCGGCACCATCCCGCCCGGGGGCACCGACAGCGCCGATCTCGGGGCGTTCAAGCTCGGCGTGATCAACTCCAACGACCTCTTCCCTGAGTATTCGCAGGCGATGGAAGCCGCGGTCGAGTACGCCAACGCCGAGCTCAACGGGCTCGAGGGTCGACAGATCGAGATGCAGGTCTGCACGATCGACTACAACACTCCTGACGACACCCAGCGTTGCGCCAACGAGTTGGCCGCGGCGCAGGTCGACTTCGCCGTGTCGACGCTGAACCAGTTCGGCACGCACATGCAGATCCTCCGCGGGGCCGGGATCCCGGTGCTTGTCGGCACCGCGGTCTCGGTGCCCGACTACACCACCGAGGGCGTGTACTCGATCTCGCCGGGCGGTGGCTGCGCCGGCACCCTGACGGCGCTGGCCAAGTACGCCGTCCAGGAGCTCGATGCCAAGCGTGTCGCCGTGCCCTACTACGACATCCCTTCGGGCGTGCTGTGCTATGCCGACAGCGAGCAGAAGCCGCTCGACGTGCTGAAGGGCACCGTCGAGGAAGCGACCTCGCCCGATGCCGGCTCGGTGCCCGACCTCGAGCGAGAGGGGATCGCCGTGCCGCCGACCGACCCGGACCTGACGTCGGTCGCCAACCAGATCCTGGCGTTTGATCCGGACGCCATCATCTTCTCCGGCCCGACGACGTCGTGCTTCCCGCTGCTCGCAGCGCTCAACAGCGTGGGCTACTCGGTGGACGAGATCCCGTTCCTCATGTCGACATCGTGCTTCGACCCGGCGGCGGCCGAGGACGCCGGGGACAACGCCGTCGGCGTCTACTTCATCGGGTCGGGGGGGTACCTCACGCGTGACCCGGCCGAGCTCGAGGGCGCCCAGGCGCAGGAGGCCGCGCTGTATCAGGAGAAGGCCGCCGAGTTCGGGGTTACGCCGGAGAACCTCTCGAAGAACTTCGCCCAGCAGGGCTTCACGCTGGTCATGAGCATGGTCCAGCGGGCCGCCGAAGTTGCCGCCAACGGTGACCAGGTCGACGGCACCACACTGGCCGAGGCATTTGCTGCGACCGAGGACTCGCCGCAGTTCGGCAGCTCGCCGATCTCCTGCTCGTCCGCACCGCCCCCGTACATCGCGGTGTGCAACCGCAACGTCAACGTCACACAGTGGGACGGCACGGAGCAAGCACCGATCGTTGCCGACTACTACGCGATGGACCTGCTCGACGGCACGGAGATCCGCACGGAGCCGATCGACTGAGTGCGCGTTGAGGCTCGTGGGGCCGGGCCGGACCACCGGCTCGGCCCCACGCGCCGCCGTCTACTGTGATCGCCAGTCCGGCCGCTGATGAGGGGGCGAAAGGGGGGTTTCGGTGAACGACATCATCTTCTACCTCGTCGCCGGCATCGGCATCGGCTCGCTGTACGCCTTGCTGGGCACCGGCCTGGTGGTCGTCTACAAGGGTTCCGGGGTCATCAACTTCGCCCAGGGGGCGATGGCCATGTACGGCATGGCCACGTTCCACTACGCGTGGAACAACGGCGTGATCGCCCTGCCATGGGTCGACATCCTTCCGACATCGTCGCTGAACCTGCCGGTGCACATCACGATCAGCGACTCCGGCGAGGTGCCGATGGGCGTGGCCCTCGTGATCGCCCTGGCGATGGCCGCGCTGATCGGCCTCGGCGCCCACTTCCTCGTCTTCCGCCCCCTGCGCCATGCCGCGCCGCTCGGGAAGGTCGTCGCCTCGCTCGGGCTCGCGCTCTATCTGCAGGGCGTGGCGCTGCTCAACTTCGGCACCAGCTACCCGACGCCCAAGTCGATCTATCCCAATCCCAACTCGGCGTTCACGAACTTCCTCGGCCTCGGTAGCCCGTTCCCGCGCAACAGCCTGTTCGCCTTCTTCGCCGCGGTCATCCTCGGCGCCGTCGTCTGGGCCGTCTACAAGTTCACCCGCTTCGGCATGGCCACGCGGGCGGCCGCGAGCAACGAGAAAGGCGCCGTCCTGCTCGGCTACTCGCCGCAGCGCCTGGCGGCGACGAACTGGGTCGCCGCGTCGATGCTCGTCACGTTCGCCGCGATCCTCGTCGGCCCGATCCAGGGACCGATCACTCCCGTCGGGTTGACAGCGCTGATCGTGCCCGCCCTCGCCGCCGCGCTGATCGGCAACCTCAAGTCGGTACCGATCACGATGATCGGCGGCCTCGCGCTCGGCATGGCGAACTCACTGCTGCGCGAGCGCGCCGACGAGTGGTTCGACTGGACCCGCATCCAGCGCGGGATCGTCTCCGCGCTGCCGCTGATCGTGATCATCGCCGTGCTGTTCTTGCGCGGCCGGTCGTTGCCGGTCCGGGGGGCGGTCGAGGAGCAACGGCTGCCGCTGTCGCCCTACCCCGTGCGCGTTGGCCAGCACGTCGTCGTGTGGATGACGGTCGCCGTGTTCTTCGCCTACGTGTTCGAGAACAGCGGCATCCGCACCGTCTTCGCCGGGGCCATCCAGACCTCGCTGGTGTTCGTGATCGTCATGCTCTCGCTCGTCGTGCTCACGGGCTACACCGGCCAGATCTCGCTGATGCAGATGTCGCTCGCCGGTGTCGCGGCGTTCTTCATGGCCCGGATGATGGCCAACGGCGAGGGCCAGGGCACGAATCTCACTGCGGTCGCCGGCCCCGGTCTGCCGTGGCCGGTCGCCGCACTGGCCGGAATCGCGGTCGCCGTTCTCGTCGGGCTGCTACTCGGCCTCCCCGCCGTGCGCATCCGCGGCGTGCAGCTGGCCGTCGTCACGATCGCCGCGGCGATCACGATCCAGGACGTGTACCTCGACAACGACAAGTTGACCGGGCTCGTGTCGGGCTCGCCGGCGAACGTCACCGTGCCGACGTTCTTCGGTATCGACATCGGCGCTCGCAGCGAGCGATCGCAGAACGACAATCCCAAGTTCGTGATCTTCGAGATGGTCGTGCTGGTCGTGCTCGCCGTGATGATCGCCAACCTCCGCCGTTCGGGGCTCGGCCGGCGGTTCCTCTCGGTGCGCGCCAACGAGCGGGCCGCGGCGGCCGCCGGGATCAACGTCGCCCGCACCAAGCTGCTGGCGTTCGGCATCAGCGCGGCGATCGCCGGCACTGGCGGCGTGATGCTGGCGTTCAAGCAGGTCGAGGTGGCCTCGGCCAACTTCCCCTACACGGCCAGCCTGGCCGTGCTCGCCTTCGCCTACCTCGGCGGCATCACCTCGGTCAACGGGGCAGTCGTCGGCGGGATGCTCGTCGCCGGCTCGCTCGCCCCGGTGACGTCGAACTACTTCTACGCCTCGACGATCGAGCGCTACCTCGGCATCATCGGCGGCCTCGGCATGATCCTCACGGCGATCATCCACCCTGAGGGCATCGCCCCGTACCTGCAGCCGACGATGCGCTACGCCGGCAACTGGCTGATCTCGGCGATCCCGGGCGCCCGCACGCTGGCCGACGCCTACGCCGGCCGACAGCGGCAGATGCTCAATGTCGTCTTCATGGTCGTCTTCGTCGGGCTGGCGTTCTGGGTCTACCTGCTCGACGACACGATCATCGACAACAACCTCGCCTGGGCGCTGCTCAGCGCGGTGCTCGCGTGGCTCGTGCTGCTGGCGGTGGCCAGCCGGCTCGGGCCGATCAGCCCGACGTTCGGCGAGGCCGGCCACCGCTGGGCATCGGCCGCCGTCCGCTTCGGGCCCACCGCGCTGGCCGGCTACATCATCGGCTGGATCCTGTGGCCGTTGCGTGACGACCGGTACAGCAAGTTGTACATGCCGCTCATCGCCGCCGGCCTGGCGCTGATGATCCGCTCGATCGTGCTGCAGATCTACCGGGCTAGGACCGGCAAGCCGAGCCCGATGCACGCCGCGGCCGAGGCCCATGTCCCGCTCAACCAACCACCACCCGAGCGCGTGGAGCCGATCGAGGAGGTGGTGTGACGTGGCCCTGCTGGAGACACGCAGCCTCACCGTCACCTACGGCGGGCTGCACGCCAACAAGGACGTCGACCTCGACGTCGAGGCGGGCAAGCTGGTCGGGCTGATCGGGCCCAATGGCGCCGGCAAGACGACGTTCATCGACGCCATCACCGGGTTCACCCACGTCAGCGCCGGCACCGTGACGTTCGACGGCGTCGACCTCGCGGGCAAGACGCCCGACCGCCGGGCGCACCTCGGGCTCAGCCGCACGTTCCAGTCGCTGGAGCTGTTCGAGGACCTCACCGTGCGCGACAACCTGCTCGCCGCCGCCGAGCGACCGCGGTGGACGTCGTTCCTCGTCGACATGGTGCGCCCCGGGTACCTGGAGAAGGCGTACTACCAGCAGGTCGACCGGGCCCTCGACGTACTCGGGTTGTACGACCTCGCCAACCGGTTTCCGACCGACCTCAGCCACGGCCAGCGCAAGCTGATCGGCGTCGCCAGGGCGCTGGCGGCGGACCCCAAGCTGGTGCTGCTCGACGAGCCGGCCGCCGGCCTCGACACCGCCGAGAGCCAGCTGCTCGGCCTCCACCTGCGGCAGTTCCTCGGTCGCGGCATGTCCGTGTTCCTCATCGACCATGACATGGGCCTCGTGCTCAACGTGTGCGACTACATCTACGTCCTCGACTTCGGCAAGGTGATCGCCCACGGCACGCCGGCCCAGGTGCGTGCCAACCCTGCGGTGATCACCGCCTACCTCGGCGAGTCCGCCGGTGAGGCACAGGCGCGCGTCGGGTTGGACATCGCCGGCAAGCGATCGGAGGATGAGTGATGTATGGCGAGGCCGACGGGCGGCTGATCGACATCGACGGCCTCCACGCCGGCTACAGCGGCATCCCCGCCGTGCGCAACCTCTCGTTGCACGTTGATGCGGGCGAGGTCGTCGCCCTCCTCGGTCCCAACGGCGCCGGCAAGACCACCACGCTGCTCACGATCTCCGGGCTGCTGCACCCGATCGGCGGGACGATCCGCGTGCTCGGAGAGGAGGTGACCGGCCACCACGCGCACCGCATCCCGCGGCGCGGGCTGGCCCATGTCGCCGAGGACCGATCGCTGTTCTTCGACATGACCGTCAACGAGAACCTGACGCTCGGGCTGACGACCGATCGGGCCAAGCGCAAGCTGGCCTACGAGCGGGCGATGGAGATGTTCCCCGCCCTCGTCCCGCTGAAGAACCGCCTCGCCGGGCTGCTGTCGGGCGGCGAGCAGCAGATGCTGGCGATGGCGCGGGCCCTGGCGTCGGAGCCGAAGTGCCTGCTGGTCGACGAGATGAGCCTCGGGCTGGCGCCGATCATCGTCGAGCGCCTGTTGCCGCTCGTACGCCGCATCGCGGATGAGACCAACGCCGGCGTGCTCGTCGTCGAGCAGCACGTGCACATGGCGCTGGAGGTCGCCGACCGCGGCTACGTGCTCAACCACGGTGAGCTGGTGCTGTCCGGCGCGGCGTCCGAGCTGCTCGAGCGGCGCGACCTGCTCGAAGCCAGCTACCTCGGCGACACCGCACTGCACTGATGTTTCGCCTCGCAAGCAGAGCTTGCTCGGCGAGCACACCGAGCCGGCCTGCGGCCGGCGCCCAACTCGCAGCCGATCGACCGGCCAAGCCGGATCGATCGGCGG
>JBIOUO010000010.1:0-7772 GCA_044867195.1 Ilumatobacteraceae bacterium
GCGGGCCTCGCCGACAGCGGAGTCGGATCGCAGGACCGCGTCGCCCTGCTCGACAAGAACAGCATCGAGCACTTCGAGCTGTTCTTCGGCGCCGCCCTCGTCAACGCCGTGTGCGTCGACGTCAACTGGCGCCTCGCCCCGCCCGAGGTCGAGTACATCGTCAACGACGCCGAGGCCAAGGTGCTCGTCGTCGGGCCCGACTTCGTGCCGATCCTCGACGCCATCGCCGACGCCCTGACGACGGTCACCACCATCCTCGTCATCGGCGGCCACGCCAAGTACGAGAGCTGGGCCGACTGGGTGGCACGCCACGAGCCGGTCGACCCGCACACGCCGAGCGCTCCCGACGACGTCTCGTTCCAGCTCTACTCCAGCGGGACCACCGGCCGCCCCAAGGGCGTGATGCTCTCCAACGACAACTTCTTCTCCCTGCTGCCCGTCGCGACGGGCATGTGGGAGCTCGGTGCGGACTCCGTCAACCTCGTCGCGATGCCGCTGTTCCACATCGGCGGTGGGGGATGGGCGGTCGCTGGCATGACCGCCGGCGCCTCCAGCGTGCTCGTGCGCGACCTCGACCCGGCGCTGCTGGTCCGGCTGATCCCCGAGGAGCACATCACGCACGCCTTCCTCGTGCCGGCCGTGCTGCAGTTCATGCTCCAGGTGCCCGGTGTCGAGCAGGCCGACTTCTCGTCGCTGCACGTCATCCTCTACGGCGCTTCGCCGATCAGCGAGGAGGTGCTGGCTCGCAGCGTGGAGACGTTCGACGCCAAGTTCTGGCAGGCCTACGGGCTGACCGAGACGACGGGCGCGGTCGTCCACCTGCCGCCCGAGGACCACGACCCGGTGGGACCGAACCGCCATCGCCTGCGCTCGTGCGGCCTGCCGGGTCCGGGCGTCGAGCTGCGCATCGTCGTTCCGGAGACTGGTGCCGATGTGGCCCAGGGCGAAGTGGGTGAGATCTGGATCCGCGGCTCGCAGGTCATGAAGGGCTACTGGCACAACGACGAGGCGACGCGGGAGTCGATCGACGACGACGGCTGGTTCCGCTCGGGCGACGCCGGCTACCTCGACGCCGACGGCTACTTGTACATCCACGACCGGGTCAAGGACATGATCGTCTCGGGCGGCGAGAACATCTACCCGGCCGAGGTGGAGAACGTGCTGATGAGCCACCCTGGCATCGCCGACGTCGCCGTGATCGGCGTCCCCCACGAGAAGTGGGGCGAGACGCCAAAGGCGGTCGTCGTCCCAGCGGCTGGGGCGCCTCCGACGCCGGAGGACATCATCGCGTTCAGCCGCGAGCGCCTGGCCCGCTACAAGTGCCCCACCAGCGTCGAGTTCGTCGACGCGCTGCCGAGGAACCCGAGCGGCAAGGTCCTCAAGAAGGACCTCCGGGCGCCGTACTGGGAGGGCAGAGACCGCAAAGTGAATTGACGGCGATGACGCCGCGGCCACAAAGGGCGAGCGCCGCTGCGAAGCGGCGGCGGCGAGCTCGGAGGTGAGGCGAGCAGCTTGGCTGCGAGCCGAACCCGAGTAACACGGTTCGCCCGTCGGTCGGGCCGGGCGCGAGAGTGGCGAGCGTGGATTTCGACTTGCCCGAGGATCTGGCCGCCTACCTCGATGAGCTGGATGACTTCATCGAGCGGGTGATCAAGCCGCTGGAGGAGCGCGACGACAACATCCGCTTCTTCGACCATCGACGGGAGGACGCCCGTACCGACTGGGATCGGGGCGGCCTCCCCAACGACGACTGGGAGGAGTTGCTCGGCGAGGCCCGGCGCCTGGCCGACGAGGCCGGCCACTACCGCTACGCCTTCCCGAAGGAGTACGGCGGCCGCGACGGCACCAACCTCGGGATGGCGGTGATCCGCGAGCACCTCGCGGCACGCGGCCTGGGCCTGCACAACGACCTGCAGAACGAGCACTCGATCGTCGGCAACAACGTCGGGCTGCTGCTGATGCTGGAGTACGGGACCGAGGAGCAGAAGCGGGAGTGGGTCGACGACCTCGCGCTCGGGCGGCGAGGGTTCGCGTTCGGGATCACCGAGCCCCAGCACGGATCCGACGCCACGTTCATGGAGACCCACGCCGAGCGCGACGGCGACGAGTGGGTGATCAACGGCGAGAAGACGTGGAACACCGGGATCCACAGGGCGAAGTACGACCTGATCTTCGCCCGCACGTCGGGTCAGCCCGGTGACGGCGACGGGATCACGGCATTCCTGACGCCCACCGACTCACCCGGCTTCGAGGTGGTCGAGTTCTTGTGGACGTTCAACATGCCGACCGACCACGCCCACGTCCGGTTCACCGACATCCGGGTGCCCGACGGCGCGATCTTCGGCGGCGAGGGCCGCGGCCTCGGCGTGGTGCAGCACTTCTTCAACGAGAACCGCATCCGCCAGGCGGCGGCGAGCCTGGGCGCGGCGCAGTACTGCGTCAACGAGGCGGTGGCGTACGCCAAGGAGCGCAAGCCGTTCGGCAAGCCGCTGTCGACGAACCAGGCGATCCAGTTCCCGCTCGTCGAGCTGCAGACGCAGTGCGAGATGCTGCGGGCGCTGATCCACAAGACGGCGTGGGGGATGGACACCTACGGCGCGTTCTCGCAATCGGACAAGGTGTCGATGTGCAACTACTGGGCCAACCGGCTGTGCTGCGACGCCGCCGACCGGGCGATGCAGGTCCACGGCGGGCTGGGTTACTCCCGCCACAAGCCGTTCGAGCACATCTACCGGCACCACCGCCGCTACCGGATCACCGAGGGCGCCGAGGAGATCCAGATGCGCCGCGTCGCCGGCTACATGTTCGGCTACATGAAGCAGCAGGCGCCGAAGGGCGTCGCCAGCATCACCGGCCAGGCCGCCGGGTCCTGACGCCCGTCCGTGCAGTTCGTCCCCGAAGCGCCCGACCTGCTGGCGGCGATCGGTCGCCTGCTCGACGACAAGGTGCTGGCGACCGTCCCGCCTGACCTGCAGCACCAGGTGCGCGTCGCCGCCCACCTCTCCCACCTCGTCGAGCGCGAGCTGCGCCTCGGCCCCGCCAACGCGGCGCGGGAGACCGACCTGCTGGCCGAGCTGCTCGACGAGCAGCGTCCGGATCCGCAGGCCGCGCTCGCCGAGCGCCTGCGCCGAGGCGCCGACGAGGCGTTCGAAGCGCGGGCGTGGCAGGCGCTGGTCGAGATCACCCGCGGCGACCTCGCCGTCGCCAAGCCCGGCCACGACGCGTGGGAGGGCGAATGACCATCCGAGTATCTGGCGTCATCGGAGTACGCGGCGAGGGTCTGTCCCGCACGGCGTACTCGGATGACGGGGGCTCGCGGTGACCGCCGTCGACGTCGCCGCCGGGCTCGCCACGTACCTGGGCGAGGCGTGGGGCAAGGACGTCGCCGTGTCCAACCTGTCGACGACGACCGCCGGTGCCCGCCGCCACAACGTGCTGTTCGAGGCACGGGCCGGCGACGTGGTTCACCACCTCGTGGCCACGATCGTCCCGTTCGGCGAGACGATCATCAACCCGATCGACGCCGAGGCGGGCGTGCGCGACCTGGCGGAGAAGGCCGGGGTGGCGGTCCCGCACGTCCACCTCGTGCGGACTGACGGCGACCTCGTCGGCGGACCGTTCATGGTCTCGGACCTCGTGCCCGGTGAGACCGTGCCCCGGCGGGTCCTGCGCCTCGTCGAGGAGCGGGGCATCGGGGAGCTGGTCGCCACCCAACTCGGCGAGTCGCTGGCTCGGCTGCATGCCGTCGACCCGGCGGCCGCCACGATCCCGCTGCGGACTCGGGAGCATGAGGGGCCGCCCGCCGTCGCTGCCATCGCCGCGCTGCGGGCCGCGATCGACCTGCTGCCCCAGCGCCGCCCGGCGATGGAGCTCGGGTCGCGCTGGCTCGAGCGGCGGCTGCCCGACCCGCCGGCGCGGGAGACGATCGTCCACTCCGACGTGCGCAACGGGAACATCATCGTCGGCGAGGATGGGCTGCGAGCCGTGCTCGACTGGGAGGGCACGCTGGCGTCGGGTGACCCGATGCAGGACCTCGCCTGGCCGGCGCTGCGGATGTGGCGGTTCCGCAACGACACCGCCGAGATCGGCGGGTTCGCCGGGCGCCAGCCGTACATCGCCGGGTACGAGGCAGCGGGCGGCACGTTCGACGCCGCCCGCTTCCACTGGTGGAAGGTGGAGGGCACACTACGGTGGGGCGTCGGCCTGGCCAACCAGACGATCGGCTTCCTCGAGGGTCGGGTGCCGAGCATCGTGATGGCGGCCAGCGGCCGCCGCGTCCCCGAGCTGGAGTGGGACCTGCTGATGCTCATCCGCCCCTCGGCGTGAGCGTCCCCGCGACGTGCTGGCTGGCTTCTGTGTCACAACATCCGTCGTCGACCGCAGATGCGGTGACACAGAACCGCCGGGCGCTGGCACACTCGGGCAGATGACCACGGTCTCCGCGCTCGACCGCACGCTGGACGGCAAGCTCGACGCCCTGCGCCGCGAGCTGCGGGCGTTGGAGCGCGTGGTCGTCGCGTTCAGCGGCGGCGCCGACTCGGCGTTCCTGGCGCGTATCGCCGACTCGACGCTCGGCTCGGCACGAGCCCACGCCGTGACGGCGGTCTCGCCGTCGCTAGCAGGCGCCGAGCGGGCGGACTGCCGTGCCCTCGCCACCGACTGGGGCCTGCGCTGGACCGGTGTCGACACCGAAGAGTTGTCTCGCGCCGCCTACCGCCGCAACGACATCGACCGCTGCTACCACTGCAAAGCCGAGCTGATGGACGTCCTCGCGCCGATCGCCGCGGCGGAGCGGGCGACCGTCGTCCTCGGGGTCAACGTCGACGACCTCGGCGACCACCGCCCGGGGCAACGGGCGGCCGCGGAGGCAGGTGCGACGTTCCCCCTTGTC
Source organism: Ilumatobacteraceae bacterium (assembly GCA_044867195.1). Lineage (GTDB taxonomy): Bacteria > Actinomycetota > Acidimicrobiia > Acidimicrobiales > Ilumatobacteraceae > JALZMG01. Next base: position 4,892 of record JBIOUO010000010.1, read on the forward strand.
GCCGCCGGGTTCACGAAGGCGGAGGTGCGCGAGGCATCGCGCCGGCTGGGGCTGCGGACGTGGGACAAGCCGGCCGCGGCATGCCTCGCCAGCCGGGTGCCCTATGGGACGGAGGTGACGGTGACCGTGCTGTCGAGGGTCGAGCGGGCCGAGGCGGCGCTGCGGGAGCTCGGTTTCCGGCAGGTGCGCGTCCGCCACTACGGAGACACAGCGCGCATCGAGGTCGACATCGACGAATTGTCTCGGGTCCTCGACGAGCGCGACACGGTCGTGGCCGGTGTGCGCGCCGCTGGCTATCGCTACGTGACGCTCGACCTCGAGGGCTTCCGGTCGGGCAATCTCAACGGTGGGTGAGCGCCGCTGCGGAGCGGCGGCGGCGAGCTCGGAGGTGAGGCGAGCAGCTTGGCTGCGAGCCGAGCCCGACATAAGGTCGGCGCGATGAAGCTGGCCATGATGATCAGTTACTCCGGCGACTTCCACGCCGACGTCGCCCGGATCCAAGACCTCGAGAAGGCTGGTCTCGACCTCGTGTGGGTGCCCGAGGCCTATTCCTTCGACGCCATCAGCCAGGTCGGCTTCCTCGCCGCCAAGACTGATCGCATCGAGATCGGCACCGGGATCATCAACGTCTTCTCGCGCACTGCCACGGCGATCGCCCAGACCGCGGCGGGGTGCGACTTCGTCAGCGACGGGCGGTTCGTCCTCGGTCTCGGGGCGTCGGGGCCGCAGGTGATCGAGGGCTTCCACGGCGTGCCCTACGAGCACCCGATGCCGCGCATCCGCGAGTACATCGAGGTGTGCCGGATGGTGTGGCGGCGCGAGCCGGTCGTCTACGACGGCCAGACCGTGCACATCCCGCTGCCGGCCGGGCAGGGGACGGGCCTCGGCAAGCCGCTCAAGCTGATCAACCACCCCAAGCGGGCCGACATCCCGGTGTTCTGGGCCAGCTTGATGGGCAAGAGCGTCGCCAACACCGCCCAGCACGCCGACGGCTGGCTGCCGGTGTTCTTCGACCCCGAGAAGTTCCAGCAAGTGTGGGGCGACGAGATCGCGGCCGGGTTGGCCAAGCGGGACCCGGCGCGCGGGCCGCTGCAGATCTCGGCGGGCGGGCTGGTCGCCATCGGCGACGAGTACGCCGACGACGGCGCCGACCGTGTGCTCGACATGGCCCGCCCGCAGACGGCCCTCTACGTCGGTGGGATGGGCGCCCGGGACAAGAACTTCTACAACTCGATCACCAAGAAGTACGGCTACGTCGACGAGGCGACCGAGATCCAGGATCTCTACCTGTCCGGGCGCAAGGAGGAGGCGGCGGCCGCCGTGCCTCGCGCCCTGCTCGCCGCCACCAACCTCGTTGGCCCGGAATCCCACGTTGCCGAGCGCATCGCTGCCTACCGCCAAGCCGGCGTGACCCACCTGTCGATCAACCCCGTCGGCCCCGACCCGGTGAAGACCGTCGAGACCCTGCGCGGCCTGCTGGACTGACAGCCGTTGGAGTGTTTGCGCCGTCGGAGTGTTTGCCGGGGGGCCTCCCCCCCGCAAACACTCCAACAGGTGAAACACTCCAACGGAAGAGACGTCAGGTCGCGGCGCGGACGATGTCGGCGACGGGGCTGAAGCGGAAGATCGACGGCATCCGGCGGACGATCGCTGGCGTCCCGTCGAACGTGATCCGACCCTCGCGGAGCGCGTCGCGCAGCGGGATCCGTCCGTTCCACACCTGGTAGAGCGTCGACACGTCGGATGTGATCGTGACGTCGACGTCGAAGCCCGGATCACTCAGGCACACCGACGGCGTTCCGGCCTCGACCATGATCCAGTAGCGGCGGCGATCGTCGGTGAACCGGAAGTGGAACACGTGGCGGTGCCCAGGCAGATCGGTCGTGTCGAGCCGGGTGTGCATCCACCACACCAGCAGTTCGGCGTCGAGCTCGTCGGAGTCCGGCTCGTCGAACGCCCACTGGGCGCCCCAGGTGGCGAGCCCGAAGACGAGCGGTTGGAGCTGGCGACCGGCGTCCGTCAGCAGGTAGTGCGAGCCGACCCGCTCGACCACGCCGGCCCGCTCGAGCTGGCGCAGTCGCTTGGACAGCAGGCTGCGCGACAGGCCAGGCAGGCCACGGGCGAGGTCGTTGAAGCGGGTCGCCCCGACGATCATGTCGCGCACGATCATCAGCGACCAGCGCTCGCCGAGCACGTCGAGGGCGTGGGAGATCGGGCAGTACTGCCCATAGCTGGTGCCGTTGGTGCCGTTCGTGCCGTTGGTACTCAAGTCGCCCCTTCCGCTCGCCGCAGGTACAGATCGTAGACTGGTTCGGTCCACGAACTCGACTATTCGGCGACCGATTCGGGCGTCATCGTCGACACTCATGACGATGGACACGATCACTCCCCCTGTTCCGGCGGCGACCGACTGGTCTGCCGTCGCCCTCGAGGTGGGCGCCGAGTTGCGGCCGGACGCCGCCGAATGCGATCGACGCGGCGAGCTGTCACTGCTCGCCTACGAGCGCCTGCGGGCCAGCGGCCTGAGCGCCGCGCTCGTGCCCGGCGAATTCGGCGGTGGCGGCGCGTCGCACGCCGAATTGGGCGACGTGCTGCGGGTGCTGGGTCGCTACGACCCGGCGACGGCCGTGGCCTTCTCGATGCACAGCCACATCGTCGCCGCCCAGGTGTGGCGCCAGCAGCACGGCCTGGACTCGTCGGCCGTGCTGCGCAAGGTGGCCGACGGGGCGATCCTGGCGACCAGCGGGGCGAGCGACTGGCTCGGGTCGAGCGGCAGCGCCCGCCGCGTCGACGGCGGCTATCGGGTCAGCGCGCGCAAGTGCCCGGTGAGCGGGTGCGAGGCGGCGCAGGTGTTCGTCACCAGCTTCCGCTGGGACGACGG
>JBIOUO010000011.1:0-12297 GCA_044867195.1 Ilumatobacteraceae bacterium
ACCGTGACCTCGACACCGCCGTCGGCCAGCACCTCGCGCAGCCGTTGGCGGGCGGCGGTGATGTTGGCGACGGCCGGCCCGTCGTAGGCGAGCGTGATCCGCGGCCGCACGTCGAGCGGGTCGCCTGCGCCGAGTGTGGGCAGCGTCAAGGACAGCTCGGGCTTCGGGATCATGGTCCCGAACACCTGCACGCCGAACGTCGTCGCCGACCCGCCGGCGAACGAGAGCAGGCGCTGGCGGTAGCCGTACAGCCCGAGCGTCAGTGACGTGGCGTACAGCGGCGGGCTCTGGTCGTGCGGCGTGCGGGCGATGTACACCGGGTGGGTCATCACACGCAGCGGCCGCGCGACGCGGGCGACCCACCACTCGCGAGGGTGGTCGTGGAGGTAGCGCCCGAGCAGGTCGTGGGTGTTGCCGAGCCCGGTCGGGAAGTCCGCGGAGCGGGACCGCATCAGCAGCACAGTCGAGTCGATCGGCCCGGCCGCGACGATGGCCGCCCGGCAGCGCACGGTCCGGCGCTCGCCGGTGGCCCGATCGACGTACTCGACGGCCTCGACGCGACCCGCCTGGCCGGACCACGTCAACCCAACGGCGTGTGCCCCCGCCAGCAGGCGAAGCTCGCCACCAGCGAGCAACGGCTCGATCACGCACCGGTAGCTGTTGAACTCGGTGCCCCGCCGGGCGACCATCCACGGCCTGCCCTTGGCCATCGGCAGCGCACCGATGCCGTGGCCGGCACGTGCGGCCCGCTCGGCGATCGCCTGCCATTTCTTCGGGAGGCGGCGGTCGTAGCGGCGCACGTTGGAGGGCACACCGTGGATCGGCCCGCCGGCGGTCACGACGAGATGGCGCTCGGCCGCCTCGTAGTGCGGCACCAGCTCGTCGTAGCCGACCGGCCAGCGGTAGCGGACGTCGAGTCGCTCACCCTCGGTGAAGTCCTCGGGGGCGAACCGCGGGACGGCGGCAGTCCAGTAGTTGGACAGCCCTCCGAGCGAGAGGCTCGAGTACCAGTCGACATTCGGCGGCGATCCGCCATCGATGCGGTCCGACGCGTACTCGGCCCATGCCATGTGGCGGTACAGCGTGTTGCCGGCGGCGCGGGCGATCCATCCGCCGGGCGCGCGGAGGCCGGCATCGAGCACCAGCACGTCGAGGCCGCGCCCGGCCATCGCCGCCGCCGCCATCGCGCCTGTCGGCCCGGTGCCGATGATCACGACGTCAGGCTCGGCCATCGCCTCGCCCGCTCACGGTCTCGGCCAGCGCCACCAGCTCGGCGCGCACCGCGGCGTCGAGCGGAGGTGACTCGAAGAGGGCGACGTTGCGCCGCAAGTGATCGTTCGAGGAGATGCCGAGCAGCACGGTGGACACCTCGGAGAACGACCGCGCGAAGCCGATCGCCAGCTCGTCGAGCCCGAGCCCGCTGCGCTCCGCCACGTCCCCGAGCGCGGACAGCAACCCGGCCTTCGGATCATCCCGCAAGGACAGCGGATCCCGTGCCGCGCGGGCGAGCAGCCCGCCACCCAACACGGCTCGCGCCCACACCTCGACGGGACGTTCGGGCAGCAGCGGGAACAGCTCGTCGGACGCCTCGGGATCGAGCACCCCGAATGGGACCTGGACCATGCTCACGTCCGGCACGGTCAACCAGCGGACGGCGGAATCGACGCTCTCGGCGCCGATGCCGAACGCCCGCACCTTGCCGCTGGCCACGAGGTCGACGAGCTCGCCGAACAGCTCGGGATGCACCTCGCGCGGGCCGTGCAGCTGGTAGACGTCGATGCGGTCGGTGTGCAGGCGCCGAAGGGAGGCCTCGATCGCCGCCCGCAGAGCATGCGGCGAGTCGTCGCGCTGGCCGTACGAGCCAGATCCGAACGCTCCGCCCGCGCCTCGCTGGCCCGCCGCCGGGCGACGCGACCGCACCCGTCGCACCGCACCGACGACCACTCGGCGTCCAGCCTGCTCGGCCGGCGTCCGCTCGCGGAACACGTAGCCACCCTTGGTCGCGATCACCACGTCATCGCGGCGGCCGCGAATGGCGCGTCCGAGGACGCGTTCGCTCGCCCCGCTGCCATAGACGCCGGCGGTGTCGAACACGCGCACACCGAGGTCGAGTGCCTCATGCACGAGCCGGATATCGGCTCGCATCGACCTCGCCGCGCCGGCGCTGCCGAGGTTGACGCAGCCGAGCCCCAACCTCACGGGCGACGACCCGGCCGCGCCGCGGCCGCCGAGTGATGGACTTCGCTCTGCCTGCTCCGCACCGGGCGCCGAGTATCGCGCACGCCGGACGCTCGCCCCCCGCAGGTGCGAGCGCCTGATCTCGCGCTCGTTCTAAGCCGGTGGTATTGGAACCAGCTTTTTCGTACTCTGAGGGACACTATGGGGCGAACGGGGGAGATGGTCGACCCGCCAGGCGTGGACGCAGGTGACGGCGCCCGGCTGAGGTGCGCGTTCGTCGGAGATCAGCCGCTCGTCGAGCAGTGTGCCGAGGTGGCGATCGCCCACGGCCTCGACGTGGCGCTCATCGCCACCACCAACGACGTCGTCCGCCAGTACGCCATCTCGCACGGCATCCCGGTCGTCGGCCCCGGCGGCGCTGCGCTCGGCGCGGGGCTGGACGAGCACCCGGCTGACGTCCTGCTCTCGATCGCCAACCTGCGCGTGATCCCCGACGACGTCCTGGCGCGCGTCGACACGGCGATCAACTTCCACGACGGCCCGCTGCCGGGATACGCCGGTCTCAACGTCACGACATGGGCGATCCTCGGCGGCGAGCACGAGCATGCGATCACGTGGCACGTGATGACCAGCGACCTCGACGCAGGCGAGATCGTGGCGACCGAGCGGTTCCCGATCAACGACGACGAGACGGCGTTCTCGCTCAACGCCCGCTGCTACGAAGCGGCGCTCACCAGCTTCCCGCGGGTCGCCGCGGCGCTGGCCAGCGGCCAGCTGGCGACAACGCCGCAGCCCGACGGCGTGCACCGCATGTTCATGCGCCACGACCGCCCGGCCCGCCTGCTCGACCCCGCCGCGCCGGCCGCCGAGTCGGCACGCGCAGTGCGGGCGCTCGACCTCGGCCACTGGCTGCGCAACACCATCGGCTCGGTCCGCCTCGTGCTCGCCGACGAGGTGGTCGTCGTCGACGCCGCCCACGTCGAGGCGTCCAGCGACGCCGCGCCGGGCACGATCGTCTCGCTCGACGAGCGGGGAGCACGCCTCGCCACCGCCGACGGCGATCTCGCCATCACCGCAGTCAGCCTCGCCGACGGCACCGCGACGACGATCGCCGACGTCTTCGGCCGGCACGGGCTCGCCGCCGGCGGCGTCGTCCCCAGCCCACCAGCCGGCCTGCTGGCGGCGATCGCCGAGACCGAGCCGGCGCTCGCCCGAGACGAGGCCTTCTGGCTGGATCGTTGCATCCGCGCCGAACCGGTCCAGTTGCCGCTCTCCGGCACTGGACGAGCGTCGGCGACGCTCGAGGTCGCCGCCGGCGTCGACGAGGCGACGATCGTCGCTGCCGTCGCCGCCTGGGTCCACCGGGTCACGTCCGCCAACCCGGTCTCGTTCTCCGTCTCCGACGAACGGAGCCGGACCACGATCGCCGCGCTGGCCCCGCTCGTGCAGGCACCGGTCGCCGTGCTCGACGTCGACGGCGGATCGCCGTTCAGTGCGCTCGTCACCGCCGCGCGGGCCGAGCTCGAGCAGGTTCGCCGGCGCCAGGCGATGCTGCGCGACGCGATCGCTCGCCAGCCGGCGCTGCGCGGCCGCTGGTCGCCACCGCCGGTGATGATCGACCTCGACGGCGCCGAGGTGGCCCCCGTTGCGTCAGCCGGGTTGCGTGTGGTGGTCGGCCCGGCGGGCGTCGAGCTCGAGGGACCGGTCGCCGGCGCCGATCCCGACTCCGTCGAGCGAGTCGCCGCGGAGCTGAGGGCACTGCTCAACGCCGGTGCCCTCGATCCGGCGATCGCTGTCGCCGACCTGCCGTTGCTCGGTCCGACCGAGCTGGCCGCGCTCGACGCGATCAATGCCACCGCGCTCGACCATGACCGCACGGCCACGATCGACGCCCAGTTCGCGGCGCAGGTCACCAGCATGCCCGACACTCCCGCGCTCAGTGTCGGCGGCCGCACGCTGTCGTACCGCCAGCTCGACGCCGCAGCCGCGGCGCTGGCCGGACGGCTGTCGGCGGCTGGTGTGTCCCACGGCGACCGCGTCGGCATCGGCGTCCCACGCGGTGTCGAGATGGTGGTCGGTGTGCTGGCCACGCTGCGGCTCGGCGCCGCCTACGTGCCGCTCGACCCGACCTACCCGACTGAGCGGCTGCAGTTCATGGTCGACGACTCGGGGCTCCGCGTGCTGCTGGCCACACGCACCACCAGCGCCCAACTCGACCGCCCCGACCTCGTCGTCGTCGACCCGACCGACGCCTCGGCGCCCGGCGGTGACGCCCCGAGCGGCGGCGCCCAGCCGGCCGATCTCGCCTACGTGATCTACACGTCCGGGTCGACGGGTCGCCCGAAGGGCGTGATGCTCGAGCACCGCCAGGTCGTCAACTTCTTCGCCGCCATGGACCGCGTCATCGACCGCGACCCGCCTGGCACGTGGTTGGCCGTGACCAGCCTGTCGTTCGACATCTCCGTGCTCGAGCTGCTGTGGACGCTCACCCGCGGCTTCCACGTCGTGCTCAAGACGGACGGCCCGATCACCGCCGCCGCGGCACCCGCCCGCCCCGTGACGTTCAGCCTCTTCTACTTCGCCGCCGGCGAGGATGCCGCCTCCGACGGCTACCGGCTCCTGCTGGAGAGCGCCAAGGTCGCCGACCGCAACGGCTTCGAGGCGGTGTGGACGCCCGAGCGCCACTTCCACGCGTTCGGCGGGGCGTACCCGAATCCAAGCGTCGCCGGCGCCGCGCTGGCCGCGGTGACGAGCCACGTCGGCATCCGCGCCGGCAGTGTCGTGCTCCCATTGCATTCGCCGATCCGAGTCGCCGAGGAGTGGGCGGTCGTCGACAACATCTCCCGCGGCCGCGTCGCCATCTCCTTCGCCGCCGGCTGGCAGCCCAACGACTTCGTCCTCAACCCGTCCGCGTACGCCAACGCCAAGGCCGAGCTGCCGCGCTCGATCGAGCTGGTCCAGCGGCTGTGGCGGGGTGAGACGGTCGCCATGCCGGGCCACGACGGCCAGCCCGTCGACGTGCGGACGCTGCCCCGCCCGGTGCAGGCCGAGCTGCCGGTCTGGCTGACGTCGGCGGGGACGCCAGCGACGTTCGAGCGCGCCGGCGCGCTTGGCGTCAACGTCCTCACCCACCTTCTCGGGCAGTCCGTCGAGCAGCTGGCCGCCAACATCGCCCGCTACCGCGATGCCCGGCGGGCCGCCGGCCACGAGGGCGAAGGCCGCGTCACGCTGATGATGCACACCTACCTCGACCGCGACGCCGACACGGCCCGCGAGGCGGCGCGCGAGCCGATGAAGGCGTACCTCGGGACGGCCGTCGGGCTGCTCCGCGACGTCGCTTCGGCGTTCCCCACGTTCGCCGGACGCGGCACGGGCACCGACGACCTGTTCAAGACGCTCACACCCGACGAGCTCGACCAGCTGCTCGAGGTCGCGGCCCACCGCTACCTCAGCACGAGCGGCCTGTTCGGGACGCCGGAGGAAGCGGCGTCGATCGTCGAGGCGGTGTCGGCGGCCGGCGTCGACGAGGTCGCCTGCCTCGTCGACTTCGGCGTCCCGACCGACGACGTGCTGGCCTCGCTCGACCTCCTCCTCGCGGCCAAGCGCCTCGTCGACGCCCGCCGCGAGACCGCAGCCACCACCGGGGCCGCCGTCGGCACGGCGACAGCGAGCGAGCTGCCGGACACCGTCGCCGCGCTCGTCGAGCGCCACGCGGTGAGCCATCTCCAGTGCACGCCGTCGCTGGCGTCGATGCTCGTCGCCGATCCGGCTGACCGTGCCGCGCTCGCCCGGGTTGGGCACCTGATGCTCGGCGGCGAGGCGCTGCCGACCGCTCTCGCCGCCGAACTGCGGGGCCTGCTTCCAGGTCGCTTCACCAACATGTACGGGCCGACAGAGACGACGATCTGGTCGCTCACCCATGAGATCACCGACGTTCCCGCCAGCCCGATCCCGATCGGCACGCCGATCGCCAACACCACGATCTTCGTGCTCGACGCCGACGGCCGGCGGCTGCCGATCGGGGCGTTCGGCGAGCTGCACATCGGTGGCGAGGGCGTCGCCCGCGGCTACCACGACCGGCCCGGGCTGACCGCCGAGCGCTTCGTCGACCGGCCGGGCATGGGGCGGGTGTACGCCACTGGCGACGTCGTCCGCATCCATCCCGCCGGGTTCGTCGAGTTCGCCGGGCGGTCCGACAACCAGGTCAAGATCCGCGGCCACCGCATCGAGCTCGGCGAGATCGAGGCCGTGCTCGACCGCCACCCCGACGTCGTGCAATCAGTCGTCGTCGCTCGCGACGACCGCGGCGACACGCGCCTCGTGGCGTTCGCCGTCCTCCGCCACGACGCCGCGGCAACGTCCGACGAGCTGCGCCAGCACGTCGGCGACGTGCTGCCCGAGGCGATGGTGCCCTCGGTTGTGCGCCGCCTCGATGCCTTCCCGCTGACGCCGAACGGCAAGATCGACCGCAAGGCGCTGCCCGTGGACACCGGGTTCGTCGCCCCGGCAGCGGCCACGCTTGCCCTCGACGGCGACGACGAGCGGTTGGTGGCCGAGATCTGGACCAGTGAGCTCGAACGCCCCGTCGGCCGCGACGACAACTTCTTCGACATCGGCGGGCATTCCCTGCTCGCGGTCAAGGTGTTCCGGCGGCTCACGGACGCGACCTCGGTCCCGCTGGCGCTCACCGACGTGTTCCGGTTCCCGACCGTGCGGGCGTTCGCCGCCCACCTCTCGGCATTGCGCGGCGACGGAACGGCGGCGCCAGCCGGCGCCGCAGAGCCGGCGGTGGCCGCCGCGGTGACCGGGTCCGATCGCGGGGCGATGCGCCGGCGGGCGCTCGCCCGGCGCGGCGGCGAAGGCGGATCGTGATGGCGGCCGGCGACGACGAGATGGTCGACGTCGAGGCGGCGGACACCGACATCGCGATCATCGGCATGGCCGGACGCTTCCCCGGCGCGCCGTCAGTGGACCATCTGTGGCAGCGGGTGGTGGCCGGCGACGACTGCCTCGTCGACCTGGCGCGCGACGACCTGCTGGCGGCCGGCGTTCCGACCAATGTCGTCGACGACCCCGACTACGTCGCCCGCAACGGGGTCCTCGACGAACTGGAGATGTTCGACGCCCCGTTCTTCGGCGTCGGGCCCCGCGACGCCTCGATCATGGACCCCCAGCACCGCCACTTCATCGAGTGCTGCTGGGACGCCCTGGAGACCGCCGGCCATGTGCCCGAGCGCTTCGCCGGCTCGATCGGCCTCTTCGCTGGGTGCGGCATGAACACGTACATGCTCAACAACCTGCTCACCAACCCGGCGCTCGTCGAGCAGGTCGGCATGTTCCTCCTCCGCCACACCGCCAACGACAAGGACTTCCTGACCACCACCGTCTCCTACAAGCTCGACCTGCGCGGTCCGAGCGTCAACGTGCAGACGGCATGCTCGACGTCGCTCGTCGCCATGCACCTCGCGGTGCAGAGCCTGCTGGCGTTCGAGTGCGACATGGCCCTCGCCGGCGGGGCGACGATCGAGGTGCCCCACCGCGTCGGCTACCTGTACCGGGAGGGCGAGATCCTCGCCCCGGACGGGCGCTGCCGGGCGTTCGACGAGCACTCGGCGGGGACCGTGCTGACGAGCGGGGCGGGCGTCGTCACGCTGCGCCGCCTGGCCGACGCCCTCGCCGATGGCGACGAGATCCTCGCCGTGATCAAGGGGTCGGCGGTCAACAACGACGGCCAGCGCAAGGTGGGCTACCTGGCGCCGAGCGTCGACGGCCACGCCGACGTGGTCAAGGAGGCGCTCGCCGTCGCCGGGCTCACCGGTCGTGACATCCAGCTGCTCGAGGCCCACGGCACCGGCACCGCGGTCGGCGACCCGATCGAGGTCGCCGCGCTCACCGAGGCGTTCCGCGACTCGACTCCCGATACGGGGTTCTGCCGGCTGGTGTCGACGAAGCCGAACATCGGTCACCTCGACACCGCGGCCGGCGTAGTGAGCGTGATCAAGGTCGTCCAAGCGCTGCGCCACCGCACGTTGCCGCCGCTCGCCAACCACAGCGCGCCGAGCCCGCTGCTCGACCTTGCCCGCACGCCGTTCGTGCTCTCGGGGCAGCCCGCACCGTGGCCCGGCGACCGGCCTCGCCGCGCCGGGATCAGCTCCCTCGGCGTGGGCGGAACCAACGCCCACGTGATCGTCCAGGAGGCACCGCGCCGATCGGCCGCCCCGCCGAGCAGCGGGCAGCAGGTCATCCCCATCTCGGCGCGCACCGCGGCCGGCGTCGCCGAGCTGGCCGGACGCCTCGCCGACCACCTCGACGCGCACCCCGACCTCGAGCTGGCCGATGTCGCCCACACGATGGCGACCGCCCGCCGCAACCACGCCCACCGCCGCGTCGTCGTCGCCCCCGACACCGCCGAAGCGGCGCGGTTGCTGCGGACGACCGACCGCAACCACGTCGCCACCCACGTCGCCCCTGCCGACCCGCCCAAGGTGGCGTTCATGTTCCCGGGCGGCGGCGCCCAGTACAGCGGCATGGCGGCCGGCCTCGACGAGCGCTTCGAGGTCTTCCACGAGGCCAAGCGGGAGGGCATCGAGCGGGTGCGGGCGCAGTCGGGTCTCGAGCTCGGCCCGCTGCTCGCCGTCGATGCCGACGCCCACGCCCTGCTCCACCCGCCGGCGTTCATGCCGGCGATCTTCGTCACGTCCGTCGCCCTCGCCCGCCAGTGGATGGCCTGGGGCGTTCATCCGGCGACGTTCGTCGGTCACAGCCTCGGCGAGTACGTCGCCGCCCACCTCGCTGGCGTGCTGACGTTCGACGGCGCGCTGCAGCTGATCACGGCGCGCGCCCGGCTGATGGAGCAGGTCAGCGGCACCGGCGCGGCGATGATGGCGATCCCGCTGCCGGAGTCCGAGGTGCGTGCCGCGCTCCCGCCATCGCTGTCGATCGCCGCGATCAACGCGGCCGACGAGTGCACGGTCGCCGGGCCGGCGCCTGACATCCAGGCGTGGCGCGAGCGCCTGCTCGCCGACCACGTCACGGCCACGGTCGTGCCGATCGCTGCGGCTGCCCACAGCTCGCTGCTCGACCCGATCCTCCCCGAGTTCCTCGACGTCGCGCGGTCCGTGCAGCTGTCGCCGCCGCAGGCCGCGTACCTGTCGAACCTCACCGGGACTTGGATCACCGCCGAGCAGGCCACCGACCCGCAGCGCTGGGTCGACCACCTGCGCCAGCCGGTGCGCTTCGCCGACTGCCTGGCCACCGTGCTCGCCGACGGGCCGACCGTGCTGGTCGAGCTCGGGCCCGGCCACGCACTGTCGTCGTACGCCCGCCGCCAGGCGGTGAAGCCAATCGCCGCGATCCCCGCCCTGCGCCACGCCAACCAGCACATCGACGACTCGGCGTACAGCCTGCTCGCCTTCGGTCGCGGATGGGCGGCCGGCCTCGACGTCGACGTCGCCCGCTTCGCCGGATCGGGTCGGCGTCTGGTGCGCCTGCCCGGCTACCCGTTCGAGCGCCAGCGGCACTGGATCGATCCGGGCCAGGGCGCGATCTCCACCGGTGCCGCCGTCGCCGCGCCGGCGGCGGTCGCCGTGGCCGCCGCGCCGGCACCGGTCGAGCCGCGCCGCATCGCCGACCTGGCCGACTCGTTCTGGGCACCGGCGTGGGTCGACGCCATGCCGCACGCGCCGTCCGAGGTGCCCGTGGGGCCGTGGGTCCTCGTCGGCGATCCCGGCGACGCGTTCGTCGCCGCGCTGGTCGGTGCATTGACCGAGCGCGGCGCGGTGGTCGAGGTCACGCCGACGCCATCGCCGGCAACGCTCGTGGCCGCTCGCTCCGTCGTGCTCACCGGGCCGGCAGGGGACTTCGACGCCGCCGTCGAGCGCTGGCTGACGACCGGCTCGGCGGCCGCCCGCGCCCTCGGTGATGTCACTGGCTCGCCGACCCTGCTCGCCGCTGTCACGCGAGGAGCGACCGATGCCAGCGGACCGGCCGCCGCACCCGCTGACGCGATGGCGATCGGCATCGTCGGCACCGCGCCGCACGAGTACCTCGACCTGCGCACGATGCTGATCGATCTCGATCCGGCCGCGGCGCCGGCCGCCGACGCGGCCGCGGTCGTCGACGAGCTGTTCGGCGCATCCGACCGAGTCGTCGCCCGGCGCGGCTTGCGTCGCCTCGTGCCCCGCACCGAGCGGCTGCGCGTCGCCGCGCCGTCGGAGGGCGCGGTGACGTTCCGGCGGGGCGGCAACTACCTCGTGACGGGCGGTCTAGGAGGCGTGGGCTACGCCATCGCCGAGCACCTCGCGCGCGGGTACGAGGCCAACGTCGTGGTGGTCGCCACCCGCCCGGTGCCGGTCGGCGCCGAACGCAGCGCGTGGCTCGCCCACCATGGCTACGACGACCCGACGAGCCGCCGCATCCGACGCCTGGCCGGGCTCGAGGCGATCGGCACCAAGGTGTCGGTCGTTGCCGCCGACCTCGCGGACCCGGCTGCGGTCCACGTCGCGCTCGACGAGGCCGAGCGGCAGGTCGGCCACCTCGACGGCGTCGTGCACGCTGCCGGGGAGCTGCGCGATCGGCCGATCGAGCTGGCCACCCACGAGGATCACGAGGTGGTCGTCGGCGCCAAGGCCCGCGGTGCGGTGGCCCTCACCGACGAGCTCGGCCGCCGCGGCGTCGACCAGCTGGTGCTCGTGTCGTCGACCTCGACGGTCCTCATGCCCGACGGGCAAGCGGCGTACGTGGCGGCAAACAGCGTGCTCGACGCGCTCGCCGGGGACCGCGGCGCATTGCGCGTGCGGACGATCAACTTCGGCCTGTGGGCCGAGCTCGGCATCGCCGCCGAGTCCGCCCACCGGGCCCGCCTCGGCATCGAGCCGGGCACGCCGGTCGACCACCCGGTGCTCACCGAGCTGTTCGTCGAGCGCGACGGCACGACACGGGTTCACGGCACGCTTGCCACCGGGCACCACTGGGTCGTCGACGAGCACCGCAGCGCCAACGGTGTGGCCCTGCTACCGGGGACGGGCCACGTCGAGCTGTTCCTGGCCGCTCTCGCTGCGGCGGGCGACGCCGCGGCGACCGTGCGCGACGTGACGCTGCTCGAACCGCTCGTCGTGCCCGACGGCACGCCCGTCACGGTCCGCGTCTCGATTGGGCGCGATGCCGGCGGCGGCTCGCTGCAGCTGGAGAGCGACGGTGGTGTCGGGTCGTGGCGTGTGCACAGCGAGGCCCGCGTCGGCCCGCCGGTCGGCGACGCACCGGCGGCGGCGGTGCCGGCGCGTCCCGACGGGGCCGTCGACATCGATCCGCTCGCCCGCCCGGCGGCACAGCTCGAGCTCGGACCGCGGTGGAACGCGATCGCATCGGCGTGGCGTTCCGGCAGCGTGGTCGCCGGCCGGCTGCAGCTCGCCGAGGCGTACGACGGCGAGCTCGACGCCTGGCGGGCGCATCCGGCGCTGGTCGACGTGGCGACCGCGTTCGGCGTCGCGCTGGGCGACCGAATCGAGTCGCTGTACGTGCCGATCGGCTACGACGAGGTCGCCAGCATCGGGCGCTTGCCGGCCGCGCCGTGGGTGACGGCGACGCCCAGCGATCCACCCAGCGACTCCGCCGAGCTGCTGCGCGTCGATCTCACGATCGGCGACGACCGGCAGGAGCTGCTGCGTGTGCGCGGGCTGACGCTGCGCCCGATCGACAAGCCGGCGGCGCTCGCCGCGCCGGAGCCGAGCGCCGGTGCGGGCGCCCACGAGGCAGGGCATCGGATGCCGCCGCTCGTGGCGCTCGCCGAGCGCCACGGCATCCGGGCAGCCGAGGGCGCCGAACTGCTCGAGCGGCTGCTGTCCAGCGGGCGGCCGCGCCTCGTCGCCTCGACGATCGAGCTCGATGACCTGCTGGCCGTGATGGCCCCGCCCGCCGTCGAGGAGCCGCTCGGCCCGGCACCCGGCGGCGGTGTCGCCGCGCCGGAGGCGTCGGTCATTGGCACGATCCGGCGCATCTGGTCGGAGCTGCTCGGCGTCGCCGAGATCGCCGACGACGACGACTTCTTCGAGATCGGCGGCCACTCGCTGATCGCCATCCGCCTCATGTCGCGCATCCACAAGGAGCTCGGCACCCGGTTCC
>JBIOUO010000012.1:0-39400 GCA_044867195.1 Ilumatobacteraceae bacterium
ACGATTCCCGCCCAGATACGAATCCCGCCCAGATCGGCCCGGTGCCGGCCGGCCGCCGGCGGCGATAACTGACGCTGCTCAACCGACGAGCGTCAACAGCATCACCGTTGGCTCCGTCGCCACGAGCGAGTGAGGCGCACCGGGCCCCATGTACAACCATGAACCGCCGGCCAGGCCGAGCTCCTCGCCGTCGACGACGAAGCGCAGCCGTCCTGACTGGACCTGAACGACGGCCGCGCGCGCTGCGGTGTGCTCGCTGAGCTGCTCGCCGGTGTCGAACGCGAACACCGTGACGTTCAACCCGTCGCCTCGGTGAATGACCTTCGACACGACAGCACCGGGCTGGACCGCCACTTCGTCAGCCGGGCGGTCGATGAGGGTGTGCGCCATGGCCCAATCATGCCCGTGGCCGGCACCCTCCCGTGGCCGTGCCGGAAGTTCGTGGAGCACCACTCGGGCGAACAGCTCGTCCTTGTTGTCGAACCAGCTGTGATCCTCGTCCAGTTTCGACGCCGGGATCAGCGCGAGAACCCGAATTTTCCCTTTCCGCCTCCTTGCGACACCCATGCATTGACGAGGCACGCCGCGCGGCGGGCCGAATGTCGAGCTGTCCGGAGGTCGCGATGCCCACTGATCCCACCGCCGCCGAGCTTCGGCGACGCGCCGCGTCGCTGCGGCGGCTGGCCACCCATGTCGACGGCACCCCCATCGACGAGCTCGTGCGCTGGGCGGGACCCGACACGTGGGTCAGCCCGCGCGCCCAGCAGTTGCACGCCGAGCTGCAGACGGACCGGCTCCGCCTGCGCCGCGCGGCGGACGACCTGCGCCAGCAGGCCCACTGGCTTGAGGGCCAGGCCGACGCCGCTAACGCGGCGGCTGCGCTGCAGGCTGCCAGCGTGGTGGTGATCTGAGGTGGGCGAGATGCTGGGCTACGACCCGCAGCGGATGCAGACGCTGCACGAGCTGGCGCGCGCCGTCGCCACCCACCTCGCCGGCGCGCGCTGCACCGACGCTGCGGCCGAGCCGGCATTGGCGCTGACGGATCTCGTCCGCCGCCGCGTCGAGGAGCAACTGCTCCCCGCGATCGCCAGGATCACGGCCAGCGAAGCGATGCTGGCGTGGCTGTCGTCAGGTCCGGGGATCGCTGGTGGACTCTCCGGCGCCGCGCTCGGGCACGAAGTGGCGGAGCGGGTCACCGAGTTGGGGCGTCATCTCGACGGTCGCGACGCGCAGGAGATGGCGGACCTGCTGCCAGTCGCGGCCGGCGATCAGCAGGCGCTGGCGACGCTGTTCGCCGAGCTCGATCCGGGCGAGCTGCTCGAACTGGTGCTGCTGATCGGGGCCCATCCGAACACCGACGATGCGCGGGCGCTCGGCGCCGCCGCGCGCGCCACGTTCGTGGCCGCGGCCGAGGGGCCGGGTCTGCCCACCGGCTACGTCGCCACGCTCGTGCGGCGCAACGCCGAGATCGCCCAGGAGCCCGGCTACGACCGCCGAGCGGGCACCGGCGTCGCCCTGTCGTACTTGTTCCACGGCGAGCAGCTGCCGTCGGCCGTGCTCGTCGAGGCGGTCACGGCGCTGCGCGACGTCGAGCTCGACGCCGCCGCCGAATGGCACCGTGACCCAGACGAGGTCCACCGGTTGTGGCTCCCGCGGTTCGCGTCCCCGGTCCCCTCCTACTCGACGCTGGAGGACGACTTCTCCGTCCAGGAGCAGGCCGAGGATCGGGCGCACATGTACGGCCCCGTGCTGGTCCCCCGCGACCCCATGTATGCCTTGCTCGACCAGCTCGGGCGCGACGGCGCGGCCGGGCGAGCGCTGTTCACTGATCCCGCCATCGCCTCGTACGTGTTCGGCGGCCGTGACGTCCTCGCCGACGGTGGACGCCGCGTGACAGCGGCGGCAGCGGCGGCCGCCGCCGGCCGCGACGTCGTGCCCACCGCGCCGGAGCGCCTCCTTGCCGACGCCGCCGAGGTCGCGTCGTCGTTCGTCAACCACTTCGGGCCGGTGCACGGCGCCGAAGCGATGCACCACACGCCCGATGTGGTCGCCGCCTCCGTGGCCCAGATCCTCGGCAACCACATGCCGTCGGTCCATCAGTCGCTGCTCAGCCCGGTGCACTTCAACCCGCCGATCGCCGCGGTCGCGCCGTACAAGTACATGCCGTTCGGCGACGTGGCCACGGGCACGCGGGCGGTCTTCGACCGCTTCGCGCTCGCCGCCGTCACGGATCTGGCGATCAGCCGCGACGAGGGGCTGGCCACGATGCGGGCGTTGACCAACGAGTACCAGCAGCGCGTCGCCGACGCGGCCGTCGGCCGCCTGGCGCGCGGCGATTTCACCGAACCGAACCACGCCCTCGAGGTGTTCATCGGCGAGGCCGGTCTGCTCGAGGGATTCCTGGTCGGGCACATCGGCCAGCATGCGCAGCATCTCGCCCGGTCGCGCGACGACGCGATCTCGTTCTGGTTCGATGCGCTGGCGACCTCCGCCGAAGCGGCGACCAGCGTGTTCGGCGGGCGCTACTCGTCGGCGATCGTCGGTGCCGGCGCCGGCCCCTTGGCCGACCAGTTGAAGCAGCGCTTCGCCGACGACGAAGCGGCAGCCGTGGCCCAGGCCGAGTCCGAGGCACGCGCCGCGGCCGAGGCCCTGTCGGCGGTGTGGTGCCGCGAGCTGTACGAGCAGCGCCTCGTCGTACCCGCCGAGATGCCCGACCGCGTCCTCGCCAGCGGCCATCTCCGGCCGTGGGACGAGCTGAGCGCCGCCGACCGCCAGCTCGTCGTCAACCTGATCGCCAACACGAAGGGGCGCCGCGACATCGTCCTCGATCCCCAGACGATCACCGATCAGCTCAAGCTCCAGCAAGCCGACTACTTCGACCCCGACAACTGACCCACCACTCCGTTGGAGGGTTTGCCCCGTTGGAGGGTTTGGCCGGGGTCCCTCCCCGAGCAAACCCTCCATCGGCGGAAACCCTCCAACGGATCAGAACACGGCGGCCGGGGGGAGGCACGGGATCTCCGTCCGGCCGAGGAGCCACGCCAGCCGGACGTGCTCGGGAACAGCCCGCGCCGCGGCCGGGAGCCCGGTGAGGCCCATCGGGCAGCGGGCGTTCCAGCGCATCTCCATCATCACCAGATCGGTGCGGACGTACTCGGGTGGCCAGTCGGCCGAGCCGTAGCCAAGGCCGAGGTCGGCCCGGTGGACCTCGACCTCCCGCCAGCGCTGGAACACCAGGTCGCGCACCGGGATCAGCTGGCCGCTCGACTCCTGGCTCTGGCCGTCCCAGTTGGCGTGGCCGGCGAACGCGGCCTCCAGCCGCGCGTCCGACGCGTGGACGTCGGCGACCTGCTCGCCGACCGGGCGTCCAGCACCCGCGTCGATGCCGGCCGCCCGGCCGGCCGATCCGCCCAGATAGCGCTCGACGACCTCCCCCCGCTCGGACGCGTCCAGGACACGCACGATGCTGTCGGCGTTCCGCGCGACGTGGGCCAGCACGTGACCGACGGTCCAGCCGGGCAGCTGGCTGGGCGCCGCGACGTCCAACTCGCCCGCCGCGGCGAGCCCGTCGAGCATCGACTCCAGGCCGCGATGCGACGACGCCACCGCGGCGATCCGGCGCTCCAGCATCGCCCGCTCTCGCGCATCCACAGCCGAACGCTACGTGCCAGGCTTGCCACCATGCAGCTCGGGATGATCGGCCTCGGCCGGATGGGTGCGAACATGGTCCGCCGCCTCGAGAAGGCCGGCCACGAGTGCGTCGGCTACGACGTCGACCAGGCAGCGGTCGAGGCGCTCGTCGGCGAGGGGATGGTGGGCGCCGACTCGCTCGCCGCGTTCGTCGGCCGGCTGACCGCCCCGCGCAACGTGTGGATCATGGTCCCCGCCGCGTTCGTCGACGCCACGATCGCCTCGCTCGTCCCGCTGCTCGAGCGCGGCGACACGATCATCGACGGCGGCAACTCGTGGTACCACGACGACGTCGACCGCGCCGGGCCGCTGGCCGACGAGCACGGCATCGCTTACGTCGACGTCGGCACCAGCGGCGGCACGCACGGCCTCGAGCGCGGCTACTGCCTGATGATCGGCGGCCCCGACGAGGCCGTCGACCGGCTGGCGCCGATCTTCGACGCCCTCGCGCCCGGCGTCGAGGTCGCCGAACGCACGCCGGCGCGAGCCAGCGCCGGTCCGCCGTCGTCGGCCGAGTCCGGGTGGCTGCACTGCGGACCGAGCGGCGCGGGACACTTCGTGAAGATGGTCCACAACGGCATCGAGTACGGGCTGATGGCCGCCTATGCAGAGGGTCTCAACGTGCTGGCCAAGGCGAACATCGGCAGCGAGACCCACGCCGCCGACGCCGAGACGGCGCCGCTGATGGCGCCGATGTACTACCGCTTCGATCTCGACCTGGCGGCGATCACCGAGGTCTGGCGGCGCGGCTCGGTGATCGCCAGCTGGCTGCTCGACCTGACGGCCCAGGCGCTGGCCGTCGACCCGCACCTCGACGGCTACGCCGGCCGTGTCAGCGATTCGGGCGAGGGACGGTGGACGATCAGCGCGGCCATCGAGGAGGGCGTGCCGGTGCCGGTGCTATCGACTGCCCTGTTCCAGCGTTTCAGCTCCCGCGGCCGCGCCGACGTCGCCGACAAGGTGCTGTCGGCCATGCGCGCCGGGTTCGGCGGCCATGTCGAGCGCCAGGAGGCCACCCGATGAGCGAGGGAGTCTTCGACCGAGCGAATCAGCAGCACGGTCCTTTCGTTCATCGCCGAGCTCCCGGTGCGCACCGACTCGGCGTCACCGCCCACGGGGAGGCAACGCGATGAATGTCATCCGCCACAGCCATGGACACCAGCCTCCGGCCGACGCCCTCGTCCTGTTCGGCGCCACCGGCGACCTCGCCAAGCGCAAGCTGTTCCCGGCGCTCTACCACCTCGTGCGCCGCGGCGAGCTGAAGGTGCCCGTCATCGGCGTCGCCCGCAGCGACTGGACCGACGACGACTTCCGCCAGCACGCCGAGGAGGCTGTCGTCGCCAACGTCGAGGACTTCGACCAGGACGTCGTACGCGACATGCGCAGCCGCCTCGACCTCATCCAGGGCGATTACGCGGCACCGACGACCTGGGAGTCATTGGCCGCCAAGCTCGATGAGCTCGGGTCCGAGGTCGCCGTCTACTACATGGCGATCCCGCCGGACATGTTCCCGCTGGTCGCCGAGAAGCTGGCGTCCGTCGGCCTCGAGAAGCGCGGCCGCATCGTGGTCGAGAAGCCCTTCGGCCGTGACCTCGATTCGGCCACCGAGCTCAACCGCACCCTGCACCAGATCTTCCCCGAGAACCGCATCTTCCGCATCGACCACTACCTCGGCAAGGAGGCGGTGGAGGATCTGCTGGTGTTCCGCTTCTCGAACATGCTGCTGGAGCCGATCTGGAACCGCAACTACGTGCGCAGCGTGCAGGTGACGATGGCCGAGTCGATCGGCATCGAGGGCAGGGGCAGCTTCTACGAGGGCGTCGGGGCGATCCGCGACGTGCTCCAGAACCACCTCCTGCAGGTCGTCACGTTGCTGGCGATGGAGCCGCCCGTCGACCCGGACGCCTCATTCCTGCAGGACGAGAAGGCCAAGGTGCTGGCGGCGATGGAGCCGATCCACCCGCAGTGCCTGGTGCGCGGGCAGTACATCGGCTACCGCGAGGAGCCGGGCGTCGACCCGCATTCGACCGTCGAGACGTATGTCGCCACCCGCCTGATGATCGACTCGTGGCGCTGGGCCGGCGTGCCGTGGTACGTCCGCTGCGGCAAAGCGCTCGGCCACGGCGTCACGGAGGCCGTTGTCGAGCTGCGCGACCCGCCGCAGCTGCTGTTCGACGAGGCCGGTGGCCCGATCCCCGATCGCAACCAGATTCGCTTCCGGCTCGGCAAGAACGACGGCGTGACGTTCGTGCTGCAGGCCAAGATGCCGGGGCAGCACCTCGACAGCGAGGAGATCGCCCTCAACGTCGACTTCGCCGCAGCCCTCGGCGAGCGCCAGGATGCGTACGAGCGGCTGCTGCGCGACGCCATCGACGGATCGCCACGCCGCTTCGCCCGCTACGACGTCGTCGAGCGGCTGTGGGCGGTCGTCCAGCCGGCGCTCGACGAGCCCGGTGAGATCCACCCGTACTTCCGCGACACATGGGGCCCATCGGAGGCTGACCGCGTGCTCGGCGGCGACCGCTGGTTCGAGCCGTCATGAACGTCGAGCCGCCATCTAGGTCGCCATGAAGGTCGTCGTCGGGACGCTCGAGGAGTTGCGCCGGACGGGCTGCATCACCGGCAAGGCCGGCACCCAGCCGATCTGCGTGCTGTGGAGTGACGGCGCGGCCTTCGCCCTCGACGACCGCTGCCCGCACATGGGCTTCCCGCTGCACCGCGGGACGATCGAGAACGGGCTGTTGACATGCCACTGGCACAACGCCCGGTTCGACCTCAGTTCCGGCGGGACGCTCGATCCGTGGGCCGACGACGTCCGCGCCTACCCCGTCGACATCACCGGCGACGAGGTCAGCGTGCTCGTCGAGGCCGACGCCGACCGCACCAGCCATCTGGTGCATCGCTTGCAGGAGGGATTGGAGCAGGGCATCACGCTGGTCACCGCCAAGGCCGTCCTCGGGCTCCTCGACGCCGGCGTGCCGGCCGGCGACATCGTCAGCGTCGGCGTCGAGTTCGGCACCCGCTACCGGCAGGCTGGTTGGGGTGCCGGGCTGACCGTGCTCACGGCGATGGCCAACGTGCTCGACGACCTGGCTCCCGCAGACCGCGCGCTGGCGCTGGTCCACGGGCTGGCGTTCGTCTCCCGCGACACGCGGGGACGCCCGCCGCGCTTCTCGCTGCTGCCGCTCGGCGAGCCGATTCCGGCGCCCCGCCTGGGCGGCTGGTACCGGCGGTTCATCGAGACCCGCTCGGCCGACGCCGCGGAGCGCACGTTGGCGTCGGCGGTCGCGACACTCGACGCCCGCCAGGTCGCCGACATGATGCTTGCCGCGGTCACCGACCACGTCTTCATCGACGGCGGCCACACCATCGACTTCACGAACAAGGCGTTCGAAGTGCTCGCCCACCTCGGCTGGGAGTCGGCACGAGACGTGCTCCCGACGCTGGTCGCCGGCACCGCATCCGCGACCCGCAGTGAGGAGCGAGGTGCGTGGCGGTTCCCGCACGACCTCGCCGGGATGATCACCGGCGCGGCGGCGGACCTGCCGGCGCGGCTCGCGGCCGGGGGCGACGGGTTCGACCACGACAAGGGAGTCGCCGCGCTGGCGTGGTCGATCCTGTCCGAGGATCCGGCCGAGGTCGTTGCCGCGATCTCCACGTGCATCGCGGCCGGCGCCACGCCCGAAGAGCTCGCCCGAGCGGTGGCGTACGCGGCGGCGCTGCGGATCGTCCGCTTCCACGTCCAGAACGACCACGGCGACTGGGACGAGGTGCACCACGCGTTCACGGCGGCCAACGCGCTGCACCAGGCGATGCGCCGCGCCCCGAGCCCGGAGCTGGTGCGCGCTGTGTACCACACGGCGCTGCGCATCTACCTCGACCGCTTCCTCAACGTGCCCGCCGCCCGGCTGCCCAGCTCCGCCTCCCCCGGCGAGTCTGGCGCGGCCGGCGATCTGTCGGAACTGCAGGACTGCTGGGACCACGAGGGGCGTGTCGACCAGGCGGGCGCTGTCATCTACCGCCACCTCACCGGCGGCGGTGATCCCGCCGAGGCCATCGCCACCCTCGGCGGCGCGCTGCTCAACGAGGACGCCGAGTTCCACTGGTT
This sequence comes from Ilumatobacteraceae bacterium, assembly GCA_044867195.1. Lineage (GTDB taxonomy): Bacteria > Actinomycetota > Acidimicrobiia > Acidimicrobiales > Ilumatobacteraceae > JALZMG01. Next base: position 7,799 of record JBIOUO010000012.1, read on the forward strand.
CCAGACCTTCGAAGCGGCCGTCCGCCAGTTCCATGCCTGGCCGCCCGGGTCGGAGGAGGGCGCGCTGATCCTCTCCGGGACCGCCCGCTTCCTCGCCGCCCACACCCCTACCAGGCGCGAGCTGTCCCAGGTGGTGCGCATCGCCACCCGCCTGCGCCGCGGCGAGGAGCTGTTCCAGGAGTCCTGACTGCGGCGCGGGGGTCGAGATCGTGGGACGATCGGCACGATGGACGCCATCGACTACGAGCGCATCCGCCAGCTGCTGGGGCGCTACAACATGGCCATCGACCTCGGCGACGCCGAGGGCTGGGCGGCGACGTTCACGCCTGACGGCGTGTTCCTCTGTACGGGCGTGCCCGACGGCAGCCCGTTCGGGGGTCGCCATGAGGGCACAGCCGAGCTGATCGCCTACGCCAAGACTCACTACGGCGCGGCGAAGGGTCGCGCCCGGCATTGGAACGCCAACCTCGTGATCGACGGCGATGGAGAGACGGCGACGATGCGCTGCTACCTGCTCGCCCTCACCACCGGCGGGGGCAAGCTGTCAGGCACCACCGGGATCTACAACGACCGCTTGCGCAAGGTCGACGGCCACTGGCGCTTCGTCGAGCGCCACATCGCGATCGACGACACGACACCCTGACGCGCACAGAGAGAGTGTCTCTATGGCGGTCAGCGGCTGACGGGGTGCAGAGTGGTGGCCCCGGCGTCACGCCTCACCTCGTACAGCTCGACGACGTTCGCACCGTCCACGTAGAGATCGGCGACGTAGCCGACGAACTCCCAGCCGCTGCCGGAGCGGTTGTACCCCCCGACCACGCCGGCGATGCGGCCGTTGACGGCGACGAGCAGCTCGGGTGGCGCGTCGTCCGAACGCCCAGAGACGGTTCCGGTCAAGACGTAGGGCATCGATCCTTCGTCGGTTGGCAGATCATCGAGGAGCGCCTCGTCGCGCAGCGTCGCGCTGTACCTGCTCGGCGCCCCGACCACGAGCTCGGAGACATCGTGCCCAACGAGGCCGCCGTTGTCGCCGACCGCGGCCAAGCCGATCCAGTCGTCGCCGGCGAACTCCTCGGAGCGCCGTTGGGCGAGCGCCAGGACCTCTTCGACGTCGGTCGACACACGCGGCGCAACAGTGGGCTCGCTTCCGTCATAGAGCGAGTGGCCGTCGAACTCCCAGTTGTCGCCGACCTCGATGTCGAGCAGATCGACGATCGACGGAACGATGTCGATCGTCTGGGCGCTGTCGTCGCGGATCTCGCCGGTGGTTTGACCTGGCCCCTTGATGAACAGCGGCACGCGGTATACCTCCGCCCGGTTCGCCTCGGTGACGCGCCTGCGGTCGACGTCGGGCGGTGTGAGACTGATGCCGTGGTCGGAGGTGACGACGAGCAGTGTGTCGTCCCACGTCGGCAGCGACATCATCTGCTCCAGCGCCTGGTCGAGTAGCGCATCGACTGCCCCCGTCTGCATGCTGTGCAACTGGAACTCGACCCGGATGCGGAAGTCATAGCCTGGCTGGTCGCGCTCGATCAGCTCGGGGCGACTCGCCTCCGAGTACGTCGTCGTGTAACCGGAGCGGGACAGCTTCCACGGGAAATGAGGCAGAAGGCTGTGCACGACGTGCAGCGCCGGAGCACTCGTGATCGCAACGATTCCGTTGGCCAACGTCGCCGCTCGACCGCGGGCGCTGCCGTCGTCGGGACGCGGCCGCCCACGCATGAGGAGCTCGTCCAACAGAGCGCCGGGGTCGGTGGCCACGGTGTCCGCAGTGTCGTCGTCGTCGCCGACGGAGACGCTGTGGTCACGCTCGGCACCGTAGGCGCCCCAGGAGTTGTCGATCGGGGGGAGGTGCTCGCGCAGCGAGCTGGGCAGCACCCGATGGCCATAGACGATCGAGGCGTCGAAGAAGGCCTGGCTCATGGCCGGATGCTCAAGGTCCGAACAGAGCTCGTCCGGGCACAAGTCCGTGATCGGCTCGACGCGATGAATCGGGACGCTGTTGCCGAGGAGTGTGAACAGGTTGCGGGGATAGTTGCTGTACGTCGGCGGGACCGCCTCGGTGATCGCGATGCCGGTGAGGATCCCCGGCACGCCCGTCGGCGTCCAGTTGGCGCGACTGGACGCGTTGCGAAACCATGTACTCACCCCAGCGAGCCGCGCGAAGCCGGGATATCGCTCCGCGTTGATCGTGCCATCGCCACCCATGATCGTTGCCGCCGGAAGCTCGTCGAAGATGATCACCACGACCGGGCCGTCGAGATCCGGGACGGACACGCCGCCGATGTCGGTCGTTGGATCAGTGCCGATCACCAAGGGCGACACCTCACTGAAGAACAGGAACATGCCGACGAACAGCAGGTTCGCCGCGGACAGATAGGTGGCAAAGAGTCGGACCCCCCGGAACCGCCAGACCAGCCAACCCGCGGTCAGCGCCAACCCAGTCACCGCCGTGGCGACCAACCACAGCGCGTCGACTCCCAGGCTGCGCAGGATCGCCAGCACCAGCCCGGCCGCCAAAACGGCGGTCACGACAGCCAGCGCCACCGATCCGGCGCGCTGGTCCACGAACGCCGCAGCGACCACGATGAGCCCCCCGACCACGGGTGGTAAGAGGGCGATGACCAGCGCCAACGTGACGATTTGCGTCGTGGAGTAGTTGCCGGCGACGAAGAATTCGGCGTTCCTGCCAAGTAGATCGAGCATCGGTTGCGTGACGGCCAACCCACTTGCACCGAGCACGATCAGCGCCGCACGGCCGGCGAAACGGGCAAGCTCGCGACCGCGCAGACCGACCATCCGTCGCGCCCCCACCCCTCGATCGGCCACCAACACGGAGGGTAATCGCCGCGGCAAATTGCGGCTTGGTCCGCAGACGTAGCGCCCGTGGGTACGGTGGCGGGCATGCCATTGGAAGGTGAGTACGCACCCAGCCCGACCGACTGGGCCCGCGAGCAAGCCGAGCTCTACGAGTCCTCGGGTGGCTCGGAGGGTACGACGATGCGGGGCAAGCCCGTCATCCTGCTCACGACGCGGGGCAACAAGACGGGGAAGCTGCGCAAGACGCCGCTGATGCGCGTCGAGCACGATGGTCGCTACGCGGTCGTCGCCTCGCTCGGCGGGGCGCCGAAGCATCCGGTGTGGTACCACAACCTCGTCGCCGATCCGCACGTCGAGCTGCAGGACGGCCCGCTCAGGCAGGACATGATCGCCCGCGAGGTGCACGGCGACGAGAAGGCGCAGTGGTGGGCGCGGGCGGTCGAGGCGTGGCCCGACTACGCGCAGTACCAGGCGAAGACCGAGCGCCAGATCCCGGTCTTCGTGCTCGAGGTGCCCACACCGACCGCCACCTGACGCGCTCGGTACGACCCGCTTGAGGTCTCGCGAATAGCTTGCGCCCGATGAGCGACAAGCCGAGCTACCTGGGTCTCCTCAACGCCATCGCCGTCGCCGAGACGGATGCCTGCGCGTACCTGACGAAGTGGGCCGAGGTCACGCCGAGGCCGGATGTGCGCAACGTGCTGCACACGATCGCGCTGCGTGAGGGCGAGCACGGGATGGCGTTCGAAAAGCGCGTCGACGAGCTCGGCTTCGGGCTCCTGCCGCGGCCCGATCCGAAGCAGGCCGAGCGGATGGCGATCGCCGGCTCGACAGCGTTGAGCGACCGCGAGAAGTTCGAGGCACTCGACCTCGGCCGGGCGCCGACGAACGGCACGCGCGACATCTTCGACGGGTTCTTCGAGAACAAGGATCTCGACCCGGTCACCGGTGGCCTGCTCGGTCGCTACGTCGCCGAGGAGCGCGACAGCGGCCGCAAGTTCGCCGCCTGCTACTCGTTGCTGTGCGCGGCCGAGACCAAGGCCGCCAAGGCCAAGGCGCCGTCCAAGTCGAAGCGGTCGAAGGGCAAGAAGAAGTAGCCGTTCGTCCGTTGGAGTGTTTCCGCCGTTGGAGTGTTTGCCGGGGGGAGGCCCCGGCGGAAACACTCCAACCGACGAAACACTCCAATGCCGTGGGTCCTACAGCTCGTCGCGGCGGGGGATCACGACCACCGTGCCGTCGGGCTCGTGGTGGACCGTGACGCGCACGCCGTAGAACTCGGCCAGCGTCTCGGCGTGGAGGACGTCGGCCGCCGAGCCGGTGGCCACGCACTGGCCCTCGTGGAGCAGCGCCAGGCGGTCGCTGTAGAGGCCGGCCAGCGTGAGGTCGTGCATCGCCGAGATCACCGTCAGTCCGTGCTCGCGCCGCAATCGGGCGACCAGCTCCAGCGCCTGCTGCTGGTGGCCGATGTCGAGGGCGGTGGTCGGCTCGTCGAGCAGCAGGATCGGCGCTTCCTGGGCCAGGGCGCGGGCGATCACGAGGCGCTGGCGCTCGCCACCACTCAGCGTCCCCAGCCGCCGGGAGGCGAACGCCCCCAATTCCAGCCGCTCCAGCACGTCCGCCGCCATCGCCTTGTCGTGGCGGCTCTCGCTGCCGAAGTACCCCACATACGGTGCCCGTCCGAGCAGGACGTACTCGAAGCCGGTCATGTCGTCGGGGAGCGTCGGTGCCTGTGGCACGTAGGCGACAAGCTCGGCCCGCCGCCGCCTCGACCGCAGCGCCAGCGAGGCTCCGTCGACCAGCACGTCGCCGGTCGCCTCGACGACGCCGACCACCGCCCGTAGCAACGTCGACTTGCCGGCGCCATTGGGACCGATCAGCCCGAGCCACTCCCCCGACCGGACCCGGTCGGTGAACGGGGCGAGCGCCTGCCGCCGCCCATACGACACCGCCAGCTGGCGCAGCTCGAGCGAGCTCACTGGTGCACACTCATTGGTACTTGTCCCGTGCCCGCAGGACCACGATCAGGAACGGCGCGCCGAGAAACGCGGTGACGACGCCGATCGGCGTCTCCGCCGGGTCGGTCAGGACCCGGCCGGGGATGTCGGCGAGGACGAGGAACGCGGCGCCGAACAGCAGCGACAGTGGCAGCAGGCGGCGATAGCTGGCGCCAGTCAGCATCCGCACTAGGTGCGGCACGACGATGCCGACGAACCCGATCAGCCCGCTCACCGCCACCACCGCCGCCGTGCCCAGCGTCGCCGCGGCGACCACGACCAGGCGAACGCGAGCGACGGGCGCGCCGAGCGTCGACGCCTCCTCCTCGCCGACGCGGAACAGATCGAGGTGCCGGCGGTGGGCGAGCAACACGATCGACGCGACCGCGACGTACGGCAGCACCATCCGCACGTCGGCCCACTGCGCGGTGGACAGGCGCCCGAGGATCCACGAGTAGACCTCGCGCACCACGTCGACGTTGCGCTGCAGGAGGAACGTCTGGATCGCCGTGGCGAGCGCCGTCACCGCCACCCCGGCGAGCACCAGCGTCACGCCGGTGCGGGCTCCGCCGAACGAGGCGCCGACGACGTACGTCACGAACACGGTGGCGATGGCAACCACGAACGCCGCGGCCGGCGCCGGATCCACCGGCCAGTCCGCCGTCGCCGAGCGGAGCACGGTGAAGACCAGCGTCGCCCCGAGCCCGGCGCCTGCCGCCGCGCCGAGCAGGTAGGGATCGACGAGCGGATTGCGGAACACGCCCTGGTAGCTGGCACCGGCCAGCGACAGCGTCGCCCCGACGATGGCGCCGAGCACGACCCGCGGCATCCGCACCTGCCACACGATGTTCCACTCGATGTCGCTGACCCCGCTGTCGACCGAGACGATGGGGAGGCGGTCGAGCAGCTCCAGCGGCACCCGCCACCACGCCGGTCCGGCCGGCCCGATCGAGGCCCCGAGCAGGCAGGCGACGAGCAGCACGATGCAGGCCGCGACATACCACCGAGCCGACCCCGAGCCCCGTTGCGCGATCGGGACCGGGCCGGCGGCAGGCGGCGCGACCGCCTCAGCCGGCGGGGACGAGGACTTGCTGGAGAGCATCGTGGACGGCTTGCGCGTAGTCGACGACACGGGGACCCCAGCGCGAGGCGATGTCGTCGTCCATCTGGAAGACGTGACCGTTGGCGACGGCAGTGATGCCGGCCCACCCGTCGCGGGCGGCCACCGTCTCCAGGCTCTCGCCGCAGCACTTGGTGTCGGCGAGGAAGATCAGATCGGGGTTGGCGGCGATGATGGTCTCGGCGTTGAGCTGCGGGTAGCCGGTGTCGTCGTCCACGGCGTCGGCGATGTTGCGCAGGCCGAACAGCTCGTACACCTGGCCGATGATCGTGGACGACGTCACGCTGTACCCGGTGTCGTCGAGCTCGTGGAAGAACGTCAGCGGCGTGGGCGCTGGCGGGACGTCGGCGGCCAGGGCATGCAGGTCGGCCTCGATCTGGGCGACCAGGGCGGCCGCTTCGGCCGCGTGGCCGGTCAACGCGCCGAGCTGCTCGATCTGGTCGTAGGCCTCGCCGAACGTCGTCGCCGCCGGGCCCACCCACACCCTGATGCCGAGCGCTTCCAGCTGCGCCGGCAGCTCACCCGGCTCGGACGTGACGACCAAGTCGGGCTCGTAGCCGGCGATCGCCTCGACGTTCGGCGTGAACCCCGAGAGGTCGGTCTTCACCGCCTCCGCCTCCGGTGGGTAGTTCGACTGGTCGTCGACGGCGACCACTTGCGGGCCGGCACCGATCGCGAACAGCGTCTCGGTGTGCGTCGGCGCCAGCGACACGATGCGCGCCGGTGGATCGGCGGCGCGAACCCTCACGCTGCCGGTGGGCTCCGTCGTAGCCGCGGCGGGCGCGGTAGCAGCGGGCGCGTTGGCAGCGGTGGCCGCCAACGCGCCGTCGTCATCGTCGCCGCCGCACGCCGCGGCGAGCACCATCACGCCGGCGAGCGCACCGGCAAGGATCGGCCTCACAGCCACATCTGCCTCCATCGAGCTGGAGGACAAGAGCCCGGCAGCGTCTCCGCCAACCGCCCTTGCCTCGAGGGTCTGGTTGTCGCACGCAGGAACAGGCGACCGGACTCGTCCGCCCTCTCCTGGGACGGCTTCACCGTTGCGGGTCAGTGCCGGGGTCTCACCGGACTTCGCTGGGTCCTGCGACCGCCCACGGACGATAGCGAGCAGCGGGCCCGGCCGTACACTCCGCCGACGTGCCGACGTCGGGGGTCACGTTGCTGCTCGGCGGCGCTCGGAGCGGCAAGAGCGCGCTCGCCGTCGAGCTCGGCCGCAGCCACGTCGGCGGCGTGACGTTCATCGCCACCGCCCCGGCCGTCGACGCGACGATGGCCGAGCGAATCAGCCGCCACCGCGCGGACCGTCCGCCGTGGCCGACGATCGACGAGCCGCTGGACCTCGGGGGCGCGCTCGCCGCGGCGGGTGACCACCTTGCGATCCTCGACTGCCTGACGCTGTGGGTCAGCAACCTCTTGCATCGAGGCGACGGGGACGACGAGGTCGCCGCCGAGGCCGCGGCGGTCGCCGCAGCCGCCGCCGCTCGCGCCGCGCCGACGATCGTCATCAGCAACGAGGTCGGCCTCGGTGTCCATCCCGAGACCGACCTCGGCATGCGCTACCGCGACGTCCTCGGGCGCGTCAACCAACACTGGGCCGGTGTCGCCAATGTCGCCCTGCTGCTCGTCGCCGGGCGGGCGATCCCCCTGTCCGACCCGCGGGCGTTGCTGCGATGAGCAGGCTCCACGAGCTGCTGCGCGATCTGCCGACCGCCGACGCCGCCGCCGCGGCGGCGGTCCACGAGCGGGCCGCCGACATCCTGCGCCCGAGCGGCGCCCTCGCCTGGCTCGACGAGCTGGCCGCGTGGGTCGCCGGCTGGCAGCGCACCGAACGGCCGCGGGTCGACCGGCCGATCGGGTTGATCTTCGCCGCCGACCACGGCGTCGCCGCAGCCGAGGCGGTGAGCGCCTACCCGACTGAGGTGACCGCGGCGATGTTCGACGCCTACCGCCACGGGCGCTCGACGATCAGCGCGTTCGCCCGCCACGCCGGGGCGACCGTCGTCGCCGTCGACGTCGGGATCGGCCACCCGACCCGCGACATCCGCTACGAGGCGGCACTCGACTCCGATCGCTTCGACGAGCTCGTCGGCATCGCGGTCGGAGCGGTCGAGCGCCTGAAGGGCGATCTGCTCGTCGTCGGCGAGATGGGGATCGGCAACACGACCCCCTCAGCGGCGATCGCTGCCGCCCTCGCCGGTGGTGAGACCGCGGCATGGGTCGGGCGGGGAACGGGTGTCGACGACGCCGGGCTGGCCCGCAAGCGAGCCGCCGTGCAGCAGGCAGTGCGCCGCATCGCCGGCGTCACCGATCCGATCGACGTGCTGCGCGAGGTAGGTGGCTCCGAGCTCGTCGCCATCGCCGCCGCGGTCGTCGCCGCCCGCCACCGTTCGCTGCCGGTCGTGCTCGACGGCTACGTCGTGACGGCGTCGGTGCTGCCGCTGGTGTTGGTCGAGCCGAGCGCGCTGGATCACTGCATCGTCGGCCATTGCTCCGCCGAGCCGGGCCACCGCCGGCTGCTCGAGCGGCTGCGCCAGCGCCCGCTGCTCGACCTCGACATGCGCCTCGGCGAGGGCAGCGGGGCGATGGCCGCGGTCCCGCTGGTCGCCATGGCGTGCGCTGGCATCACTGAGGTCCCGACGTTCGCCGAGTGGTTCGGTGACGGCGCGGGATGACCGCGGTCCCGGCGAGTTGTCAGCCGTTTGCGGCCCGATCGGGCCCGATGTGACGGACAGTTCGAGCTCGGGGTCGGATTCGGCCCGATCGGGCCCGATGTGACGGACAGTTCGGGGTCGGCGTTCCTCGCGGCGGTCCAGTTCCTCACCCGGGTCCCGGTCCGCCGCCGCATCAACGTCGACCTGGCGACGGTCGTGGTCTGGTTCCCGGTGGTCGGGGCGCTGATCGGCGCCGCCGTTGGCGGGATCGCGGCCGGGCTGTGGTACGTCGTGCCGGCCGGCGTCGCCGCCGCGGTGGCCGTTCTCGCCGGCGTGCTGATCACGGGCGCGTTCCACGAGGACGGCCTCGCCGACACCGCCGATGCGGTCGCCGGCGGCTGGACGACCGAGCGGCGGCTGGAGATTCTGAAGGACCCGCACCACGGCAGCTACGGCGTCGCCGCGCTGTGCGGGTCGATCGTCGTGCGGGTCGTCGCCGTCGCCGCGCTCGGACCGGCCGCCGCGTTCGGCGGCCTCGTGGCCGCGCACACGCTCGCCCGCGGCGCGGCGGTCGCCACGATGGGCGTCGCACCCGCCGCCCGGCCGCGTGGCCTCGGCGCCGGCTACGCCCGCCGTGTCGGCCCGCGCCGAGCGACCATGGCGGCACTCATCGCGCTGGCGATCGCCGCCGCGGCCACCGGGTGGTGGGCCGGCCCGCTCGCCGTCGCCGCCGCGGTCGCCGCGCTGGCCGTGTGGTGGCTGGCCGGCCGGGCGCTTGGCGGCATCACCGGCGACGTCCTCGGCGCCATCGAGCAGGTCGCCGAGTGCCTGGTGCTCGTCACCGCCACCGCCCTCGCCCGCCACCACACGATCTGGTGGTCCTGACCATCCTCAACCGTTGGAGTGTTTGCTCCGTTGGAGGGTTTGCACGGGGTGAGCCCCCGACGAAACACTCCAACGGTGGAAACACTCCAACGGGGTGCGGGCGGGGTTAGCTGACCAGCGTGGCGAGGCGGGCGATGCCCTCGGCGAGGTCGGTGTCGCCGAGGGCGAACGAGAAGCGGGCGTATCCCGGCGCGCCGAACGCCTCGCCGGGCACGAACGCCACCTTCGCCTCCGACAGCACGAGGTCGGCCAGCTCGAGCGTCGTCGCGCACGCCCGGCCACGGATCTCGCGGCCGAGCAGACCGCTGACGTTCGGGAAGCAGTAGAACGCCCCCTCCGGCTCGAGGCACGTCACGCCGTCGATCGCCGAGAGCATGCCGTGCATCACCCTGCCCCGGCGCTCGAACGCGTCCCGCATCGTGGCCACCGCCTCGAGGTCGCCGGCCACCGCGGCCAGCGCGGCGCGCTGGGCGACGTTGCACACGTTCGAGGTGGCGTGACTCTGGAAGTTCGTCGCCGCCTTCGTCACGTCCTGGGGGGCGATCATCCAGCCGACCCGCCAGCCGGTCATGGCGTAGGTCTTGGCCACCCCGTTGAGGATCACGCACTGGTCGGCGATGTCGGGCACGAGGACCGGCAGCGACGTGAACTCGTGCGGGCCGTACGTCAGGTGCTCGTAGATCTCGTCGGTGACCACCCACACACCGCGCTCGACGGCCCACTGGCCGATCGCCGCCACCGCGGCCGGCGGGTACACCGCGCCGGACGGGTTGTCCGGGCTGACGAACAGCAGCACTTTGGTCCGCTCGGTGTACGCCTCCTCGAGCTGCTCGACCGTGACCTGGAACCCGGTCTCCTCGCTCGTCTCGATCACGACCGGCACGCCGCCGGCGAGGGCGATCGCCTCGGGATACGTCGTCCAGTACGGCGCCGGGCAGATCACCTCGTCGCCCGGATCGCACAGCGCGGCGAACGCGGTGAACACGGCGTGCTTGCCCCCGTTGGTCACCAGCACCTGCCCGGCCGTGCAGTCGAACCCGCTGTCGCGCTTGGTCTTGTGGGCGATCGCCTCCTTCAGCTCCGGGAGTCCGCCCGCTGGTGAGTAGCGATGGTTGCGCGGGTCCCGGCAGGCGGCCACCGCGGCCTCGACGATGTGCTCGGGCGTCGGGAAGTCTGGCTCGCCGGCGCCAAAGCCGATGACGGCCTCACCCTGTGCCTGCAACGCCTTGGCCTTGGCATCGACGGCGAGCGTGGCCGACTCGGCGATCCCGGCCAGCCGGACGGACACCCGTCGTTCGGATTCACGTGTCACAGGGATGACATGCTGTCACAGTGCCGGAAGCCTCCCCCGCTGCGTTGCGCATCCCGAGCGAGCTGCTGCCCGCGGACGGACGCTTCGGCTGCGGGCCGTCCAAGGTGCGTCCCGAGCAGCTCGACGCTCTGGTCGCCGCCGGCCGGACGGTGCTCGGCACGTCGCACCGCCAGGCCCCGGTGAAACGGCTCGTCAGCGCCATCCGCGCCGGGCTCGCCGAGCTGTTCGGACTCCCCGACGGCTGGGAGATCGTGCTCGGCAATGGCGGGACCACGGTGTTCTGGGACGTCGCCTCGTTCGGCCTGGTGAGCCGGCGCAGCGAGCACCTCGTGTTCGGCGAGTTCTCGTCGAAGTTCGCCGACGTGTGCGCTGTCGCCCCGCACCTCGACCGGCCGGTGACGGTCGCCACCGATCCCGGCGACCACCCGGAGCCGGTGGCCGACGGCACGGTCGACCTGTACGCGCTGACACACAACGAGACGTCGACCGGTGTGGCGATGCGCCTGCGGCGTCCAGCCGACTCCGGCGACGCGCTGGTGGCAGTCGACGCCACATCGGCCGCCGGAGGCCTGCCGTGGGACCCGGCCGAGGTCGACGTCTACTACTTCGCCCCGCAGAAGTGCTTCGCGTCCGACGGCGGGCTGTGGCTCGCGGCCTGCTCGCCGGCCGCCGTCGCCCGCATCGAGCGCGTCGCGGCGTCCGGTCGTTGGCGGCCGGCATCGCTCGACCTCGGCATCGCCCTCTCCAACAGCCGCCAGGACCAGACCTACAACACGCCCGCCGTGGCCACGCTGCTGCTGCTCGAGTCGCAGCTGCGCTGGATGCTCGACTCCGGCGGCCTCGACTGGTGCGTCAAGCGCAGCCAGGCGTCGGCGGCACACCTCTACGAGTGGGCCGAGACCCGGCCCTGGGTCGCGCCGTTCGTCGCCGATCCGGCCAAGCGCTCGGCCGTCGTCGCCACGATCGACCTCGACCCGTCGGTCGAGGCGGCGAAGCTCAACGCCGCGCTGCGCGCCAACGGCATCGTCGACACCGACAGCTACCGCAAGCTCGGCCGCAACCAGCTGCGCATCGGCATGTTCCCGGCGATCGACCCCGCCGACATCGAGGCCCTCACGGCGTGCATCGACCACCTCGTCGACCACCACGCCGACGTCCTCGGCCCCTGACGGGATGCTGCGATGAGCGTCGACGAGGTGCTCACGCTCGACACCGGCGGGCTGGCGCCACTCACCAGCCCGGTGTTGCTGGTCGGGCTGACGGGCTGGTTCGACGTCGCCGGCGCCGCCACCGCGGCGCTCGAGCACCTCCTGGAAGGCGCGATCACCGTCGGCGAGATCGACGCCGACCCGTTCTACGACTTCACGACTGAGCGGCCGATGGTCGAGATGGTCGACGGCGAGAGCCACCGGATCAGCTGGCCGCGCAACGACTTCCGGATCGTGCGCACCGGTGCCGCGCACGACCTCGTCGTGCTCAGCGGCGTCGAGCCGCACCTCGCGTGGCCGCTGTACGTCGACTGCGCCCGGCGGGTCGTCGAGCGGCTCGGCTGCGAGGCCGTGGTCACGCTGGGCGCCACCGCCGACGCCATCCCCCACACCCGCATGCCGCCGGTCGTGGGCAGCACGGCCGACCCCGAGCTCGCCCGCCGCCTCGCTCTGTCGTCACCGACGTACCAGGGCATCACCGGGCTGATCGGCGTGCTGCACGTCGAGATGGAGCGCGTCGGGATGCCGACGATCTCGCTACGCGTCGGCATCCCCCACTACGTCGCCCACCTCGAGCAGCCGCTCGCCGTCGCCGCCCTGATCCAGCACCTGGCCCACGTGCTCGGGCTGCCGCTGACCGTCGACGTGCAGGAGGCCGCCGAGCGCGCGGCGTCGATGCACGACGAGGCGGTCGCCGACGACGACCAGCTACGGGCCTACGTCCGGATGCTGGAGATCGAGTACGACCGCCGGGCGGAGGCGACGCTGCGCCAAGCCGACGACATCGCCTCCCAGTTCGAAGAGTTCCTGCGGGACCAGCGCGACGACCCGGAGCAATAGCCGGATCGGCTCGTCGAACCGACGCCGACGCCGGGATCACATGCCCGCGAGGTGCGTCACGACTCCTTCGGCCGGCGTGACGTGGAGCAGGCCCGGGACCGAAGCGAAGGCAGCATCGGCGGACAGCACTGCGCGCAGATGCGCGCGGCCGAGCGCCGTCGCGGCGAGCACCGCGTCGAACGCACCGAGCCGAGGGTGCTCGACGAACAGGGCGAGGCCACGCCGCAGATCGGCCTCGTCGGGACGCAGCAGCGGGGTGAGCAGGGTCGCCATGTCCGCGGCACGCGCGGCCGCCTCGCCGCGGGACGTCCGCCGCCCGCGGACATGGGCCAGTTCCTGGATCACCTCGACGGTCGTGGTGGCCTTCACGATCCCCCCGCCGACGGCGTCCAGCACATCCCGACACGGTGCCCGCAACGGGTGCTCCGATCCCAGCGCGTAGACCAGGATCGTGGTGTCGAGGACGATCACCCGCGCCGACCGCGCAGGTCCTCGAGCTCCTCGAGCAGCGATGCCACATCGGGGACATCCATCGGCTCGGCCGCGAGCAGACGATCCGCGGCCTCCCGTCGGCGGCCGATGTCATCCGGAAAGGCGAGATCGATCGCCTCCCGGACAAGCGTCGCCACCGACGTGCCGCGATCACGGGCACAGCGCTCGAGTCGCTCGCGCTGGTCGCGGTCGATCATGACCTGCAGGCGCTCGTTGAGCATGCTCATACTGTAGCAGTCCTGTGCCCGCGCGATTCTCTGGAGTCCTGAGCACGCAGGACGGGCCGCCGGCTGGTAGAGAATCAGGATTTGGCGGCGGCGAAGCCCTTGTCCAAGTCGGCGAGGATGTCGTCGATCGTCTCGATGCCGACGCTCAGGCGGACCAGACCCGGATGGACATCCGACGCCAGTTGCTCCTCGGGCGTCAGCTGGCTGTGGGTCGTGCTCGCCGGGTGGATGACCAGGCTGCGCACGTCGCCGATGTTGGCGACGTGGCTGTGCAGCTCGAGCGCCTCGACGAACCGCTTGCCGGCCTCCAGCCCGCCCTCGATCTCGAACGCCAGCACCGACCCATACCCCTTGCCGCCGGTGTAGCGCTTGGCCCGCTCGTGCCAGCGGCTGTCAGAAAGACCGGCGTAGTTGACCGACAGCACCTGGCCCTGGCCGACGAGGTACTCAGCCACCTTCTGGGCGTTCTCGAAGTGACGCTCCATGCGCAGGCTCAGCGTCTCGATGCCCTGGAGGATGAGGAACGCGTTGAACGGCGAGATCGGCGCCCCGATGTCGCGCAGCAACTGCACCCGCGCCTTGATGATGAACGAGCCGTTGCCCAGCGCCGGCCAGTAGGCGAGGCCGTGGTAGCTGGGATCCGGCTCGGTGAAGTTCGGGAACCGGCCCGACGCGCCGTAGTCGAACGTCCCGCCGTCGGTGATCGACCCGCCGATCGAGTTGCCGTGCCCGCCGAGGAACTTGGTCAGGCTATGGACGACGATGTCGGCGCCCCACTCCAGCGGCCGCACGAGGTACGGCGACGGCACCGTGTTGTCGATGATCAGCGGGATGCCCTCGGCGTGGGCGACGCCGGCCACGCCCTCGATGTCGAAGAAGTCGTTCTTCGGGTTGGGGATCGTCTCGCCGAAGAACGCCTTCGTGTTGTCACGGACAGCGCCACGCCACGCGTCGAGGTCGTCGGGGTCGTCGATGAACGTGACGTCGATGCCCATCTTGGGCAACGTGTAGTGGAACAGGTTGTAGGTGCCGCCGTACAGCGACGACGACGACACGATGTGGTCGCCGGCGTGGGCGAGGTTGAGGACCGTCAGCGTCTCCGCCGCCTGGCCCGACCCGACGACCAGCGTGCCCGGCAGCCCGACCGCAGTCGTCACCCCGCCCTCGAGCGAGTTGATCCGCGCCTCCAGCACGCCCTGGGTCGGGTTCATGATCCGCGTGTAGACGTTGCCGATCTCGGCCAGCGCGAACAGGTTGGCGGCGTGCGTCGTGTCGCGGAACTGGTAGCTGGTCGTCTGGTAGATCGGTACCGCCCGGGCACCGGTCGTCGGGTCCGGCTCGGCGCCGGCATGGATCTGGCGGGTCTCGAAACCCCATCGCTCGCTCATCCGGGCGATGCTAGGTGAGGCCCGCTCAGGTGACAGTGCGACGCTCGAACCCGTCGATCCCGATCCACGTCAGGACGACGGCGAACATCACCAGCGCGCCGTACACGAACGGCAGCGCCATGTGCGGGCTGTTGGTCGTCAGCGCGGCCCGGAACCCCTCGCACATGTAGACGAGCGGGTTGATCAGCACCACGACCTGCAGCCAGGGCACGGCCTCCAGCGCCTTCCACGGGTAGTAGATGCACCCGAGGAACGTGATCGGCAGCACGACGAGGGCGAACAGGTACGACACTTGCTGCGGCGCGACCTTGGTCCCGAGCACCAGGCCCAGCGCGGCTGCCACCCAGCCGGCCAGCGGGGCGAGCGTCAGCAACGTCAGCCAGTGGATGTCGAGGTGGACATCCGTTGCCGGCACGACGTAGGCGATCGGGAACACGAGCAGCGCGGCGAGCAGCGAGTTGACGACGCCGGTGACGATCTTCTGCACGCCGACGACCTTGGTCGGCAGCGGGGCGAGCACGCGGTCCTCGATCTCCTTCGAGTAGCCGAACTCCTGGACCAGCGGGAGGGCGACGGCCTGGATGCCCTGGAACACGATCGCCAACCCGACGACGCCCGCCACGAGCGTGGCCGTGAACGCCGCCGCGCCGACGCCGCTGCCGCCGACGCTCTGGCCGATCTTCGGGAACACGTACGTGAACACGAACATCAGCAGCAGCGGCTGCATGATCGTGCGCACGATGAACAGCGGCCAGCTCTTCAGCAGCACGTGCATGTCCCGCTGCAGGAGGGCGGCGAACGCCCGCCGGTAGGCGATGTGCGCGGGTTGCAGCTGGGCCAGGCTGCCCCCCGGCGCCGGCGATGGAGCGGTGATGGTCGTCATTCGCGAAGGTCCTTCCCGGTGAGGTTGATGAAGACCGTCTCCAGCGTGGGCTCGCTGACGGACAGGTCGGTGACCGTGACGCCGATCCGCTCGGCGCCCTCGACGATCCGCGGCAGCAGGCCGTTCGATCCGGCTGCGGACAGCATCAGCGCGCCGTCGACGATGCGCTGGGCGGTGATCTCGTCGATCGCCTCGACGAGGTGCTCGCCGAGCCGCTCGGGCGCGTCGGTGGTGACCGTGACGATCGTGCTGGCGCCGGTGGTGCGCTTCAGCCCGGCCGGCGTGTCGAGGGCGAGGATCCGGCCGTGGTCCATGATCGCGACCCGGTCGCAGAGCTGGTCGGCCTCCTCCATGTAGTGGGTGGTGAGGAGGATCGTCTCGCCGTCGGCGTGCAGCTCGGCGATGATCTCCCACAGCGCCAGCCGGCTCTGCGGGTCGAGACCGGCCGTCGGCTCGTCGAGGAACAGGATCTGCGGACGGTGCATGATCGCCCGGGCGACCATCAGCCGCTGCGCCATCCCGCCCGACAGCGCCATCACGGGTGCGTCCGCGCGGTCGGCGAGGCGGACCCGGCGCAGCAGCTCGTCGGTCACCCGCTTCGCTTCCCGCCCGCTCATGCCGAAGTAGCGGCCGTGGAAGAACAGGTTCTCGGCCACCGTCATCGCCCGGTCGAGCGTGTTGGTCTGCGGCACGACGCCGATCACCTGCTTGGCCAGCGCAGGGTGACGGACGATGTCGACGCCGCCGACCTCCGCCGACCCTGCTGTCGGCGTGACCCGCGAGGTCAGCATGCCGATCGTGGTGCTCTTGCCGGCGCCGTTGGGCCCGAGCAGGCCGTAGATCTCGCCGCGCCGGATCTCCATGTCCAGCGAGACGACGGCGTGGATGTCGACCGGGTAGGTCTTCGACAGGCCGCGCGTCTCGACGATCGGCGCGGTGTCACTCATTGGTGCACGCTGTCATCATGCGACGACCTCGCATCGTCTGACCTTCCGGGGCACCAATGACCGAAAGACCGTGCCGCATTGTTCGCTCGCTCGAAGACTCGCTCGCTCACTCCGTCAGGATGCCCGGATGACGAGACCGATCGCGATCGGGACGATGATCGAGGCCAGGATCAGCAGGGCGAGGGCGTAGAGGGCGAAGTTGAACGACTGGTCCCGCGGTGGCTCGCCTGCCGCACCGATCGCGTCCCACAGCGCGGCGACCGGCTGATCGATCGACAGGCTGATGCGGCGCCGGGCGACCGCCGCCGAGTACAGCGCGACCCATGCCAGGCAGGCGAACACGACGATGGCCACAGCGGCGACGACGACGACGGCCGCCTGGTTGTCGAGCACCGACACCATCACGCGCGACATGCCCGAGATGATCCCGGAGATGAACGCCCCGCCGAGGAGCACCTTGGGCAGGCCGATCGGGTTCGACCTCATGCCCTGCTCGACGCGGGCGACGTCGATGCGCGCCCGGCGCAGGGCGTGGTGCTCCGGCGTGTCCCAGGCCGAGTTGGCCTCCCGCCGCTCGTACAGCTTGCGGATCGCGGTGACCAGCGAGTTCTGATGGTTCTTGACGATCCACCGCGTGACGAGCTGGACGAGGAACGAAGCGAGCGGCTTGAGCGGTCCCAGCGACGGCAGTCGCGCCGGCCGGGCGCCGTTGCGGTCGAGCACCTCGAGCGACCGCATGGCCATGCGGTGGGCGGGCTCGAACGCGTGCGGGCGCCACAGCGGGCGCACCTTCGACAGCTCCGAGACGATGTCCTGCTCGACCTTGCCGGAGCCGGCGATCTGCTCGAGCAGCTTGGTCTTCTCCTCGGGGGTGTCGGCGCGCAGCACCTGCAGCGCGTCGATGCCCTCGAGCTCCTCGACCGCGCCGTCCTGCGGAGGCGCCGGCGCCACCTCGGTCACGGACGAAGGGTAGATCGCCGCCGACCAGAAACGTTGGCCGGCCGGCTCAGGTCTGGCCCTCGTACGCGGCGCGCAGGGCTGCCAGGTCGAACTTCTTCATCGGCAGGAAGGCCTGGGTGACCCGGTCGATCTGCTCCGGTGTGCCCTGGGACATCATCTCCCCCATCACCGCCGGGACGACCTGCCAGGAGACGCCGAAGCGATCCTTCAGCCACCCACACTGCTCGGCCTCGGGGACGGCGGAGAGCCGGTCCCAGTAGTGATCGATCTCGGCCTGGTCTGCGCAGCTGATCATCAGCGAGACCGCCTCGTTGAAGCCGAAGCCGTGGTCGTAGGCGCTGTCCATGGCGGCGAACCACCCGTCGGCGAGCCGGAAGTCGCAGAACATCGTCGTGCCGGGACGGTCGGGCTCCGAGCCTTCGGGCCAGGGCACTGACTGCCCTAGCTCGGCATCAGTGAACGCCGAGACGTAGAGGTCTCTCGCGTCGGCGGCGTGACCGCAAACGTCGCCGGTGAACATCAGCGAGGGCACGATCGTCGGCCGGGGAGCGCCCCCCGGGTCGGACAGGAGTAGCTGCCAGGACACGCCGTAGCGATCAGCGATCCAGCCGTAGTGCTTGCTGAACGGGTACTCGCCGAGCGGCATCAGCTCGCGGCCTCCGTCGCCGAGGCGCGCCCAGACCCGGTCCAGCGCCTGCGCAGCATCGGGGACCGAGCCGGGATCGAAGTTGACGATGAACGAGATCGAGGGGTTGATCTCGAACAGCGGCCCGGCGCTGATCGCCATGAAGTCGTGCCCCCAGACCGTGAACGAGACCACGTCGCAGTCGCCACCCGGCGTGCCGCGCAGCGTGGTCACGTTGTTCACCTGCGAGCCGGGGAACACCTCGGCGTAGAGCTCGGCGGCCTCTCTGGCCTGGGTGTCGAACCAGAGGTGGGGCGTGATCTTGGACATGGCTGGCCTCCGCTGCTGATCGATTGGGTGTGCACAGACTGACCGCTCCGGACGTGGGAACTCATCGCGTCGGAGCCCTTCGTCCGGGCGGTGCGAGGATGTCCGGCATGTGCGGCTCGGAGCTCGGGCACGGTCATGGTGAGGAGGTCAGGTCGGCCGCGCCGCGCCTGATCGAGGGCGACGCCGTCGATCCGATCGCGCTCGAGCCTGTCGACGAGATCGTGATCACGACGTTGGTCGACAACAGCTACGACGGGCTGATGACCGACATCGGACCTGCCCGCCGGGCACCGCTGGGCCGAACGCCGCGCGTGCCGGCGCCGCAGTTCGTGCAGGGTCAGACGGTGTGCGGCCTGGTGGCCGAGCACGGGTTCGCAGCGCTGGTGACCACTCGCCGCGGTGAGCGGACCCACACCCTGCTGTTCGACACCGGCGTGTCGCCCAACGGGTTGGCCGACAACATCGAACGTCTCGAGCTCGACACCGGCGCGATCGAGGCGATCGTGCTCAGCCACGGCCACTTCGATCACGCCGGCGGGTTCCCCGGACTGGCTCGATTGCGGCGTCGCGAGGGCCTGCCGGTCACCGTTCACCCGCTGGTCTGGACGGCCCGGCGGGTCGTGTTCCCCGGCCGGCCGGCATGGGAGCTCCCCACCCTCCAGCGCGGCTCCCTCGAGGCAGAAGGGTTCGAGATCATCGAACGACGCCAACCATCGCTGCTGCTCGACCGCAGCGTGCTGGTCACCGGGGAGATCGACCGCACGACCGACTTCGAGACCGGCATGCCATTCCACGAGGCCCACGGCGATCGCGGTTGGGAACCGGACCCGCTGATCCTCGACGACCAGGCGCTGATCGTCGAGGTCAGTGGGCGCGGCCTTGTCGTGCTGACCGGGTGCGGTCATGGCGGCGCGGTCAACATCTGCCGCTACGCCATGCGACTGACGGGCGCCGCCCACCTGACCGGCCTGTTCGGTGGGTTCCACCTCACCGGCCCCGCCTTCGAGCCGATCATCGAGCCGACCGTCGACGCGTTGCGCGACCTCGCCCCGGACGTGATCGTGCCAGCGCACTGCACCGGATGGCGCGCCCAGCACCGGCTCGCCGCGGCGCTGCCCGACGCCTTCATCCCCAACGCCGTCGGGACGACGTTCACGCTCGCCGCCGCCTGAACCCTCGGCGTAAGGTCGCCGCCGACCGAAGGGGGGAGGAGATGCGGGTTGCCCAGTGAGGGACATCGGTTCGAAAGCGGCCGCTTCTTGCGCACGACACGGCTGGAGGCTTCAGCGATGGCGTGTTCGCGATTGCGATCACACTGCTCGTCCTCGACCTCGACATCGGGTCGACGGGATCTCCGTGGGAGCGGGTCGTCGATGGATGGCGGTTCTACCTCGCGTACGTCGTCAGCTTCCTGACCATCGGTGGCGACCTGGTTGGCGCACAGCGCGATCACCGACCAGTTGGCGAAGGCCGACTTGGCGCTGATGCAGCTGAACCTGCTCCTGCTGCTTGCCGTCTGGGTGTTGCCGTTCCCCACACGGCTGGTCGCCGAAGGCCTCGATGACGTCGAGGGTGAGCGCCTGTTCGTCGCCATGTACGGCGGTGTGCTGCTCGCCATCCGGCTGCTGCTGCGTGCCTTCGACGCGTACGCCAGACGCGAGCGCCAGCTCTGGGAGGACGGCGTGGACGAGCCCGACGGTGAGCGGCGGGCGCTGCTGGTTGTGGTCGTCAGCTACGCCGTCGCCATTCTCGTCGCCTTGCTGCTGCCGGCGCTCGCGGTGGGGCTGTACTGCGTCATCGCGTTCGCACTGGTGATCCCGTCCTCAGAACTGAGGCGCCTCGTAACCCGTTGACGCGATGCGCTACGCCGGGACCGCAGCTGCCAGGCCCAGGAGGTGTGCAGCGTGAAGCATCCTGTCGTCGCAGCTCTCGAACACCGACACTCGCATGTGCTACTTATAGCACCTATCCAGACACGGGGGGAACTTGATGACCGCACCGGCACCCGGCACGCAGGACTGGCTCGATCTGGTGATCGAGGACGTGGTGGAGCCCGATCTGCCGATCGTCGACCCGCACCACCACATGTGGCCACCCGGCGGCAGGCTGCCCTACGGCCTGGCCCAGCTCCATGCCGACACCGGCAGCGGCCACCGGGTCGAGCAGACGGTGTTCGTCGAGTGCGGTGCCGCCTACCGCGCCAGCGGACCCGACGACCTCGCCCCGGTCGGCGAGACGGAGTTCGTCGCCGGTGAGGCGCATCGTGACCCGGCGCACCTGATCGCCGGGATCGTCGCCCACGCCGATCTTCGCTCGCCCCGGCTGGACGAGGTGCTCGACGCCCATGACGCGGCCGGTCGAGGGTTGTTCCGTGGGATCCGTGACCCGCTGTCTCACGCCAGGGAGCCGGAGCTGCTGCGGATCGCCGGGCGGGCGCCGGCCGAGCTGTACCTCGATCCCGTGTTCCGCGCCGGCGTAGCGCGGCTGGGCGAACGCGGGCTGACGTACGACACGTGGCAGTACCACTACCAGGCCCGCGAGCTGCTCGATCTCGCTCGCGCCGTGCCGGGGACGACGATCGTGCTCGACCACTTCAGCACGCCGCTGGGCGTCGGACCGTACGCGACGCAGCGGGAAGAGATCTTCGAGCAGTGGAAGGGCGACATCGCCGACGTGGCGCGTTGCACGAACGTGGTCGCCAAGCTCGGCGGGCTGGCAATGCCCGACAACGGGTTCGGGTGGCACACGGCCGACCGTCCGCCCACCTCCGACGAGCTGCTCGCCGCCCAGGCCCGCTACTACCTGCACGCCATCGAGTGCTTCGGTCCGCACCGCTGCATGTTCGAGTCGAACTTCCCGGTCGACCGCTTCTCACTCTCGTACCGCACGCTGTGGAACGCGTTCAAGAAGCTGACTGCCGGCTTCTCCGACGCTGAGCGCGAGGCGATGTTCTCCGCTACTGCCCGCCGGGTCTATCGCCTCGGCAACCCGGCCGGCTGATGGACGTCGCCACCCCGTCCGAGCAGGGAGTCTCACCGGCGGGGATCTCTGCGTTCCTCGACGTCATCGAGCGCGATCCGCGGATCGAGCCCCATGGGCTGATCATCCAGCGCCACGGGCGCCGAATCGTCGAGGGCTACTGGGCGCCGCACACGGGTGATCGCCGCCGCCTCGTGTACTCCCTCAGCAAGACGTTCACCGGCACCGCGCTGGCGCTGCAACTCGGGGAGGGCCGGCTCTCGCTGGATGACCTGGTGTGCGACCACCTGCCGGAGCTGTTCGACGGCGCCGATCCGGTCACACGGCGGATGCGGATCCGCCACATCGCCTCGATGTCGACGGGCCATGACCGGGAGACGTTCGCCGAAGCGCTGGCGATCGATCCGGCCGACCCGGTCCGGGGGTTCCTCACGATCCCCCCGGACGCCGAACCCGGCACGTTGTTCGCCTACAACCAGCCACCGGTGCTGGCACTCGCCATGATCCTGCAACGACTGGCCGGTCAGCGCCTCGCCGAGTACCTGCGGCCACGCCTGCTCGACCCGCTCGGCATCTCCGAGCTGCGCTGGGCGCAGATCCGGCCTGGGCTCGACATGGGCTTCTCCGGCGTGCACACGACGCTCGATGCGGTGGCTCGGCTCGGGCAGCTCTACCTCGACGACGGGGTGTGGAACGGCCGCCGGATCCTGCCCGCCGGCTGGGTCGCCGACGCGTCCGCCGTGCACATCGCCAACCCGCAGCGCGAGGAGCCCGACTGGCAGCAGGGGTACGGCTTCCAACTCTGGATATCCCGCCACGGCTACCGCGGCGACGGTGCGTTCGGTCAGTACATGGTCGTCCTGCCGGAGCACGACGCGGTGGTCGCGATGTTCTCCTGCACGGAGCCGATGCAGGTCGTGCTCGACGCGATGTGGGAGCACCTCCTGCCGGCGATGGCCGCGGACCCGACGTCGCCGACGGCCGGCGACGCGGCGTTGGCACGACGGCTCGACGATCTGGCGCTGCCCACGGCGGCCGAGCGGCTTGCGGGCCGGCCACCTCCGCCGCTGGCGATGACGTTCGATCCCGCAACGCCGGACGCGGCGTCGCAGCGCACCGTCTCGCACGTCGAGGCTGGCGACGGTCGGATTGTGATCCACGAGAAGGGCCTGACGATCGACGTGCCGGTGACGTCCGAGTGGGCCGTCACCGACACGTGGCTGGCGACCAGCGCGACACAGATCGCCGGCGACCGGCTCGCCGTCGACGTGGCGTTCCTCGCCACTCCGCACCGACTCGAGATCGAGCTCGACCCGTCGACCCGCACGTTCGTCACCCGCTGGCCGAACGTCCCGCTGTTCGGCGCCGGCCTCCGGAACCGGCTGACGGAGATGTCCGCATCGCCTGAGTGGTAGCGCGATTGGCACACTGCACGCATGGACGCCGATCTCATCATCCGTGGCGGCACAGTCGTCGATGGCACTGGGGAGCCGGCGCGGCGAGCCGATGTGGCGGTCGCCGGCGACCGCGTCGTGGCCGTCGAAGAAGGCGTCGACGCTCACGCCAGCCGTGAGATCGACGCCGGCGGCCGCCTCGTCACACCCGGGTTCGTGGACGTGCACACCCATCTCGACGCCCAGCTCGGTTGGGATCCGCTGCCGACATCGTCGTGCTGGCATGGCATCACCAGCGTGGTGCTCGGCAACTGCGGCGTGACGTTCGCACCGGTCGGCCCCGGTCAGCGTGAGTTCCTCGCCGAGATGATGGAGAGCGTCGAGGACATCCCGCGCCAGGCGATCCTCGACGGCCTGCCATGGGACTGGACCACCTACGGCGACTACCTGGGCTGGCTCGACCGCACGCCGAAGGGCATCAACGCCGGAGGCCTCGTCGGTCACTGCGCGCTCCGTGTCGCGGCGATGGGCGAACGATCGATGGACGAGGGCTCGGGAACCGCCGAGGACATCGCCCGGATGTGCGAGATGGCCGAAGAAGCCCTGCGATCGGGCGCGCTCGGCATCTCCACCAGCCGCACCCTCGGCCACGTCGTGCCCGACGGTCGGCCCGTCCCCGGCACCTGGGCGGGCGATGACGAGCTGCTCGCCTTCGGCGAGGTGCTGCGGCGCACCGGGCGAGGGGTGTTCGAAGGGGCGATGCGGCTCGGTGAGCGCGACGACGAGGCGCTGACGAACACCCGTGCCGAGGTGGCGATGATGGGCGAGATCAGCCGCCGTTCCGGCCGCCCGGTGAGCTACGGCCTCGTGCAGTCGAACCGGCGACCCGACCTGTACGCCAAGGTGATCGAGCTGACCAAGGAGGAGAACGCGCGCGGGGCGACGGTGCGGCCGCAGACGACCGCTCGTGGCATCGGCATCCTGTTCGGCCTGTTCAACCGGACGCCGTGGGACCGCACTCCCGCCTTCCGTGACCTCCACGCGCTCGCTCCTGCGCAACGACTGACCGCGATCCAAGATCCCGATTGGCGGTCGCGCCTGATCGCCGACGGCGCCCAGGCCCGCTTGACCTTCCGGCCGGACATGATCTTCGTCCTGCCTGACGGCCCGGCCCGCTACGACTGCCGCAGCGAGGACTCGCTCGCCGCGCATGCCGCCCGGCGCGGGGTCACACCCGTCGAGGCGTTCCTCGATCTGGCGATCGAGAGCGGAGGAACCGTCAATCTGAACATGCCGTTGCTCAACCAGCGGCTCGACGCGGTGGAGGAGATGCTCGACGACGCGCTGATCACGCTCGGCCTCGCCGATGCCGGCGCCCACGTCGGCCAGATCATGGACACCAGCCAGCCGACGTTCCTGCTGACCTACTGGGTGCGCGAGCGGGAGCGCTGGACGATCGAAGAAGCCGTACGCCGCCTCACCTCCGACACGGCCACGCTGTTCGGCTTCACCGACCGCGGCGTGCTCCGTCCGGGGGCCTACGCCGACGTGAACGTTATCGACCTCGACAACCTCTCATTGCCGCAACCCCAGTTCGTCCACGACCTCCCCAACGGCGCCGGCCGCTACATCCAGGGCTCGAGCGGCTACGACTACACGATCGTCAACGGCCAGGTGTTCATGGATCACGGCGTCCACACCGGCACGCTGGCCGGACGAGTCGTCCGCTCAGACGCTCAGCGGTAGCAGCGGACGCACGCCGGTGCGCGCTCAGCCGGCGAGGACGTGCAGCGACGAGACCTTGATGAGCGTGACGACGAGGAGCCAGACGCCGGCCCAGGCCAGGATCGACGCTCGCATCCGATGCGACCAGATCGCCGCCAGCAGGCACAACCCGAGCACGCCGTCGTTGATGCCGATGGCCCAGGCAGTCCAGCCACCGCTGAACAGCGGCAGCCAGCGGCCGAACAGGCTGCGATCGACGAGGCCGGTGAAGTCGGCCGGTTGCAGCACGGCGACGAGCGCGTTCACCAGGAACACGCCGGCCAGCCCGGCCAGCAGCGCCCCGTCGAGCCATCGTCGATCGAACGGCACAAGTGCCCGGCCAGTCCGCACCGGGACGCGTTGCGTCGTCGTGGTCATCATCGAGCGTTCCCTCCCGCACGTGTTTGGGCGGCCCTCTCCGCCCGACCAGCAACGTACGCGTGCAGGTTCGCCGGCTCAGTCACCGCCGGCACGCAGCGACTGAGACAGCGGACACGTGAGCTGCAGGCGGATAGGCGCGCACTTGGCGGGGGTTCGGGGGTTCGGGGGTTCTTGGGGCGGGGGGTTCGGGGGGCAGATGCTCCTGCCGGAGCCCCCCGATTGCCGATCGATCCAGCTTGGCTGGTCGATCGGCGGCAGCTCTTCGGTGCCGGCGCAGGCCGGCTCGTCACACTCAGCGGAAAGGCTTCGCCTTTCCGCTGAACAAGAACCGGGCGGGATTGTCACGCAGCACGGCGGGGCGCACCGCCGGGTCGAGCTGGGCCAGGCCCTTGTCGGCGGCGGCGAGGGCGCCGGGGTACGTGCAGTCGAAGTGCGGGTAGTCCGAGCCCCACAGCACGCAGCCGCCGAGCCCCATCTCCGTCAACTGCCGAAGGTTGTCGACCTCGCCGGGCTCCCACGTCACGAAGCACTGCTCGCGGAACAGGTCGCTCGGCCGTCGCTCGAGCCAGGGGACGAGATGGCGCATCTCGTCGAAGTGCTCGTCCATGCGCATCAGCCAGTACGGGAGCCAGCCGAGTCCGGCCTCGAAGAAGCCGACCCGCAGGCGCCGGAAGCGGTCGAGGACCCCGCCACAGATCGTGTCCATCATCGCCGCCATCTGCTCGAACGGGTGGCACACCATGTGGGTGAAGAACATGTTCGTGTAGCGGCTGGTCGCGAAGCTCGGCATCCGGCTGCCGAAGCTGCCGTGGAACACGACCGCGAGGTCGTGGTCCTGGGCGGCCGCCCAGAACGGCTCGCACTCCGGGGCGTCGACCGCCATGCCGTGATAGCGCTCGGGTCGAATCGTCACGCCACGCAGCCCGAGACCGGCGGCGCGCTCGATCTCGCGCACCGCGTCACCGACGTCCTGCAGCGGCGCGATCCCGAACGCGAACAGGCGATCGGGTGACGCGGCGCAGAAGTGGGCGATCCAGTCGTTGTAGGCGCGGGCGTTGGCGGCGGCCACCGCCGGGTCCTCGATGTCGCCCGCCAGGAGGTAGATCGACGGGAACAACACGGCGCGGGCCAGGCCCTCCTCGTCGAGCACGGCAACGCGGGCGACGGGGTCGTAGCCGCCGGGGAGAAGATCCGCCCAGCGCACCGGCGTGTCCGGGTCGCTGAGGGCGCCCGGGTGGCAGGCCGCTGCGGCGTTGACACCCCGGGGCCGGCCTTCGATCCACAACTCGTCGCCGGCGGCCGTCGTCCGGATCTGGATCACGACATCCCGGTACGCCGGCTCGGCGAACTCCTGCCACAGCTCCGGTGGCTCCACGATGTGGCCGTCACCATCGACGACCGGCAGCTGGTCCGGCATCGCCACCTCCCTGGACGCGCTCGGAGCCCGATCGTACCGACCCGGCCGGTGCGCTCGGGCGAGCGGTGACGGCACGACGATCGTCGAGGGACCGTCCGGTCTCTAGAGTTGGTTGGTCCGTTGCTGCGGGCAGTGGACCGGAGAGGGGGCGACGCGCGTTGGCCACGGCGACGCAAACCGGGGAGGGGCGGATGACGGCGGTGGCACGCGCGGTGCCGATGTCGCGGTGGCTTCGCGAGTACCAGTTGCGCGCGCTGCCCGGCGATCTGCTGGCTGGTGTCATGGTCGCCGCCCTGCTGATCCCTCAATCGCTCGGGTACGCGCGCATCGCGGGCGTACCGGTGCAGGTCGGCCTGTACGCCGTGCCGTTGGCCCTGCTGGCGTATGCCGCGCTCGGGTCGTCACCACAGCTCGTCGTCGGGCCGGCGTCAACGGTCGCCATCGTGTCGGGATCGCTCGTCGCCGACATCGCCGGTGGCGATCCGGCGGACGCCGTGGCGGTCACGGCCGGTCTCGCCATCGCGGCAGGCATCGTGCTGCTGATCGTCGGGCTGCTGCGCGTCGGGTGGGTCGCCGAGTTCCTGTCCAAGCCGATCGTGACCGGCTTCGTGTTCGGCCTGACGCTCACGATCATCGTCGGCGAGATTCCGACGCT
Organism: Ilumatobacteraceae bacterium; assembly: GCA_044867195.1. Lineage (GTDB taxonomy): Bacteria > Actinomycetota > Acidimicrobiia > Acidimicrobiales > Ilumatobacteraceae > JALZMG01. The sequence continues at coordinate 35,071 of JBIOUO010000012.1, forward strand.
GCTCGGGATCCCCAAGCCTCCCGGCAACCTGCTCGGCGTGCTGGTGCGGACGATCCAGCACCTCGACGAGACCGACGCAGGGACGGCGGTCGTGGGCGGTCTCGCGCTGCTGCTGTTGTTCGGCGGTGCTCGGCTGGCACCGCGGGTGCCGTGGGGGTTGTTGACGCTGGTGCTCGGCGTCGTGCTGTCGGGTGTGCTCGATCTCGGGGCGAAGGGCGTGGCGACGGTCGGTGAGGTGCCGGCGGGGCTGCCACCGATCGGCCTTCCTGGAGTTCCCCGCGACCAGCTGGCCGCCGTCGCGCTTGGCGGCATCTCGCTCGCCCTCGTGGCGCTGGCCGAAGGTCTCGCCGCGGCGCGCCTCTTCGCCACGCGCGGCGGCTACCGCGTGGAGACAGACCGCGAGCTTGTCGCCGTCGGTGCCGCGAACGTCGCCGCCGGGGTGTCAGGTGGCCTCGGGGTCGCCGGCAGCCTGTCGAAGACGGCGGCGGCCGCCCAGGCTGGCGGCCGGAGCCAGCTCACGGGCGTCACGTCCGCGGCGCTGGTCGTCATCGTCCTCGTCGCCTTCACGTGGTTCTTCACCGACCTCCCGCGAGCGGTGCTGTCGGCGATCGTCATCGCCGCGGTCTGGGGCCTGATGGACGTCAAGGCCATGCGCCGGTATCGCCGCATCCGGCGCGCCGACTACGTCGCCGCCGTCACCGGCACGATGGCTGTCGTCCTGTTCGGACCGCTGGCCGGTCTGGGCATCGCGATTGCCCTGACCTTGCTCACGATCATCTACCGGTCGAGCTTCCCGCGGATCGAGGTGCTCGGGAAGATCAGCGAGGAGAAGGCCGCGTGGGGGCGGCTGCGGGACGAAGTCGATCGGCGGACCGTACGCGGCCTCCTCGTGGTGCGCCTGGACGCGCCGCTGTTCTGGGCCAACGCCACCGTCATCGAGGAGCGGCTGCTCGACGAGGTCGAGCGCTGGCCCGGTATCCGGGCGCTCGTGCTCGATCTGGAGGCGACGACGCAGCTCGACACGACCAGCGTCGACGTGCTCGCCCACCTCGTCCACGAGTTGCGCCAGCGCGACGTCGAGCTATACCTGGCGCGGGTGCTGCACCCGGTGAACGCCGTGCTCGTGCGATCCGGCTTCTTCGACATCCTCGGAGAGCGCCGCTGCTGGCACAGCATCTCGCAGTGCGTGAAGGCGGCTCGCCGGCAGACCGGACTCAAAGGCCGGCACAAGCGGCAAGCCGGTGGTCCCGAGGAACGTGACCACGGCGACGACCACGCCCGCGCCCAGCGTGCCGCCGCCGGCATCGACTGGGTGGAGGAGGTCGAGCAGCTCGAAGCCGACGAGGGCGAGGTCGAGGGCGAGGTCGACCTGGCCACCGACGGTGAGGGCGACCTCACCGACGCCGGCCCAGCCAGGGAGGGCGAGGGCGAGGGCAACGGCGAGGGCAACGGCGAGGGCGTCGACCCAGCCGCCGACGAGCCGTCGGACGCCGCCACGTGACTGGCGCACCTACGCTTCGGGCGATGGTCAGAACCCGGCAGGACACGGACAAGGCGACCGCGCCGCCCGCCCGCATGCCAACCAAGCAGTACGAGCGTGAGCTGTCCCGGCTCCAGGCACAGCTGGTCCGCATGCAGGAGTGGGTGCGCGTCGAGGGCCAGCGGGTGGTCGTCATCTTCGAAGGGCGTGATGCCGCGGGCAAGGGCAGCACGATCAAGCGCGTCACCCAGTACCTGAACCCTCGTATCACCCGCATTGTCGCGCTCCCGGCACCGACCGAGCGGGAGCGCACGCAGTGGTACTTCCAGCGATACATCCCGCATCTGCCGGCGGCAGGCGAGATCGTGCTCTTCGATCGATCCTGGTACAACCGGGCGGGCGTGGAGAGGGTAATGGGCTTCTGCACCCCCGAGGAGTACCAGCGGTTCCTCCACCAGTGCCCGATCCTCGAGCGGATGCTCGTCGAGGACGGTCTCCTGTTGCGCAAGTACTGGTTCTCCGTGAGCGACGCGGAGCAGGAGGCGCGCTTCCGGTCACGGCTCGCCGATCCGATGCGGCAGTGGAAGCTGTCACCGATGGATCTCGAGTCGATCACGAGGTGGGAGGAGTATTCGCGGGCGAAGGACCAGATGATGGTGCACACCGACATCCCGGAAGCACCGTGGTACGTCGTGGACAGTGACGACAAGCGGCGAGCCCGGATCAACATGATCGCCCACCTGCTCAGCACGATCGATTACGAGGCGGTCGTCAATCCCCCGCTGAAGCTGCCGAAGCGGCCGCCGTCGAAGGGCTACGAGCGGCCGTCGCGTGACTTGCAGAAGTACGTCCCAGATCACGCCGCCGCGGTGACCGCGCGGCGACCCGATTCGTGACGGACGGGGAGGACGGCGCCGAGGCTGTGGCGTCGTTGGATGCGTCGTTGACGCGGGCCGAGGATCGCCTGCAACGGCTCCAGCGGATCAGCCTCGACCTCACTGCCGCGGTGTCGCTCGAGCGGGTGGTCGCTGCTGTGATCGACGTGCTCGAGACGCCGGTCGCCGCGCCGGCTCGAGGCCTGTGGCTGTGCCGTCCTGGCAGCGACGGCCTCGAGCTGGTCGCCCAGCGCGGCATGCCCACCGACACGGCGGATCGCTTCCGGCGGATACCGCTGTCGGGGGATCTGCCGGGCGCCGTGGCGGTGCGTGAGCGGAGGTCGATCGTGAGCGTCGCACGCACGGACGCCGTCGAGCGGTTCGCCTCACTGCACGACGTGACCCGATCGACGAGCGGTTTCCTGGCCGTCCCGCTGCTCGCCGACCAGTCGTGCGTCGGTGTGCTGGGCGTCGGTGTCAACGAGCAGGTCGACGAGCGTGATGTTGCCTTCTTCGAGGCCGTCGCCGCCCAGGTGGCCCAGACGATCGTTCGCGTCCGGCTGACCGAGCAGGAGGTCCGTCGCCGCCGCGAGCTCGAGTTCCTCGCCAACCTCACCGCCACAGCCCTGGGCGCGGCTGACCATGTCGACCTCATGCGCCAGGTCTGCGCCGCAGCGGTGCCCACCCTCGGTGACTGGTGCTCCCTGCACTTCCTGCCTGAGACCGGGGAGGAGCCGGTCGTCGCCTTCGCCCACGTCGACCCCGACAAGGTCGCGTACGTCGAGCAGCTGCAGCGACGCTATCCCTACGACCCCCGCCGTGGACGAGGGGTGCCCGCGGTGATCCGCTCCGGCATGACCGAGTTCGTCCCCGAGCTCACACCTCAGATCATCGAGGAGGCCATCTCCTCGTCGAACCTCGAGGCCGACGAAGCGATGTCGATCCTCAGAGCCTTCGACATCACGAGCGCGATCACCGTGCCCCTGCTCACCAAGCGGCGGATCGTGGGAGCGATGCAGTTCGTGAGTGCCGAATCGAGGCGCCGCTACGACGAAGCCGACGTCGCCCTCGCCGAGGCCGTCGGTGGCCGCCTGGCCGAGGCGCTCGACGCGGCGTGGCTGGCCGACCAGCAACGCGCGATTGCCGTGACCCTGCAGGGGGCGCTGTTACCACCGGCGCTGCCCACCATCCCCGGTATCGAGATCGCCGCGCGCTACTGGCCGGCGGGCGTCAGCGATGTCGGCGGGGACTTCTACGACGTGTTCGCGCTCGACGAGCGAACGTGGGCGCTGATCATCGGTGACGTGTGCGGGACGGGTCCCGACGCGGCGGCGATGACGAGCATCGCTCGCCACACCGTCCGGGCCGCCGCCCGTCACGGCGCCGAGGCGAGCAAGGTCATGGAATGGTTGAACGAAGCGGTCCTGCAGTCCAACCGCGACCTGTTCTGCACCGCCTGCTACGGGACGCTCACGACAAGCGGACGGGGGTGGCAGCTGGCCACGACGGCCGCCGGACACCCGCTGCCCATCGTGTCCACCGCCGCTGGCGCCGAGACGATCGGCCGGCCTGGCACCCTCCTCGGCGTGGTCCCCGCGGTCACGACGAGCACCGGCGAGGCAGAGCTGCACCCCGGCGACGTCGCCGTGTTCTACACCGACGGCCTCACCGACCTGCCCCCGCCCCACGGGATCGACGCCGCCGAGCTGGCGCAGGTCGTCCACGAGCTGCGCGGCCTGCCCACCGCCGAAGACATCGCCGCCAGCATCCACCAGTCGCTGCTCGACCGTGTGCCGGACCGCAGCCGCCAGGACGACGTCGCCCTGCTCGTCCTCAGAGTCCGCTGACCCGGCGCGCGGTGGAGATGACGTGAGATGGCGAGCTACTACGTCGCGTTGAGCCTCCACCTCCTCGGCGCAGCCGTGTGGACAGGCGGCCATCTCACGCTCGCGCTGACGATTCTCCCGAGCGCGCT
>JBIOUO010000013.1:0-2069 GCA_044867195.1 Ilumatobacteraceae bacterium
GAGCTGTCGCCGTCCTGGTCGAGGTGGACCATGTCGTAGCCGTTGTTGTTCGTCGAGCTCCCGGCCGCCCGCGACGTGGCGCAGCCGGCGGCCGAGGCCGGGCACGTCATCAGGTTGTTGCCGAAGATGGCGATCGAGCCGTTGTCGTTGGCCGTGAACACCCGCTCGAACGCCTCGATCGAGGTTGCGTCGACGTCGCGGGACGGCGGCACGCTGGCGACCAGTGCTGCGGCCAGCGACGTCCAGGCCACGACCAGTCCGACCGTGGTGCGTCTCGACCGCACCGCCGCAGTCTGTCACGCATCCGAGCGGCATGTGCGAACACGCGTCCGCGCAATGGCACGCACGGCGGGGTCACCCCGCCCGATACCCTCGGTTGCCTGTGAAGAGCACCGTCGAACCGCTGGAGGGCAACCGGGTCAAGCTGTCGGTCAACGTCGACGAGGCCGAGTTCGACAAGGACATCGACGCCGCATTCCGGAAGATCTCCCGCGAGGTCCGGCTGCCCGGATTTCGAGCCGGCAAGGCGCCTCGGCGAGTGCTCGAGGCGCGCATCGGCGTCGCGCCGGCGCGTGAGCAGGCGCTGCGCGACTCGATCCCGCAGTACCTCGCCAAGGCGGTCCGCGAGCACGACGTTGACCTCATCGCCTCGCCGGAGGTGCAGATCACGAGCGGCGAGGAGGACGGGCCGGTCGGCTTCGACGCCACGTGCGAGGTGCGCCCGGAGATCACCGTGCCCGGCTACGACGGCCTGCGCGTCGAGCTGCCGTCGCCGCAATCGACCGAAGCGGAAGTCGACGACGCCGTCGCCTCCCAGCTGCGCCGGCTCGGCCAGCTCGTCGACGTCGAGCGCCCGGCGGCCCGCGGTGACCACGTCACGCTCGACCTCGAGGCCACCCGCGACGGCGAGGATGTCGCCGGCCTGAACACCGAGGACTGGTCCTACGAGGTCGGTCAGGGCTGGATCGCCGACGACTTCGACGAGCACCTCATCGGCGCCTCGGCGGGCGACGAGCTGCTGTTCACGGCGACCCCGAAGGGCACCGACGAGCCGGCCGACTTCGTCGTCTCGGTCAGCGCGGTCCAGGAGATGGTGGTGCCCGAGCTCACCGACGAGTTGGTCGCCGACAACTTCGGCGAGCTCGATTCCGTCGAGGCATGGCGCGCATCGATCGCCGAGCGGCTGGGCGAGGCGAAGCTGTCCCAGGCCCGCCAGCTACTCGTCGGCCGGGTCACCGAGGCGCTCACCGCGCTGGCCGAGATCGAGGCCCCGGCCTCGCTGGTGCAGAGCGACCTCCGGCGCCGGGTCGACGCGACTGTCCACCAGTTCGAGGCGCAGGGGATCAACATGGAGCAATGGCTCTCGGTCACCGGCCAGCAGCCCGAGGAGTTCGTCGAGAGCCTGCGCGGGGCGTCCGAGCAAGCTGTCAAGGTCGACCTCGCGCTGCGTGCGGTGGCCGCCGCAGAGCAGCTCGACGCCGACGACGGTGATCTCGCCGGTGAGTATCAGCGGCTGGCCGTGCAGCACGGCCAGAAGGTGAACGAGGTCCGCAAGCTCTACGAGCGCAACGACCTCGTGCCCGAGCTGAGCGCCCAGATCCGCAAAGCCAAGGCCCTCGACTGGCTCCTCCACCACGTCGAGCTGGTCGACCCCGACGGCAACCCGATCGACCGCGATCTCGTACTGGGTCACACCCACGACGAGCACGGCCAGCACGTCGACGACCACCTCGAGGACTTGGAACGACCCCCCGATGACACCCAGGAGCCGGACATGATCACCGATACGGGCCGGGGCGAGCGCCGATCCGAAGGGTCGGCGGCGAGCACGGAGGCGAGCGGAGCGAGCCCGAGATGAACATCAAGGACTACCTCGTCCCCAACGTCGTCGAGCAGACCAGCCGCGGCGAGCGGGCGTACGACCTGTACAGCCGGCTGCTGAAGGAGAACATCATCTTCCTCCAGACGCCGATCGACGACCAGATCGCCAGTCTCATCTGCGCCCAGCTGATCCACCTCGAGTCCGAGAACCCGGACAAGGACATCAACATCTACATCAACAGCCCGGG
>JBIOUO010000014.1:0-18945 GCA_044867195.1 Ilumatobacteraceae bacterium
CCAGGCGGGGGCTCCGGCGGAGCCTCTGCCCCCGCACCCCCGCCCGGAAGGCTGCGGCGTCAGAGCTGCGCGAGGGGTGTGGCATCGTGGCGGTGTGGGGGGCAGCCGGTCGGGGGAGCGGATCGTCGTCGTCGGGGCCTCGCTGGCCGGCCTGCGGGCGTGCGAAGCGCTGCGCACCGACGGGTTCGCCGGGTCGGTCACGCTCGTCGGCGCCGAAGCGCACCGGCCCTACGACCGGCCCCCGCTGTCGAAGAAGCTGCTCGCCGGCGAGTGGGAGCCGGACCGGATCGAGCTGCGCAAGGCGAACGATCTCGACGCCCTCGGGCTCGACGTGCGCCTCGCCACCCCCGCCTTGGCGCTCGACACCGATGCCCGGGTGGTCGAGCTCGCCGACGGCACCACTGTTCCGTACGACGCGGTCATCATTGCCACCGGATCGGCCACCCGCCGCCTGCCTGGACAGGAGGGGATCGCCGCCGTCCATGAGCTGCGGACGCTCGACGACGCGCTTGCGCTACGCGCCCGCATCGTCGACGGCGCGGCGCGGGTCGTCGTCATCGGCGCCGGCTTCATCGGGCTCGAGGTCGCCGCCACCGCGCGCGGCCGCGGCTGCAATGTGACCGTGCTCGAGGGCCTGCCGGCGCCGCTCGTGCGCGGCCTCGGGCCGGAGATGGGGCGAGCGGCGACGGCGGTTCACGCCGCGGCGGGCATCGACATCCGCACCGATGTCGTTGTCACCGCGCTTGGCGAGGACGGCGTCACGCTGGCCGACGGGTCGTTCGTGTTGGCCGACGTGATCGTCGTCGGCATCGGCGTCGCACCGGCCACCGGCTGGCTCGCCGGCAGCGGCCTCGAGGTCCGTGACGGCATCGTCTGCGACGCCACGCTCGCCGCCGGGCCACCCGGCGTCTACGCCGCCGGTGACGTGGCGCGCTGGCCGAACGAGCTGTACGGCGAGGAGATGCGCATCGAGCACTGGACCAACGCCGCCGAGCAAGGTGCGGCGGCGGCCCGCAACGCGCTCGCCGAGATCGCCGGCGGCACGCGGATGGCGTACGCGCCGGTGCCGTTCTTCTGGAGCGACCAGGGCCGGCACCGAATCCAGTTCCTCGGGCGGGCGGCCACCGATCCCGACGACCGTGTGGAGGTGGTGGTCGGCGACCCGGAGTCTGATCGCTTCCTCGCCCTCTACGGTCGCCGCGACCGGGTGTGGGGCGCGCTCGGCGTCAACTGCCCGCGCTGGGTGATGCCGTACAAGGCGCTCCTCGACCGCGCCGCGACCTGGGACGACGCGGCGGAGCTGGCGGAGTCCCAGCGGGCGGCACAACGGGCGGCACAGCAAAGCTGAGTCGGGTCGTATCAAGACACTGCTCGGAGTCACTACTGAATCGATAGAGTTCGTTCCATGAGTGACACGAGCAACCAGCGCACCGTCGCCACCACGCGCCTTCCGCTGGCCGAGCTGCCGGCAACCGTCCTGCCCGGCGCGGTCATCACGCTGACCCTCGTGACCGACCAGGCCCGCCGGGCCGTCGAGGCGGCACGGGCGACAGGTGACGGCCGTGTGCTGCTGCGCGCCGGGACCGCCGAGGATTCGCCACAGGTGGCCGTCGTGGCCCAGGTGCCCGACATCGGCGCCCTGCCGACCGGCGAGCCGGTCGCCATCGTGCGCGTCGAGGCCCGCGCCCGGATCACGGCGATCCATGCGTCCGAGCGCGGGGCCACGTACGCCGACGCCGAGATCTTGCGCGACCCACGCCCGACGCCCCGCGTCGAGGCGCTGGCCCGCGAGCTGCGGGCGGTGCTCGAGCAGGTCGCCGAGCTGCGTCGCTCGCGCCGCCTGCCCGAGCTGCTGCGCTCCGGCCTCGAGCCGGGGCCGCTTGCCGACGGCGTCGTCGGCTGGGCCGACCTCGCCGAGGAACGCCGCCGCGAGGTGTTGGCAGCGGTCGACGTCGCGGCACGCCTCGAGTTCGTGCTCACCTGGGCCCGCGGTCACCTCGCCGAGCTGCAGGTCGCCCAGTCGATCCGTGACGACGTCTCCGAGGGAGTCGACCAGCAGCAGCGTGAGTTCCTGCTGCGCCAACAGCTGACGGCGATCCGCAAGGAGCTCGGTGAGGGCGACGACGACGTCGTCGGCGAGTACCGCACCAAGCTCGCGTCGCTCGACGCGCCCGACGCCACGCGCAACTTCATCGCCAAGGAGATCGACCGCCTCGAGCGCACCAGCGCGCAGTCGCCCGAGCAGGGGTGGATCCGCACGTGGCTCGACCGCGTCTTCGAGCTGCCGTGGGGCGTCCGCAGCGACGACACGATCGACCTCGCGGCCGCCCAGACGATCCTCGACGAGGACCACTACGGCCTGGCCGACGTGAAGTCGCGCATCGTCGAGTTCCTGGCCGTTCGCAAGTTGCGCGGCGAACGGAACGTCGACGAGGAAGCCGAGCGCGCAGCGACGCGACGCGGTGCGGGCGCGATCGTCACCCTGGTCGGGCCGCCCGGAGTGGGCAAGACCTCGCTCGGCGAGTCGATCGCCCGGGCGATGGGCCGCAAGTTCGTGCGCGTGGCCCTCGGCGGCATCCGCGACGAGGCCGAGATCCGTGGCCACCGCCGGACGTACGTCGGGTCGCAGCCGGGGCGGATCGTCAAGGCGATCACCGAGGCCGGCACGATGAATCCCGTCGTGCTGCTCGACGAGGTCGACAAGCTCGGCGCCGGCGCCTGGTCGGGCGATCCAACGGCGGCGCTGCTCGAGGTCCTCGACCCGGCCCAGAACCACACGTTCCGCGACCACTACCTGGAGGTCGACCTCGACCTCTCCGAGGTCGTGTTCATCGCCACCGCCAACGTCGTCGACACCGTGCCAGCGGCGTTGCTCGACCGGATGGACGTCGTGCGCCTCGACGGCTACACCGACCAGGAGAAGGTCTTCATCGCCGACCGCTACCTGCTGCCGCGGCAGCTGCAGCGGGCGGGCCTGCAGCCCGACGAGCTGGCCGTCGACGACGTCACGGTGCTCGCTGTCGTCCGCGGCTACACCCGCGAGGCCGGGGTCCGCTCGCTCGAGCGCGAGCTCGGCCGGCTGGCCCGCAAGGCGGCGGCGAAGGTCGCCTCGGGTGACCCGTTGCCCGCGCTCGACGCCGACCACCTGGTCGAGTGGCTCGGCCGCCCGAAGGTCGTCGACGACGTGCCTGAGCGCACCGAGCTGCCCGGCGTGGCGACCGGGCTGGCTGTCACCGGCCATGGCGGCGACGTCCTGTTCATCGAGACGACCTCGTTCCCGGTGGCCGCCGAGGGCGAGCCCGGCCTGACGCTCACCGGCCAGCTCGGCGACGTGATGAAGGAGTCGGCGCAGATCGCGCTCAACTACGTGCGCTCGCACGCAGCCGAGCTCGGCGTCGACCCGGAGGCCGTGCGCCGCCGGTTCCACGTCCACGTCCCCGCCGGCGCGGTGCCGAAGGACGGCCCGTCGGCCGGCGTGACGATGACCACCGCCCTGGTCAGCCTGCTGCGCGACCAGCCGGTGAAGGACACGGTCGGGATGACCGGTGAGATCACGCTGCAGGGTGCGGTGCTGCCGATCGGCGGCGTCAAGCAGAAGGTTCTCGCCGCCCATCGCGCCGGCCTCACCGAGGTCGTGCTGCCCAAGCGCAACGAGGGCGACCTCGACGACGTCCCCGACGCGGTGCGCGACGTGATGACGTTCCACCTCGCGTCGACGTACGCCGACGTCCTGGCCGCCGCGTTCGCGTAGAGGGTCGCCCGTCGCGCCGACGTCCATCTGGGTGGCCGTAGTCTCATTCGGCCTTCTGGGGCGTCAGGGTCTCGAATCTGAGACTGTCACGCCCCAGAAAGCTGGCGCCGAAGCGGTCAGGAACCGAACCGGAGCCGGCCGTGGCCGGCTGCCCATACGCTCTCCAGCGATGGGCCACGACCATGGCCACAGTCACTCTCACGGCCACGGGTCGCTGTCCGCTGGAGGTCGCCATCGCAAGCGGCTGGCGATGGCGTTCGCCGTGCTGGCCGTGTTCATGCTGGTCGAGGTCGCCGGGGCGATCGTCGCCAGCTCGCTGGCGTTGCTCTCCGACGCCGGGCACATGCTCACCGACGCCCTCGGCATCGGCATGGCGCTCGCCGCCATCCACCTGGCCAGCCGCGGCTCGCAGCGGTCGCACCGGACGTTCGGCTGGTACCGCCTGGAGATCCTCGCCGCCCTTGCCAACGCGGCGCTGCTGCTCGGTGTCGCGGTGTATGTGCTCGTCGAGGCCGTGCGCCGCGTCGATGACCCGCCGGACGTCCTGGCCGGCCCGATGCTGGTGATCGCCATCGCCGGCCTCGCCGCCAACCTGATCGCGTTCGCGCTGCTGCGCGAGGGGGCCGCCGAGTCGCTGAACGTGGAGGGCGCGTACCTCGAGGTGCTGGCCGACACCGTCGGATCGATCGGCGTGATCGTGGCCGCGATCATCCTCGCCGCGACCGGCTGGACGTGGGTCGACGCCGTGGTCGCGATCGCCATCGCGGCCTGGATCGTGCCGCGGACGATCCGCCTTGCCGGGCGGGCCCTGCGCATCCTCGTCCAGGCCGCCCCGCCGGGCACGGACATCGATGCGCTGCGCGCCGATCTCGCTGCCGTCGACGGGGTGATCGACGTCCACGATCTGCATGTGTGGACGCTGACGTCGGACATGGATGTCGCCTCGGCGCACTTGATGGTCGCCCGGTCCACTGACCACCACTCGGTGCTCGACCGCGCCCGCGACGTGCTGCGCGATCGGTACGGCATCGGCCACGCGACGCTGCAGGTCGAGCCGGAGGACCACACGGGTTGCGACGAGGTCGGGTGGTGACCGGCGCGAGCAGTGGGAGACGTACGATCCAGGCCATGACACACCTGTCGGGTGTCTGGTTCAAGGTGACAGACCTCCAGGTGGCGAGCGGGCGCGGGTGCCGGGTGACGACCACCGACGGCGAGGAGTACCTCGACTTCGCGGCGGGGATTGCCGTCAACTCCACGGGCCACAGCCATCCGTCGGTCGTCGCGGCGATCGCCGAGCAGGCGGCCCGCGGCATCCATCTGCAGGCCAACGTCTACACCCACGACCTCCTCGAGCCGCTCGCCGCCCGCCTTGCCGACATCACACCGGGCCGGCTCGACACGTTCTTCTTCGCCAACTCCGGCGCCGAGATCACCGAGGCCGCGGTCAAGCTGGCCAAGCAGGTGACCGGGCGCCCGAACGTCGTCGTGTTCGCCGGCTCGTTCCACGGGCGCACGCACATGACGATGGCGATGACGACGTCCAAGACCGGCTACCGCGCCGGCCACAGCCCGCTGCCGTCGGGTGTCTTCGTCGCCCCGTTCCCCGATCCCCTGGCGCCGGACGCGGACGCCGAGGTCGCCCGCGCGTTGGCCGGGCTCGACCACCTGCTGGCGTCGATGACCGCGCCGTCGGAGACGGCGGCGATGATCATCGAGCCAGTGCTCGGCGAGGGCGGCTACTGTCCGGCGCCGCCGGCGTTCCTCACCGGCATCGCCGAGCGCTGTCACGCGCATGGGATCCTGTTCGTCGCCGACGAGGTGCAGAGCGGCTTCGGGCGCACCGGGCGGATGTTCGCCGTCGAGCACTACGGGGTCGAGCCGGACCTGATCTGCATGGCCAAGGGGATCGCGTCCGGGTTCCCGATCTCCGCGCTCGGCACGCGCCGCGACCTCGACGACCGCTGGCCGCGGGGCAGCCACGGCGGCACGTACGGCGGCAACCCGATCGGGTGTGCCGCGGCGCTCGCCACGATCGACGTCATCAGCGCGCCCGGGTTCCTCGACAACGTGCGCGGGCGGGGCGAGCAGCTCACGCATGGCCTGCTCGAGCTGCAGCGCCAGTCCGCCGGCCTCCGCCAGGTGCGCGGGCTCGGGTTGATGGTCGCCGCCGAGCTCGACGACCCAGCCCGCGTCGCCGCCATCGTCGCCCACTGCCGCGACGAGGGCCGCCTGATCCTGATGACCGCGGGGACGTACGGCACCGTCGTGCGCTGGATGCCCCCGCTCGTCGTCACGGCCGCCGAGATCGACGAGGCCCTCGGCGCGTTCATCGCCGCCGTCAAGGCGACGGCCTGAGGGCCGGTGGCCCGACTCGATGCGGGTCGCGTGGCGGCGTGGCGCGAGCTGCAGTCCGTCACCGCACACCTCGAGCGTTTGATCGACGAAGCGCTGATGGCCGAGTGGGAGGTGCCGCTCGGCTGGTTCGACGTCCTCGCCGGCCTGCAGCGCCTCGGCGGTTCGGCCCGTCCGAGCGACCTGGCGGCCGAGCTGCGGCTGGTGCGCTCGAGCCTCAGCCGCCGCCTCGACCGTCTCGAGGAGGAGGGCTGGGTCGAGCGGGCACGTCCCGCTGGGGTCGACGACCAGCGTGCCGTCGTCGTCAGCCTCACGCGGCGCGGGCGCACGCTGTGGCGGGAGATGAACGTCACCTACCGCCGCGCCGTGCAGACCCACGTCGCATCTGTGCTCTCCGACGCCGACGTCGCCGATCTGCGCCGAGTGCTGGCCCGCGTCGCCCCCGACGGGTGACGGGCGGCACGGCGCTGCGGTTTGCGCCGGCCTGGCGGTGCGCTGGCACACTGGATCGTCCGGTCGGGGATCTGCCTCCGACCGCTCGATCGAGGAGCAGCCCATGACCACCACCGCCGTCATCGTCGACGCCATCCGCACGCCGCTCGGCAAGCGCAACGGGATGCTCAAGGACTGGCATCCCGTCGACCTCGCCGCCGAGACGCTGCGCGCGCTCGTCGATCGCACCGGCATCGACCCGGCGATCGTCGACGACGTCGTGATGGGCTGCGTGATGCAGGTCGGCGAGCAGGGAGTGAACATCGCCCGCAACGCCGTGCTCGCGGCCGGCTGGCCCGAACACGTCCCCGGCACGACCGTCGACCGCCAGTGCGGCTCCAGCCAGCAGGCCGCCCACTTTGCCGCCCAGGGCGTGATCGCCGGCGCGTACGACGTGGTCGTCGCTGCCGGTGTGGAGGTGATGACACGCGTGCCGATGGGGGCATCGATGGCCGACGGCAAGTTCGGATACCCGTTCGGCCCCAAGATCGGCGCCCGCTACGCCGACCAGGGTGGGCTCGTGCCGCAGGGAATCTCGGCCGAGCTGATCGCCGACAAGTGGGGCATCTCGCGCGAGGACATGGATCGCTTCGGCGCGCAGAGCCAGCAGCGGGCGCGCCGGGCCACCGATGAGGGCCGCTTCGAGCACGAGATCCTGCCCGTGCTCGGCCCCGAGGGCAGGCTGGTCTCGGTCGACGAGGGGCTGCGCGAGACGACGATGGAGTCGCTGGCCAAGCTGAAGCCGTCGTTCCGCCCGGAAGAGGAAGGCGGTCGGGTGACGGCCGGCAACTCGTCGCAGATCACCGACGGCTCGGCGGCGCTGCTGATCATGAGCGAGGAGAAGGCGGCGGCGCTCGGGCTCACGCCGCGCGCCCGCTTCGTCGACTTCGCGCTCGCCGGCGCCGACCCGCGACTGATGCTGACGGCGCCGATCCCGGCCACGACCAAGGTGCTCGAGCGCTGGGGCCGTGGTCTGGACGCGATCGATCTGGTCGAGATCAACGAGGCGTTCGCCTCCGTCGTACTGGCGTGGGAGAAGGAGTTCCACCCGGACATGGAGAAGGTCAACCCGAACGGTGGGGCGATCGCTCTCGGCCACCCGCTCGGCTGCTCCGGCGCCCGCTTGATGACGACACTGCTCAACGAGCTCGAGCGCACCGGCGGCCGCTTCGGCCTGCAGACGATGTGCGAAGGCGGCGGCATGGCCAACGCCACGCTGATCGAGCGGCTGGGCTGACAGCTCCTCGTCAGCAGCGCGCGAGGAAGTTGTTCAGGAGGTCGTGGCCGCACGCCGTGAGGACCGACTCGGGGTGGAATTGCACGCCCTCGACGTCGTGCTCACGGTGGCGGACGCCCATGATCGTCCCGTCGGCCGTGGTCGCCGTGACTTCCAGCGACGCCGGCAGCGTGTGCGGGTCGATCGTCAGGCTGTGGTAGCGGGTCGCGGTCAGCGGTGACGGCAGCCCGGCGAACACGCCGGCGCCGGTGTGTTCGATCTCCGACGTCTTGCCGTGCATCAGCTCGTGCGCCCCGACGATCGAGGCGCCGTACGCATGTCCGATCGCCTGGTGCCCGAGGCACACGCCGAGCACCGGCGTGCCGGCGGAGGCGAACGCGGCGATGGCCGCGCAGATGATTCCGGCGTCCTCGGGGCGCCCAGGGCCCGGCGAGACCAGCACCCCGCCGGGTTCGATGGCCAACGCGTCGTCGACGGTGAGGGTGTCGTTGCGGTGCACGATGGGCTCGGCCCCGAGCTCGCCGAGGTACTGGACGAGGTTGAACACGAAGCTGTCGTAGCTGTCGAGCACCAGGATCCGGGCCACCGCCGCACGGTACCGCCGTACCGTTGGAGTGTTTCCGCCAGTTGGAGTGTTTGCCCGGGGGATGTCCCCGGCGAAACACTCCATTGGAGGAAACACTCCAACGGACAGTGTTTCTACACTCGGGCCTGATGGCTCCCCCCAAGCGCAAAACCGGTGGCCGGGTGACGCCGGCCGGCACGAAGCCCGGCGACAAGCCGGCGGCGGCTCCCGCCCGCGCGGCGCGCGCGGGAGGGTCGGGCGCGGTGGCGCCGTCGTCGCGCTACACCCCGCCGATCCCGCAGAGCGCCAAGGAGAGCCCGCCGTGGCTGCCGGTGCTGATGCTCGCCCTGTTCGTCGTCGGGGCGCTGGTGATCATGCTCCGCTACCTCGCCTTCCCCGACAGCAACTGGCCGCTGCTGGTCGGGCTGCTGTGCCTGCTCGGCGGCCTCTACACCGCGACCAAGTGGCGCTAGAGGGTCCGCTGTCCACAGCTGGCTCACAGGTTCGAGCGGGGGGTGAGACGAGAATCACACCGCTGTCGTTTGTCCGCAGCCTTGTCCCCACCCTGTGGACAACTCGCCATCAGTCCATGATCGGCGCGACGAGCGTCATGTCCTCCAGGCAGTGCCTCGGCGGCGGCGGATCCTCGTCTGGAGCCAGCGTCAGCCGCAGCTCCACGCCGCAGACCTCGCAGCGGTAGCGGACGTTCACCTTGCGCAGCTCGCCGGGCGGCGGTGGCGGTGGCATCGGCCGGGTGAGCGAGCCGAGCACGGCAATGCCCGCCTTCCACAGCACGACGCCCATCAGCACCCCGACCGCCACCCACACGACGGTCCCGAAGGCCGGCACGGGACCAACGCTACCGGCGCAGCTCCCCAGCTCCGGCGGCGATCAGGGAGGGTTGGTGACCGCCGGCGCGGGTGCCTGGGTGGTCGTCGGCGCGGCCGTGGTCGTCGGCGCGGCCGTGGTGGTCGGCGCCGCGGCCTTGCCGATCGTCAGTGCGATCGGCGAGCCGGCCGGCGCCTGCTGGCCACCGGCGACGCTCTGTGACGTCACCGTGCCGTCCCGCGTGTCGCCGGCGGGCAGCGCCTCAGTCGTCACGCTGACGTCGAACTGGGCGAGGGCGTTGCGCGCTGCGGCCTCCGACATCCCGACGACGTTGGGGACGTCGATCGCCGGCGCTCCGCTCGACACGACCAGCGTCACCTCGCCGCCGATTTCGACCAGCTCCTGCGCCGGCGGGTTGGTCCGGATCACGAGCCCGGCGGCGACCTCGGTGGTCTCCTCCTGCGTCGTCGTCACGCGGAAGTTGAACGGCGCGCTCTCGAGGAACGTCCGGGCCTCCGCCTCCGGCTTGCCGATGACGATCGACGGCATCGCGATCTGATCGGGTCCCGACGACACGACGAGGTTGATCACCGTCGACTGCTCGACGCGCTCGCCAGCGGGCGGATCGGTGCGGATCACCGAGTTCTCGGCGATCTCGGTGCTCTCCTCGGGGGTCTCGGTGCCGATCTGGAAGCCGGCGGCGCTGAGCACGCGCTTGGCCTCGTCCAGCGTCCGGCCCTCGACGTTGGGCACCTCCACCAGCTGCTTGCGCGGGTTGTAGAAGAGGCGGATCACCTGGTTGTCGACGACGATCGTCCCGGCCACTGGATCGGTGCGGTGGACGATGTCCTCGGCCACGGTGGTGTTCTCCTCGGCCACCGACTCGTAGGTCAGGCCGAGCTGGTCGAGGTCGGCGATGGCGTCCTCGAGGCGCATCCCGACGTAGTTCTTGAGGGCGTTGGAACCCGCCTCGTCGTCGCCGGAGAGGGCGTTGAAGAGCAGGACGCCGCCGATGCCGAGGGCGATGAGGGCGAAGAACGCGGCGAGCGCGTACCACCCGGTGCGCGACGGTGGGGGTTCGTAGTAGCGGGCGGCGGGCGACGATCCGGTCGGCAGGCCGTCGACCGGGCCACTGGTGGGCGTCGCCACGGTGCGCTGGCCGGCGGTCGTTGTGGCGACGGGAACGGTGACCGCCGACGTGGCCGACGTCACGGCGGCGCCGCTCGCAGCAGCCCGCGTGGCACCGGCGGCCGCGGCCAGCGCCAGCACCTGGTCGCCGCTGCGGAACCGCCGCAGGTCGTCGCGTAGCGCGTTGGCCGACGCGTAGCGGACCTTGGGATCCTTCGCCAGCAGCTTGGCGACGATCGCCTCGTACGGGCGGGGCACGTCGGCGACGAGCTGGTTCAGCGGCTGGGGGTTGTCGTGGACCTGCCGGTAGGCGATGCCGACCGGGTTGTCGCCGGTGAACGGGGGGCGCCCGGCGACCATCTCGTACATCACGATGCCGAGCGAGTACAGGTCGCTGCGCGGGTCGGGCTGGGCGCCCTGAGCCTGCTCGGGGGAGAAGTAGGTCGCCGTGCCCATCACGGCTCCGGCCTGGGTGAGGCTCGACTCGGTCGGCGCGTTCATCGCCCGGGCGATGCCGAAGTCGGCCACCTTCACCTGGCCGTTGGAGCCGATCAGGATGTTGGCCGGCTTGATGTCGCGGTGCACGAGCCCGGCCTCGTGGGCGAAGCTGAGCGCGGCCGCGACCTCGCTGGCGATCTCCGCCGCCTGCTTGGCGGTGACCCGGCCGTTGGTGCGCAGGATGTCGGCCAGCGTGCGGCCCTCGACGTACTCCATGGCGATGAAGTACGTCCCGGAGTGACGGCCCCAGTCGTAGACGTTGACGATGTTCGGGTGGCTCAGGTTGGCGGCGGCCTGCGCCTCGCGGCGGAAGCGCTCGACGAAGTTGGGGTCGACGGCGAACTCGGGGAACAGCACCTTGATCGCCACCTGCCGGTCGAGCAGGCGGTCGCGCCCGAGGAACACGTCGGCCATCCCGCCGCGCCCGATGCGCTTGCTCAGCTCGTAGCGATCGTTGATGATCGCAGTCCGGTCGTTGGTCGTCACGAGTGCCTCATCGTTGGCGGTGGGCCACCGGGCGCACGCCGACCGCCGAGGCTACCGACGGGTCGCCCGGCACGTGACCTGGGTCGGTCCACGGATCTGGGCGGGAATTGTCTCGGGTTCCGAGACGATTCCCGCCCAGAAGCCGGGGTGAGACGATTCCCGCCCAGATTGGGGGACGGTGGGCCGTTCACCCGCCGGCCTCGCCGGCGAACGCGGCATCCAACACCTGCTTGGCGATCGGGCCGGCGAAGCGGCCGCCGGTGCCGGCGGAGATCTCGGCGTTGGTGCCCTTGAGCATCACGGCGACGGCGTAGCGGGGCGCGTCGGCGGGGGCGAAGGCGACGATCCAGGCGTTCGAGCGCTCCTCCTCGCCGGGGTTGTTGAGCTGCGCGGTGCCGGTCTTGGCGGCGACCGGGATGCCGTTGGCGAGGGCGATGCAACAACTCGCCGTGCCCTGCTCGGCGACGCTGACCATCAGGTCGCGCAGCGTCGCCGCCGTCTGCGGGCTGATCGGCGTCTTCCACACCCGTGGCTCGGTGGCATCGAGCACGTTGCCGTCGTGGTCGAGCGTCTGCTGGACCACGTACGGCACCATCATCTGCCCGCCGTTGGCGACCGTGGCGGCGACCATCGCCATGTGCAGCGGCACCATCTGCACCTCGTTCTGGCCGAACCCGCGGATCGCCAGCAACGGCAGGTTCTGGTCGAGGTTGGTGCTGTCGCCGAACGTGCTGGCAGCCGGCCGCGGCAGGTCGATCGGCACGGCCTCGCCGACGCCCCACGCGGCGAGGCCCTGCAGCATCCGGTCGACACCGATGTCGATCGCCGTGCGGGCGAAGGCGATGTTGCAGCTGCGCGTGAACACCTCGGTCAGGTCCCCGCCACACGTCGTCCCTTGGAAGTTCTGGATCGGGTCGTTGGTCTGCGGCGGCACCCACGCGTTCTCGTCGGGGAACGTCGTCGACAGATCGACGACGCCGTTCTCCAAAGCGATCCCCGCCGTCAGGATCTTGAACGTCGAGCCGGGCATGTAGCGCTGCTGGTAGGCGTTGGCCAGCAGGGGATCGCTCGGCGCCGCCTGGAGGAACGTCAGCACGTCGCGGGCGGCGTCGAAGTCGGGGTTGGCGACGAGGTTGGGGTCGTACGACGGGTAGCTCCACATCGCCTTCACCGCCCCGGTGGCCGGTTCGAGGACGACGACCGAGCCCTCGCGCTCGCCGAGCGCGTCCTTGGCGGCCTGCTGGAGGTCGTTGCGCAGCGTCATCTGCACCGAGCCGGAGTTGTCCGCGTCGCCGGTGAGCAGGTTGGGCAGTGCTTGCAGCCGTTGCTGCGGCGTGGTCCCGGCGAGGACGTCGTTCTGCGTGCGCTCGAGCCCGGTCGAGCCGAAGGCGAACGTGTAGTAACCGGTGATCCCGGCGTACAGGTCGCCGGTGGGATACAGCCGTTGGTAGGCGAACGCGCTGCCCGGCGGCGTCGGCTCGGACTGGGCGGCGATCGTGCCGTCGATCGTGACGATCGGACCCCGCGGCCGCTCGAACTCGCGGCGGATGGCGCGGGTGTTGTCGAACGAGGCGTCGAGCTCCTGCTTTCGCCCGACCTGCCAGTAGTTGAGCGTCACGAACAGCGCCACATAGCACGCCATCAGGCCGACGGCGAGCTGGCGGATCTGGCGGTTCACGCCATCACCTCGGAGCCGCGCCGGCGCAGCCGCCACGCCGACCACCGCTCGGCGGGCGTCGGGGAGTCGGGCAGCTCGTGCAGCCGCCGGGCACCGGAGTCGCTGAGCCGGATCAGCAGGGCGATGAGGATGTAGTTCGACACCAGTGAGGAGCCGCCGTAACTGACGAACGGCAGCGTGATGCCCGTCAGCGGGACGAGCTTGGTGACACCGCCGACGATGATGAACGCCTGCACGCCGATGATGGTCGTCAGGCCGACGGCGAGCAGCTTCTCGAACGTGTTCTCGGTACGCAGGGCGATGCGCAGCCCGGCGCCGATGATCAGCAGGTAGGCCATCAGCACCGCGGTCGCGCCGAGCAGGCCGAGCTCCTCGCCGATCGACGTGAAGATGAAGTCGTTCTGCGCCTCGGGGACCGTTCCCGGGCTGCCGAGCCCGAGCCCGGTGCCGCCGATCCCCCCGTCGGACAACCCGTACAGCGCCTGCACGATCTGGTAGCCGGTGTCCAGGCGATCGGACCACGGGTCGAGCCAGATCGAGACCCGGGTCTGGACGTGGCCGAACATCAGCCACGACACGTACGCCGCGGCGGCGAACAGGACGAGCCCGATCACCAGATAGCTGGCGCGCTCGGTGGCAACCCACATCATGACGACGAACAGGGCGAAGAACAGCAGCGACGAGCCGAGGTCACGCTGGCCGACCATCACGACCACCGCAAACCCCCAGGCGAGGAGGATCGGCAGCAGATGCTGGGGCTCGGGCAGCCGCAACGGGCCGACGCGCCACATGCTCTCGGCGATCAGCTCGCGGTGCTCGGCGAGGTAACCGGCGAAGAAGACGGCCAGCAGCAGCTTGGCGAACTCGCCGGGCTGGAAGTTGATCGGGCCGAGGTTGACCCAGATCTTGGCCCCGCCGACACCGAACCCGAGCCCGGGCACGAGCGGGAGCAGGAGCAGCAGCACGCCGGCGAGCAGCAGGCTCCAGCGGTAGCGGGCGAGGTCGGGTGCCCGCTGGACGAGCAGCAGCGTGGGCACGAACACGCCGACGGCGACGATGCTCCACGTCGTCTGCAACCCGGCGAGGCGGTCGTCGAGGCGGGTGATCATGACGTAGCCGAGCCCGTGCAGCAGCGCGGCGAGCGGGAGCAGCGTGCCGTCGGCGCCGGCGGCGAGATATCGCACTGCGAGATGGGCGACGACGAGCAGCCCGAGCAACACGGCGAGGAACGGCACGATCCGCGCCGGGATGGCCGCGAACTCGCCGAGCGACGCCAGCGTGTAGGCGCCGGCCGTGATGACGGCGGCCATCACGACGAGCGACAGCTCGGTCGAGCGCCGGGCGCGGGCGATCGGCGACGTCGCGGCCATCAGGACGTGGCCCCGCGCGCCCCGGCCATCTGGGTGGTCCTGGTCTCATTCGGGCTTCTGGGTGGCGACGGTCTCGAATCCGAGACTCTCGCCACCCAGAACCGGCGACACATGGCTAGGGCGCGGGGATCGCGGGCGGCGTGATCGTGGCCGGGACCGTGGTCGTCGTTGTCGACGTCGTAGTAGTCGTGGTGGTCGACGTCGTGGTCGTCGTCTCCAGCTGCTCGGTCACGAAGCGCTCGGCGGCGCGGCGCGAGTCGAAGCTCGGCTCCCGCTCGACGCGCTCGATCGAGGCGTCATCGAGGGCATCGCGGTTGAGGTCGGTCGGAGCCTCCACGGTGGGATCGAACCACAGGAACCCGCCGTTGCGGCCGCGGTAGAGCACGACGTCGTTCTCCGCGTCGAACGCGACGAAGTAGCCCCGGCGGCCGTAGGCCGAGGCGATGACGAGCGCTAGCACGAGCACGGCGAGAACGCCGAGCCCGCCGAGGAAGCCGACGAGCCGGCGCTTGCGACGCGACGGCGGCCCATCCCCTCCGGCAACCTCGGCGGGAGCCGCGGCCGCGGCCTGCTCGGCCGTCACGACCTCGGCCGAGACCGTGGCCGCACCGTGGCCGCTCTCGTCGGGCTGGGTGGCCAGCTCGCCGACGGTCGAAAGGTCCTCGCCGCTGACCAGGGCGGCGAGATCCTCGAACGTCGTCGCCTCGGCCTCCGGCTCGTCGACCGCCCAGGTGCCACCGGTGCCGGTGTCTTCCCACGCCGGCTCGAGGTCGAGTTCGGTGTCGGGGTCGGGGGCCTCGGCACCGTCGAGGACGTCGACGACGACGACGGTGACGTTGTCCCGCCCGCCTTGGCGGTTGGCCAGCGCGACGAGCTCGTCAGCCGCCCGCTGCGGCTCGGTGACGGTGCCCAGGACATTGACGATCTCGTCGTCGCGGACCTCGTCGACGAGGCCGTCGCTGCACAGCAGGAAGCGGTCACCACGCACGAGCGGCAGCGTCCAGGCGTCGACGCGCACGCCCGGGTCGATGCCGAGGGCGCGGGTGACGATGTTGCGGCGGGGATGGGTCCGCGCCTCGTCGTCGGTGATGTGGCCGGTCGCGACCAGCTCCTGGACGTAGCTGTGGTCGACGGTCACGCGGCGCAGGCGGCCGTGGCGCAGCAGGTAGGTCCGCGAATCGCCGACGTTGACGAGAGCGAGTTGCTCGCCCGGTCCGCCGCTGGTGTCGGCCTCCTCGGCTGCCTGAGGCTCCTGGCGTTCGTCGTCGCCACGGATCACGATCAGCGCGGTGACCGTCGTGCCCATCCCCTGCTGCTCGGGGTTATCGGTGGCGGCGCGGTAGATCTGGGCGTTGACGTCGGCGATCGCCGCCACGACATCGTCGAGGTCGGCGCCGGGCACGGTCAGGCGGGCGCGGAGCAGGTCGACGGCGAGCGCGCTGGCCACCTCGCCGGCACGGTGGCCGCCCATCCCGTCGGCGACGACGAACACCGTCGGCTCGGCGAGGAGGTTGTCCTCGTTGTCGGGCCGGATGCGGCCCGGGTCGGTCGCCGCGCCCCAGCGCAGCTCGGCCACTACTGCGCCTCCAGCACGGTGTAGCCCACCTGGATCCGGTCACCCGGGTGCAGCAGCCGGCTGCCAATCAGGCGGTTGCCGTTGTGGAACGAGCCGTTCGTCGACCCGAGGTCCTCGACCATCGCCTGGCCGTCGGCGTCGAAGATCCGCAGGTGGGTGCTCGACACGTAAGTGTCGCCGTCGATGCGGATCGTCGACGACGGGTCACGGCCGACCGTGATCTCGGCGCCCAGCGGGAACGTCGCGCCGCGGCGCTCCTTGGGCTCGACGATCACCAGCCTGGCCACCCGACCACCCTTGCCCTTCGCCGGGCGGTCGCGGCGCCGGGTCCGGCCGGCGGGCTCGGCGGCCACCGTCGCCGCCTGCGTGTCGGCAGGCGGGGCGAGCGGCGCGGGCGGGCGGCTGCTCGCTGTGCGCACCTCGCTCCACACTGCCCACAGGACGCGGGCGAAGAAGAGGTAGAGCAGGCCCAGCAGGACCAGCTTGAGGATGTCCAGCGCTTGGTCAGTCATGACGGGAGGTGGCCGCCCGCGGGCTACGAGGCCTCGAATCGGACGTACGTGGAGCCGAAGCTGAGGATGTCGCCATCGGCGAGACGCTGCTCGCCACCAATGCGCGTGCCGTTGACCATCGTCCCGTTCGTCGACCCGAGATCGTTGACGACGTAGGCGCCGCTTCCGGGGCGGATCTCGGCGTGACGGCGGCTGACGTTCTGATCGTTGAGCGGCACCGTGCACTCGCTGAGCCGCCCGATCGTGACAGGACGGTCGCCGAGTGGGATGCGCTGGCCGGACGGGAGCACGAGCGACCCGGCGCCGACGCCACCGGGCGCCTGGCGCAGCGTGGCGACGACGGCGAAACGGCCCGCGCGCAACTGGTCGTCACCCAAGAGCTCGACCCGGACCGGTCCCATGAAGTGGTAGCCCTCCTCACGGGCGTACTCGCGGGCGGCCTCGACGAGTTCGGCCTGCAGCACGTCGCGGATGTCGTCGAAGCTGGCGAGGTCGCGCAGGCTGAGGTGGATCTGGAAGTCGTTGGGCACGATCCGCCGGCCCTTGACGTCGATCGAGCGCTGCTCGTCCATCTCGCGGACGACCCGTCGTCCGATCTCGATCGGCCTGATCGCCGCGCGCGACCCACGGAACACGCCCTCGACCATACGCTCCAGGCGCCGCTCCAGCGATTGCAGACCCATGGTGGCCCGCGATCCTACCGGTGGGCCTCGCCGTGCCCCTGGGCACTGAACGGCAGCGGGTTTGCGCCGGGTGCGGGGCGGGAACCGGATGGTCCTCGTGCCGGCGCGGGTGCCGTGGCGCGGGGAGGAGTGTCAGCGACGTGGCAGGCGAAGTACGACCGGTGGTTGCCTGTCGCGGGCTCGGCAAGGCGTTCGACGGCGTGCACGTGCTGCGGGGCCTCGACCTGGAGGTGGCCGCCGGCAGCATCGTCGGGCTGATCGGCCCGAGCGGATCGGGTAAGACGACGACCGTCCGCCTGCTCACCGGGCTGCTGGGCCCGACCGAGGGTGAGGCCACGGTGTGGGGGACGCCGGCGACCGAGCTGCGCCCGCGCCAGCGCGAGGAGATCGGGTACATGCCGCAGAACCCGGCGCTGTTCCCGCAGCTGTCGCTGTGGGAGAACCTCAGCTTCCACGCCTCGGTGTACGGGCTGCGGCTGCGGCGCGCCCACCGCCTCCACCACGTGCTGCAGTGGGTCGAGCTCGACGACGATCGCGACAAGACGGTACGCCAGGCGTCGGGCGGGATGCAGCGCCGGCTCGCCCTCGCCGCGGCGTTCGTCCACGATCCCGCCCTGATCTTCCTCGACGAGCCGACCGCCGGCATCGACCCGATCCTGCGCAGCTCGTTCTGGGAGCGGTTCCGCGCCATGCGCGACGAGGGGCGGACGATCTTCGTCACGACCCAGTACGTCGCCGAAGCGGCGTACTGCGACCACGTCGGGCTGCTCTCCGACGGCGAGCTGCTGCTCCTGGCCACGCCCGAGGAGCTGCGCAACGCGGCGTTCGATGGGGAGGTCGTCGACATCGAGCTGGGCCGTCCCGCCGACCCGGCGACCGGCACCCCGCTGCGCGCGCTCCCGGGCGTCGTCAGCGGACCCGAGGCCACGGGCCCGCGGACGTGGCGGCTGGTGGTGGACGACGCGGGTGCCGCCGTCGGCCCGGTGGAGGACCGGCTCGCCCGCCTCGGCCTGCCGGTGGTCGAGGTCACCGAGCACGTCGTCGAGTTCGACGAGGCGTTCGTGCGGCTCGTCGAGCGCCACCGCGCCACCCGTGAGGTCGCCGAACCCGACGGTTCCGCCGATGTGGTTGCGGCCGGGGCCTCGTCATGAGCAAGGCGTCGAACCCGAGCCGCAAGGAGCGACGGGCCCAGCGCCGCCGTGCCCGGCGGATGCGGTTGCAGTCGGGCCGCCAGCTGCGGTCGTCCGCGCCGTGGGCGACGTTCGTGCGCGGGCTGGCGTTCGTGCGCAAGGAGCTGGTCGAGATTCGCCGCCAGCCGGCGCTGCTGGTGGTGATGATCGCCGGGCCGTTCCTGCTGCTGCTGCTGTTCGGGCTCGGGTACAAGAACACGTCCTACAACCTGCGCACCGAGTTCGTCGGGCCTCGGGGCTCGGTGTTCGAGGACGCCGTCACCGAGTACGCCGACCAGCTCGAGGGGTACATCGACCCGCAGGGCTTCACGACCGACGAGAACGCCGCTCGCCGGCGGCTCGCCGACGGCGACATCGACGCCGTCGTCGTGTTCCCGCCCGATCCGTTGGACGACATCCTCGCCGGTCACCGGGCCACGATCCGCGTGCTGCACGACAAGCTCGACCCGTTGCAGCAGACCGCGATCTACGTCGCCGCCCGGCTCGCCGTCCAGGAGGTCAACTCGGCCGTGCTCGGTGAGATCGCCGGGCGCGCCCAGTCGCTGCTGCGGCCGGTCGACGGCATCGCCACCGAGTTCACCGACCAGGCCGCCGCG
>JBIOUO010000015.1:0-13489 GCA_044867195.1 Ilumatobacteraceae bacterium
CCGCCGCGAAGCGGGCGATGTTGTCGGAAGTGAGGTGGCGGTTCGCCGGACCCTCGATGCCGAGGACCATGTGGTGGGCGCCGGAGAACTCGATCATCTCCTCCAGCCGCTCCGCGCACTGCTCCGGTGTACCGACCGGATTGCGGTCGAGCCAGCGGCCGATGTAGTCGTCCTCCTGCGAACCCTCGAGCACGGCCTGCTCGAGCCGGCGGAGATGGAAGCGGTAGTTCGGAAGCTTCTTCAGCTGGTCGACCGTGAACGCCTTGCTCGAGCCCTCGTTCGACCACCAGTTGAGGTTGGCCTCGATGGCCTGCTTCGCCTCGCGCTTGCTGTCGGCCACATAGGCGACGCAGAACAGGGCGTGCTCGACGGCCTCCGGGTCGTAGCCAGCCATCTCCGCGGTCTGGTCGTACAGCTCCATCGTGGCGCGCGTCTCGTGGTCGTGGAGCGAGGAGATCATCAGCAGCGGGATGTTGCGGGTGGCTGCCCACTCGATGGTCGTCGGCGACTCGCCGGCCACGTAGATCGGCACCGGCCGGGTGGGCCGGGGGTAGACGGGCACCGTGGGGAAATTGTAGAAGCCCTCGCTGCCGACCTCACCGTCCGCCCAGGCGCGCTCCAGGATCCCGATGCACTCGCGCAGCGACTCATTAGTGGTGGTCGGGTCGATGCCGAACACCTCGAAATCGTGGCGGAAGCCACCGCGTCCCAAGCCCAAGTAGAGGCGACCGTCGCTCAGCTGATCGATCAGGGCCGCGTTCTCGGCAATCCGCACCGGATGCTGGAAGGGGGCGACCACGGTCGCCGTGCCAACGTGCAGATTCTCGGTGCGGCCGAGCAGGAACGAGGCCATCAACAGTGTGTCCGGGCACAACCCGAACGGCGTGAAATGGTGCTCCAGCACCCACGCACTGTGGTACCCGCAGCGCTCGGCGAGCGACGCGTAGTGCAGCGATGCCTCGAGCACCTCTTCCTGAGTCAGGTTCGGCGGCTTCGTCGTGGAAATCGAGATGCCCCATCTCATGTTGGTGTCTCCTCTGGTTCAGAACGTGATCTCGCGGAAGCGTCGGTTCTCAAGGAACGACGTCTGGTCGAACGGGACTGCAAGCCCCTTAGGCCGCTCCGCCGCGGCGACCTCGTTGGAGCAGAAGCGGACCAGCCGCTGCAGCGGGCGGGTGCCGTCATGGGCGCCGCCCACACGGAAGAAGTTCGTCATCCCCAGCTCGACCAGCCTCGATACGCCGCGCCGAGCGAGCTGATCGCGGTGGGCGACGAGCAGCGACCACGGCGCCGCGGCGACGGTCTGCACCGAGGGACCGATGAAGTCGTAGACGTCGGCCAGGTCGGCCACCGGGTGGATGACGATCGTGCGGTTTCGAGCGTCGGCACCAGCGCCCGGCGGAGCGACGACGATCGCCGATCGCTCACCGGCCGCCCGGATCACGCCGTCGTGCCAGACGCCCTCCAGCCGCGCCGTGTTCATCCGCACGGCCTCGTCGGCACTGAGCACTCGGGGCGGCAGGAGCTGCTCGTACCGCACGAGGCAGCGCTCGAGACACGCGACGAACGCGTCGACGATGGACTCGTGGACGAACACGCGGACCACGGAGAAGCACGCCTCCTGGTCGTAGGTGCTGACGTCATGGGCAAGTCCCAGCGCGGCGGCGTCGAGATCGGCATCGGGACCGACCATGCCGACGCTCCACTTCGGTCCGAACGGGATGAACGACGCAGTCGGCGCAGCGTGACGTCGCGCCGCGGCGATCGCCTCGCCGCCACCCCACGCGCACACGGCGTCGGCACTGGCGAGCGTCTGCGCGCCGAGCGGGTCGGACTCAGGCCAGTAGACCACGCTCACGGACCGGGCGACGGGATGGTCGGGATCGACGTCGAGCATGCTCAGGGCCAGCGAGACGGCCGTCGACGGCTCCCTCGCCGCGGTCTTGACGACCGAGACGTTCTTCGTCACCACCGCCCGCAGCATCGACAGCACGCAGGACGAGGGCACGTTGCCCGGCAGGACGTGGGCGACCAGCCCCAGCGGGTAGGCCCGCACATACGCTTCCTCGCTGCGCACCCACTCGTCGAGGATGAACCGGCTGCCCAGCTCGACCGCGACGAGGTCGCTCATCCGGGCGTGGGAGCTGAGGATCGCGCTGATCCAGTCGGCCTCGGCCACGGCGGCTTGCTCGGAGTAGCCGAGCGTCGCCTGCAGCTGGGTGATGTACAGCCGTCGCCGTGCGTACTCGTCGCTGCGCCAGTTGCGTCCGACACGGTGGAGGAACGAGGTGATCTCGTCAAGCGTCAGCGACGCCAAGAGGTGACGATCCTGGAGCAGCACCTCGTCGCGGATCTGCTCGGTGTAGCGAGGGAGCACGAGGTCGGCATCGCCCTGCGTGCTGATCGTCACGGTGTCGGCGCGCGCGTCGACGCGCCGGCCATTGACGACGAATGGAACGCGGATCGTCCGTCGCGTCTGACGATCGACATCAGCGAGCATCAGGGGGCTGTCCACCGGTGCGTGGCGCGCAGCGGGGAGTCGGACCGCACGAAGCAGGTGTCGGTGATCCCGAGCGCGGCGTCGAGCGGGCGGCGGAGGAACCAGCAGAAGTCGTAGACCTCGAACCCTCGCGGGGCGAGGTAGGACACGATCTCCGAGAACCGAGGTGTCATCGGATACCACTGGAAGAACGACGTCTCGATGATCAGCATCTCGGCGCCGGCGAGCGTCCGCTCGGCACCGCCGAAGACCTCCATCTCGAAGCCTTCGACATCGATCTTGACCAGCTCCGGCGGGACGAAGCCCGGGTCGTCGAGGAACGAATCCAGCGGCACGATCGAGGTCCGCTGCAGCCGTACCGGCTCGCCGTAGTCGCCGACATCGCAGAACGTCGAACTCGGATCCTCGGAGCGCACGGCGAGGTCGCGTTGCTCGAAGCGTGATCCGGCCGCCACTGGACGGAGGTTGACGTGCGGCAGCTCCTGGCACAGCTGGGTCAGCGGGGCGACGAGGTGCTCCTGCGGCTCGACCATCGTGATCTCCGCCTCGGGATACACCGAAGCGGCCGAGCGGGTCCACGCGCCGACGTTGGCCCCGACGTCGAGAATGTGACGGGGCGCGAAGCCCCGCGACCTGACGCTGTGCAGGAACGTCTCGACGCGCCCGATCGGCTCGGTTCCCCGATCGTCGCCGTAGCGCTCGAGGGCGTCGCCTTCGATCGTCGTCATTGCCATGGTGGTTCTCCTTGTCAGAGGTCGTTTGGGATTGGCGAGTGTCGAGATGCCGCCGGCTGCTCACGTCGCTCGCCGGTAGGCGCGAGCGCAGAGCGTGGCGAACAGAACGAAGATGGCGACCGTCCACGCCAGGCACTTCCAGAGGTTGGGCTGCACCGCCCCGCCGAGTGCCAGCGCCCGGATCGTGTCGACGAAGTAGGTGACTGGTTGGTGAGCGGCGAAGGACTGCAGCCACCCCGGCATCGTCTCGACCGGGACGAAGGCCGAGCTGAAGAACGTGAGGGGGAACAGCCAGATCAACCCGAACGACTGCACCGCCTCCGGGTCGCCGATCGCCACGCCGCTGAACGCCGAGATCCACCAGATCGCAGTGCCGAAGATGGTGGCCAGGACGACGAGCATGATCGCCGGGAGCAGGCCGTTGTGCAGGCGCCCACCGACGAGGTTGGCGACGGCGATGACGATGATGACGGTGAAGAACAGGCGGATCGTGTCGGCCAGGAGACGGCCGGTGAGCACCGCCGAGCGGGCCATCGGGATCGACCGGAGCCGGTCGATGACGCCCTTGTCGAGCTCCTGGGCCAGGGCGACCGCCGTGGCGAAGGAGGCGAAGATCGCAGTCTGCGCGACCACGCCGGGCACCAGGAACGAGACGTAGCCGCCCTCGCTCGGCACGTCGATCGCGCCCCCGAAGACGAATCGGAACAGGAGAACGAACACGACCGGCTGGACCACCGTGAACACGAGGTAGGCCGGGATGCGCGACCACACGAGCAGGTTGCGCCGGGCGATGGTGACGGTGTCGGTCACCGCCCACCGGGCGCGGTCCCACGTCATCGGGGCGGCGAGCTCAGCGGTCACGAGATCCTCCGCTGCCGGCCGGTTCGAGCTCCGGCTCACCTGTCGTGGCGCGGCCCGTCAGGGCCAGGAACACGTCGTCCAGCGACGGGCGGCGCAGCCGCGGGTCGTGCAGGCCGATGCCGGCGGCGTCGAGGGTGCGGATCGCCTCGACGAGTGCGCGTGACCCCTGGCTCCCGACGCGAATCGTGACGGTGCCGGTGTCGGCGTCGATGTGCGGATCGCCGATCCCGCTGCGCGCCAGCGCCCACCGAGCGTCGGCGAGCCGCGACGGATCCGCCAGCTCGAGCTCCAGCACGTCGCCACCGACGCGCCCTTTGAGCTCCGCTGGCGTACCTGACGCGATCACGCGCCCGTGGTCGAAGACGACGATCTCGTCTGCCAGCTCGTCGGCCTCGTCCATGTTCTGCGTCGTCAGCAGCAGGGTCGTGCCGCCGGCGACGAGGCCCCGCACGGTGTCCCACATCGACCGGCGCGCGCGCGGATCCAGCCCGACTGTCGGCTCGTCGAGGAACAGCACCTCCGGCTCTCCGACCAGGCTGACAGCGAGGTCGAGTCGACGCCGCATACCGCCCGAAAGCGTCTTGCTCGGGCGATCGGCGAAGTCGCCGAGATCGAACTCCTCGATCAGCTGGGCGCTGCGCCGGCGCGCCTGGGACCGGCTCAGGTGATGGAGGCGAGCGATGAACTGGAGGTTCTCCCGTCCCGTGAGCTCGTCCTCGATGGCGGTCGACTGGCCGGCGAGCCCGATCAGCCGGCGCACCGCCGGCCCCTCGCGCACGACGTCACGGCCCTTGATCAACGCTCGTCCGGCGTCGGGTCGCAGCAGCGTGGTCAGGATGCGCACTGTCGTCGTCTTGCCGGCGCCGTTCGGGCCGAGGATGCCGACGACCGATCCGGACTGCACGGTGAGGTTGACGGAACGGAGGGCGCGCACGCTGCCGAACGACTTGGTCAGACCCTGCAGCAGGATCGCCGGCGTGGACGTCGATCGCACCGGCTCGACGAGTTGGAGCCCGCTCGTGGTCATCGCGGTCGTCATCACGCCGGCCTCCGCAGGTCCGCGCCGAACCCGTGGCCGGTGAGCGCGGCGACCGGCGCACGGCCGACGTCCACCCACTCCCCGCGCTCGGACGAGCGGTAGCACGCGGCCAGCACGCGCACGGTCATCAGCGCTTGGTCGAGCAGGTGGTCGGCCGCGGCCTGGTCCCGGCGGCAGTCCAGGAAGTGCTCCCACACCGCCTGGAACCATCGGCTGTGGGTCGGGTCGTCGAAGTCGGACACCAGGTGCGACGACGACGAGCGGCCCCCCGCTGACCAGTCGAGGCGGTCGTCGATCACGCGACCGTGGCCCCACTCGCCCGTGATCAGGTACGAGGTCTGGCGCACCGGCGAGTTCCAGTCGAGCTCGAGCGACACCCACGAACCGTCGGCGTAGGCGAGCTCGACGAACGCATAGTCCTCGGTGTCCCGGTACGGGCCGTCACTCGGCCGGCGCAGATCGCAGCGCACGCGCGACGGCGTCGAGCCGACGAGGCTGGAGGCGACGTACAGGCTGTGCGGGCCGTGGTCGCGCAGGATGCCGCCGCCCGAGATCGCCCGCTCCCGGCGCCAGTGCGGCCGCCATTCGGGGACGCCCCGCGCGTGTCCCACGCGCAGCGTCCGGAAGTGGCCGACGAGGCGGCCACGGTCCCGGCCACGCCTGCCGACGACCTCGTGCAGCGCCTGGATCGACGGGGCGCGCAGGTAGTTGTGGCTCGGGAACAGCCACCCCGCGGAGGACTCGCGGGCGAGCTGCACCCGTGCCGCCTCGTCCAGACCGAGGACCAGCGGCTTCTCGCACACGACCTCCAAGTCGTTGCCCAACCCGAACTCGATCGCCCCGATGTGCTGGGCGGGAGGCGTGCAGACGAGCAGGACGTCGACGTCGTCGGGATCGAGCTCGTCGAGCGCGGCCAGCACACGCGCCCCCGGGAGTTCGCGCCGCGCGTGGGCACGACGCGGCGGGCAGGAGTCGATGACGACGGTCACGTCGGTGCGCCGGATGCGGCGCAGACCGGCCAGGTGACCCTGGGCGATAGCGCCGAACCCGAGCACGGCGAGGCGGAGTGGGCGGGTCATCGTAGACCTACTTGATCAGCGGGAAGTGGTCGGCCGTCAGGGGCTCGCCCGGTGCGCACCCGATGTCGTCGTACGGCATCCGCAGCCCGCCTTGCCAGATCGTCCCCGGCACGACGTAGCGAATGACGTAGGCGATGCGTCGCTGGTCGCTGCGGTTGGGCAGCGATCCGTGCCACACCATGGCGTCGTGGAAGCCGCACTGGCCGGCGGTCATCGAGTACGTCACGACCTCGTGGCCGTCGCCCGTCGGGTCCTGGGGGACCTCGGCGACCTCCGGCCAGTGCTCGCGCATCAGCGACCTGCAGTCGCCGAACGACAGGGGCAGGCGCTCGCCGAGCCGGTGCGTACCTTTGGCGACCTGCATCGAACCGTTCGAGGAGTCCATGTCGTCCAGAGCGATCCACACCGTGACAGCCGACGGGGTCGCCAGCGGCCAGTAGGAGTAGTCCTGGTGGAACGGCACGACGCCGGAGCCGGGCTCCTTGACAACGATGTTGTCCTCCATCAGCAGGACGTCGTCGGCGCCGAGCAACCGGCACGCCACGCCAGCCAGCGCGCGGTTCATCGCCACCCGCCTGAACCGCTCGTCGTGGCGCCAGATGTTGAAGAAGAACGGAAACGTCGACGCCGACCGGTTCGGCTTGTCGGCGTACTCGAGACGTCGGCCGCCGTCTGGCGCATCGACTTCGCGGATCATGATCGGATCGGTGAGCTCGAACATGTCGAGCTCGCGCTCACCGTCGAGGTGGGCGCAGACGGCGGCGCGGAGTTGGCGGGCGTCTGCCTCGCTCATCGCCCGCAACGGCGCCACGAATCCGTCGGCTGTGAAGGAGTCCAGGTCGTTGTCGATGAGGGTGGTCACGTGCGGGCCTCCAGGGGGGGACTGCGGATCCGGCTCCGGGACGTAGTGCGTGAGATCTGGATGCACCGAAGGCGGGGCTGATACGCCGGATCGGTTGGTGGTCACGGGATGCCTCCCGTCGCCTGGACGATCTCGGCGTTGACGATGCCGTTCGCTCGCGACCCGAGGAACAGCACCGCGTGCACGACGTCGTCGACGGTCGGCAGGCGACCGAGCGGCTGCGCTTGCGCCAGCTTGTCGATCTCCTCGTCGGGGATGTTGCGGTGGTGGCCGTCGGGCCGCAGCACGATGCCGGGCGCGACGGTGTTGACCAGCACACCGTCGCGGCCGAGGTCCCAGGCCAGGCTGCGGGCGAGACCGTGTCCCGCCGTCTTCGCCGTGGTGTAGCACCAGATGCCCGCCATCCCGCGTGCGGTGAGGCTGCTGGAGATGAACACCACCCGGCCGCCGTCGCTCGCGCGGAGATGGGGCGCTGCCTCCTGGATCAGCGTGAACACGCCCTCGGTGTTGGCGCGCAGCACACGCTGCCAGTCGCACGGCCCCCACTCCTCGATGCGCGATCGCCAGTCCTCCCACACCACCGCATTGCTGATCACGACGTCGAGGCCGCCCAGCGACTCGACCGAGCAGGCAACCGCCTGGCGCACCGAATCGAGATCGGTCAGGTCCATCGGGCAGGCGGCGGCGACCGCGCCAGCCGACATCAGCTCGGCGCAGAGGGAATCGGCCACCGACTGCTGGCTGGCGTAGGTGATCGCGACGCGGGCGCCCTCGGCCGCGAAGCCGCGGGCGAGCGCCGATCCGAGGTCTCCCGAACCCCCTGTGATGAGTACGTTGCGGCCCGCCAATCCGAGATCCATGGCGCCTACTCCGCGCCGCCGAGGCGAGCCAGGCTCGTACCGGCGAGCCGCTGCTCGCGCATCATCTGGCGCTCGGTGACGCGGACATCGAGCACGCTCTCGAAGTCAGGGTCGAGCACCTCGGTGTCGAGCGCCCGCTCCAGCGAGCCCTCGCTCAGCAGCAGGCGGCAGGCATGACCGAGCACGAGCTGCACGGCGGCTGGGTTGCGACCGAGATCGTGACCGTTGTACGGCAGCTCCAGCAGCAGCCGCTCACCCCCGTCGCTGGCGCTGAAGGCCTCCTTGCAGTCGCCGAGGTCGACCCAGGGGTCGTCGGTGGCGAGGCAGTTGGCCACCGGCACCTCGATCTGCGCGAGGTGACGGCGCGTCCACGCCAGGCCGAGGCTGCCCGTTGCCCGGTGCTCGCGCCACAGCGGCCGGGGATCGACCTCGTGGCCGTTGATCGTCACGGTTGGCGGCAGGTCGTCGAGCGGGTACGTGCTGTAGTCGGCGCCGAGCGCATGCTCCAGCGTGCGCAAGCCGTGGACGACACCGGAGATGGCGACGACCCGGCTGACGTGCTGATCCTCTGCGGCGAGCCGTACCGCAGGCAGCGCGGACAGACTGAGCGCGCCGAGCGCGACGACCGGAGTGGACTCCAGGGCGCGGACCAGTCCGAGCGCGGCGACGAGGCTGCGGTACACGCTGTCGCAGGAGAACGACCGGATCTCACCGTCGCCGAGCCCGACGTGGTCGACCGGGTCGAACCGGTACACCGTGCCGCCGTTGACCACGAGGTACAGCGCGACGACGGCGAGGTCCGACATCTTCTGGCCGAACCCTGGGCACAGGATCACGACCGGCGCCGGTCCGCCGGGACGCTTCCATGGCCCGCTGCGCCAGACCGCCACGTTGCGGCCGTCGGCGGTGGGAATGTCGTAGCGAACGGTCTCCACGTCAGCGTCTCCCTGGGTCGTCGGAATGGTTCGAGATCAGCTCGGTCAGCGTCCGGCCGCAGCCCTCGTGCGCCGTCGCTAGCACCCGGCGGTCGACACGCAAGCGCAGACCGGCCCGGCCGCAGGCGCAGCGACCGTCGTCGACGCGACCGAGATCGTCCCCGACGACGAACGCCGGGTAGCTCCTGGCGCTGGCGTCGTAGAACGTGAGCACACCCGGCTCACCGTTGGGCAGTCGTTCGAAGCTCAACGGGTGGCGGGCGAAGACCTCGAGCCAGGGCGGGACGTGCTTCTCGTGCGCCTCGCAGTCGACGAGCAGGGTGTTCATCTCCACCTGGTTGAACACGTCCCGCACCTGGCTCGCATCGGTGAGTCCCAGCGCGTCGACGACGCGAGACCGGAACTCGTTGGGCTCGACGGCCTCGTCCTCGTGGGTCTTCCACCCACCTCCGGTGAACACCGCCAGCCGGCGTCCACCGCGGATAGTCAGGCCCCGCTCGAAAGCTCGTTGCACCAGCCCGGCGACGAGGAACGGCGGCCCGGCCAAGACGACCGTCTCCCGCTCGTCGAGGCTCCGGTGCAGGTCGTCCAGCGCCTCGTCGACGAGGAACTCGTCGCCGCGGACATAGGTCGACATCGGCGCCACCTGCTCGAGCAGGCTCATCACGAACGCGAACCACAGCTCTCCGGCCTCGGCTCTCGATGGCCCGAGGTTGAGCACCACGATCTCGTCGTCCGCCGACGCACCGAACAGATCGGCGATCAACGGATCGTCGGGGCGCATCGTCGCCATCAGCCGGTGCAGCGAGATCGCGTCTCGAGCCACGATGCTGCGCCGGCCCGACGTCCCCGAGCTCGTGAAGCCGCGCACCACGTCCGCCGGCCGAACGCTGCACACCGTCTCGTGCTTGAACACCGCAGTGGGGAGCTGGGGGATCAGCGACAGGTCGTCGCCGTCGCCAAGCGTGTCGGGCGTGACGCCCCGCCGCCGCGCGTAGTCGCCGTAGGGCGCACAGCGCTCGACGTGCCAGGCGAACGACTCGCGCACGAGCTGGCGCCGCAGGTGCTGCTGCTCAGCGGCTGGCAGCGCCACCCACGGGTGCTCGCCGAACAGCACCTGGTCGAGGACTGACACCGCGTCGAGCACGACGCGTCTGAACCCGCCCGTCCTCGCCGCTGTGGGCTCGGCCGTCGGCCACGATGCTCTCATCGACTCACTCCGTCGCCGCTCAACGGTTGCTCATCGCCAGCGGCGTCGCGTCGACGGCCAGCGAGCAGAGGTTGTTGAGCTTCGACGAGCTGCGGTCGATCACGGTCTGCTCGATCCAGCGCGCCCAGCGGGCGTCACCGCCGAGTGCGTTCCAGTCGAACGTGCGGCCGTAGTAGCCGTCCACCGATCCGTCGGCGCGCACGATCCGCTCGCTGGACGCCCAGTCCGTCGCCACGACCCGCGCGCCGGGCAGCGGGCGCGGCTCGGCCAGCGACTCGGTGCCCTGGCGACCACGCGCGGTGGCGAAGTACGCCGGCCAGTCGAACTCGACGGCGAAGCTGGCGCCCAGGTGGCGGTCGTAGG
The DNA here is from genome assembly GCA_044867195.1 of Ilumatobacteraceae bacterium. Taxonomy (GTDB): domain Bacteria; phylum Actinomycetota; class Acidimicrobiia; order Acidimicrobiales; family Ilumatobacteraceae; genus JALZMG01. Next base: position 10,444 of record JBIOUO010000015.1, read on the forward strand.
ACGGCAGCACGATGATGTCGCGCTGGTAGGCGATGACGTCGCGCAGCTCCGGCCAGTCGCCGTACCTGCCGACGAGGAACCCGCTCAGGGCGTCGAAGAACGTGCCGATGTCCCGGCAGATCTGCACGAACAGCCACCGCGATGGGTGGAGCAGGTATGGCAGCCCCGGAATGCCAGTCTCCATGTGGTCGCTCATGCGCGGATCGACCAGGAACCGCTGGTAGTGCTCGACGATCTCGTCCCGCAGCCGGATCGTGTGCGGCGTCGATGCCATGAAGTCGTCGACGATCGCCCGGTAGAAGTCGATGTACGGCACGCCGTGAGTCAGGCGCAGATAGACAGCGATGCGCTGGATCAGGCTGGAGTTGTGGAAGCACTTCAGCAGCGCCCCGTAGAGCGCCATCTCGACCCAGTCCTGCCTCGTGAACGTCTTCGATGACACGACGACGCGGTCCGGCTTCTCCAACAGGTTCGCCCGCGCCGACTTGTTGCGAACGATGTAGTCGAACATGATCCGGTCGACGGAGTCGATCTCCCATCGCTGGCGGAAGCTGATGTCAGCGGCCGGCGCGTTCGGGAGCAGGCGGTATGCCTGGATGAGGTAGTCCTCGTGGATGCCCCACTCCATGAGGTCGGTGAGGCACAGCCGCCACAGCTCCACGGTGTCACCGGGGATGCCGAGGATCAGCTGCACCTCGATCGGCACGCCGGAGGCCATCATCGCCTTGGCCACCTCGACCTGACGCGGCGCCGAGATGTTCTTGCGGTCGGTGGCCTCCAACACCTCCTCGCGGGTGTGCTGGATCGACAGCGCATGAACCGTGCAGATACCGCTGGCGGCGAAGCTCTGGGCGATCGACACGACCCGTTCGGGGTGGTTCTTGGCCGCGCTCCAGAAGATGTGCTGCGGGAAGCCGCCGCTCGACTGCCGAACCTCGTTCATCAGCTCGGCGATCTCCACGTCGCGAGGGAGGATCCCGAAGTTGGCGTCGGCCAGCATGATGCTGCCGACCTGCATCGCCCCCATCCACGCGATCTCGGTCCGGATCCGCTCGATGTCGAACTTGCGGATCTTCGACATCGTGTTCGAGCCCCAGTCGCAGAAGCTGCACCGGTACGGGCAGCCGCGGTTGGTCTCCAGGATGGCGTCGAACGCGCCCGGCTCCGTCCCCGCGAGCAAGCGGTCGTAGTAGCGGCGCTGGCAGACGTAGGGGCTGTGGTCGAACACCGCCGGCACCTCGGCGTCGCCGGTCGAGACCGGGCGACCGTCGGACCCGGGGAGCTGGAGACCGACGACGCCGGCCATGTCCCGTTCGCCGCCGGCGAGGCGAGTCAGCAGCCGGGTGAACGTGATCTCGCCGTCCTTGACGGCGACTGCGTCGATGTAAGGGTGCTCGGCGAAGAAGGCGGGGTTCTTGTAGTCGGGTTCGGGGCCCCCGGCCACGACGTAGCAGTCCGGGTTGCGCGATTTCACGTACCGGGCGATCGCGCACTGCAGCTTCCAGTTCCACGTGTAGCAGCTCAGGCCGAGCACATCGATCGACTCGACGGAATAGCCGGCGAGCGCATCTTCCACGGGTTGGTGACGCCAGATCGGGTCCAACCACTCATGTTCGGGACCGTCACCGTGAAGTTCCCAGTACGACTTCATGATCGCCCATATGTACGGAAGGTACGGCTTGGCGTTGTCGAACTGGGTTGGATCCGTGATCCCCTGCGGCTCACTGATCAAGATCGTGAGCCTGCGCGACTGCAACATTCATGCTCCTGGGTGCGACGTCCGCCGACGACGAAGGGGCGGATGGTAGGAACACTTCGCCGCGGCCGCCAGCGAAATAGCGAATCCGCGCCCTGAGCAGGGCGGAAGCATCGGGGCGCTATTTCGCGAGCGCCGTCAGGAGCCTCGCCGTACCATCCCGGCCCGATGTCATGGTCGGCGAGGAATCGGGTGCTGTCGGATCTGCGGCGGCACGGTGCGCACGTGTCGGATCTGGCGCAGCTCCTGCCGAGCTGGTCGCCGGCGCTGGTCGACGCGACGCCGGCGCTGCTCGGGCTGATCGACGGGTGTGACGGGTGCAACGTCCCCCTGTCGATGCCCGAGGTGTTCCGGGCCGGACTCGACCCGGCGCTGCTGTCCACCGTCGAGAGCTACGTCCAGGCACCGCCGGCGCTGATCGGTGCGCACGTCAGGCGAGACCGCGGCAGCCAGGTCACCGACGATCTCAAGTGCTGGCACCTCGACTACGAGGACGTCCGGATGCTGCGGCTGATCGTCTACCTCTGCCCGGTCGACGAACACAACGGCCCGTTCGAGCACATCCCGCTCGAGCACGCTTCTCGGTGTGCGGATCTCGTCGAGCGGGCGCGCGGCGACGCGGAGAGCAACCCGATGTACGCCCCGGTCGGCGACGAGGTGATGGCCGCCCGCGTCGATCCGCGGTTGTGGGCGACCGCCACCGGGCCGGTGTACCGATCGGTGCTGGCCGACACGGCGCGCCTGTTCCACCGCACCCGGCCGCACACGTCCCAGCGCATCGCGTTGACGTTCACCTACACCTCGCGCTCGCCGCGCTTTCCGGTCCTCCGGCGCAACGCCGGCCTCGACGCCGTCCTCGACGGACGGCAGGCTCGATGCCTGTTCGTCGAGCAGCGCGACGACGTCTACGCCTCGAGCGGGAACTGCCTGTCCGACTGAGGGAAGATATACGTGTTGTAGTCCGGATGGTCGAAGTCGTGCATCACGTGCATGCCGTCGATCCACAAGTCGCTCAGCGGATCGAGCTTCGCCCGGAGTCCGTGGATCTTGGCAAACTTCCTGCGTGGCGATTGCTCGTTGAACTCGTTGATCGCCAGCAGCTCACCCGTGAACTCTGAGTGCAGCTCCTCATGCGGGCCGACCGTGTCGTCGAAGTAGCACAGCATCCGTGGCAAGTAGCACCGGCTTGCACCACGACACAACGACTCGAATGCCGAGCGGGTCGAGGAGTAGTAGTCGAGGTCGAACGACACGAACCCGATCGGGGCGTCGAGGCGATCGAGGAACGTC
>JBIOUO010000016.1:0-3455 GCA_044867195.1 Ilumatobacteraceae bacterium
TGCACCGCGTCTCCGGATCGGTGCTGCGAGCACTCGATGGCACCGCGAGTGTCCCCCGCGCGGTGCAGTCGCAGCTGGCGACGATGCGCGACCAGTCGTCGCTCCGTCATCTGCTGGTCATCGGTGCGCTCAGCGAGCTGGGGCGTGCCTTCGACGGCGGCGGCCTGTCGTGGGTGGTCATGAAGGGCCCGGTGGTCGCCGGCCTCCTCTACCCCGACGTCGGCGACCGCACGTACAACGATCTGGATCTGCTGCTCGACCGGCGAGACTTCCCGCAGGCGATGCGCATCCTGGAGGATCTCGGCTACCGGCACACGATCCACAACTGGGCGCTGGCCGAGGAGATGCTCGCGGGACAAGTCGGCATGACGAGCCGGCAGGTGAACATCGACCTCCACTGGCACCTGCACTACTCGCGCGACGATCGACGCCCGTTCGCCCTCGACCCCCGGGCGATGATCGACCGTGCCCGGCGTGTCGTCGTCTCCGGCCTGGTTGTGCCAACGCTCGATCCGACCGACACCCTCGTCACCCTCGCGTTCCACGCCGCCCGTTCCGACGGGCACCGCCTGGTGTGGCTGAAGGACGTCGAGCGATCTGTCGCTGTCGATGCGCCCGACTTCGACGAGCTCGTGCGGCGATGCCGGGCATACCGTTGCGCGCCGCCGGTCGGTCTCATCCTCTCCCGTGCCCGCTGGCTGCTCGACGCCGAGATCCCACAAGAGATCATCGACGTGACGGCACCGGCGGCCCTCCGCGCGGCCGACCGGGTGATCACCGGGGCCGTCCACCCGGTGCAGCTGAACGAGCGCCCGACCATCACTCGAGCGTTCACCCGCTCGGTCCGGTCGTCGGCAGCGGCCAGCCTCGCCGCGACGCCGGTGCGGGCGGCTCGATGGGCCCGTCGCCGCATCGTCCCCGCACCCGAGAACGAGACCGACAGCATCGACGAGAAGGTGAGCTACCTGGACGCGGTGGCAATGTCCAGCGAATGAGGGACCGGGGCGAGGTCCCTCGCCGATCGGCCGAGGACCGTCGATGCACAATGGCGCCGTGCGCGGAACGCTGACGACGATCCGTCTCGCGGTCTCGCTCGTCTACCGGTCCGGACGGCGCCAGCTGCTGCTCATCGTTGGCGCGAGCGTCGTCATGTCCGTGGCGCTCGCCGGTCAACTGCTCGTCGGTCGGACCATCGTCGACCTGCTCGCCGACAACGAGCACGTCGACTCCGGTGAGCTGGCGCCGTACATCGCCGTGCTCGGCGTCCTGCTCATGGTCGCGGCGATGAGTCAGGCGGTCGCCACCGAGCTTCGGATGCCACTGGGTGAGCAGGTCGCTCGACACACGATGGACGAGGTCCTCGACGTCGCGACGGAGGTCGAGCTCGAGGCGTACGAAGGCTCGGAATTCCACGATCAGCTGCAACGAGCACGGCTCGCGGCTGGGGGCCAGTCGTCGGCGGTGGTGTTCGGGCTGGTCACGATCATCTCCACGCTCGTCGTGACCGGAGGCGTCGTCGTGGTCCTGCTCACGGTCGCGCCGGTCCTCGTGCCGATCGCCCTGCTCGGCTATCTACCGATCGCTCTCGTCAACGTCCGCAACAACCGGGCCCGCTACCAGCTCGAGCTCGAGCAGACCGAGCTGCTCCGCAACCGCTCCTATCTCGAGTACCTGATGACCGATCGCGTCGAGGCCAAGGAGATCCGCGCCTACGAGGTGGTGCCGACGCTTCGGCGTTGGCACGCCGAGCTGTGGGACGCCCGCATGACCCAGCTGCGCTCCCTGATCCGGCGCCGGCTCACGCTGACGACGATCGGTTCGTTCGTGACCACCGCGGTGCTCATCGCGACACTGTCGTTGGCATTGATCCTCGCCGGCCGGGGATCGATCACGATCGGCGACGCGGCTGTCGCCATCGTCGGCCTGCAACAGCTCAGCAGCCGGCTGCAGTCGGCCGGGGTGGCGTTCGGCAGCGTCCACGAAGGCGTGACGTTCCTCCGCGACTTCGAGCGGTTCCGGTCCAGTCTCCCGGCGATCCGCGAGCAGCGGCCGACCGCCGTCCCGCCGACGCCACCGTCGGCGCTCTCCGTCGTGGAGCTCGGCTATCGGTATCCCGAGGCGGCGCAGGACGCCCTGCGCAGCGTCAGCTTCGAGCTGCGCCGCGGGCAGGTCATGGCGATCGTCGGAGCCAACGGATCGGGGAAGTCGACGCTGGCCAAGCTGCTGTGCGGCCTGCTTCCGCCGACCACGGGATCGGTCCGCTGGGACGGCGTCGACCTCGCCGGTTGCGACCCGTCACTGGTCCGCTCGCAGATCGCTCCCGTGTTCCAGGACTTCGCCCAGTACCGGGTCACGATCCGCCGCGTCATCGGGCTCGGGAACAGCCGACGCATCGACGACGAAGCGGACATCCGCAACGCGGCGCGACAGGTCGGGATGCTGGACGCGATCGAGTCGCTGCCGAGAGGCTTCGACACGCGACTCGGGAAGGCCTTCCTCGATGGGACCGATCTCTCGATCGGCCAATGGCAGCGGCTGGCGATCGCCCGAGCACTGTTCCGCGACGCGCCGGTGGTGCTGCTCGACGAGCCGTCGGCGTCACTCGATCCGCGTGCGGAGGCCGAGCTGTTCGACCTCCTGCAGACGCTGTGCACCGATCGGATCGTGATCTTCGTCTCGCACCGGTTCGCGACCGTGCGCTCAGCCGATGTGGTGCTGGTGCTCGACCAGGGCGAGGTCGTGGAGATCGGCTCGCACGACGAGCTGATGGCCGCGGGTGGTCTCTACCACGACCTGTTCAACCTCCAGGCCGACCGTTACGGCTTCGCCCGCTGAGCGGGGCGCGCCGCGGCCGTTCGGAAGTAGGACGGCGATGACCCCGACGAACCGATCCGGTCTCCGGGGTCACGGCCGATGTGCTTCAGCTGGTGACGCCGCCGCCACCACCGCCGGTCCTGGTGCCCCAGAAGTCCAGACCGCCGTCCCAATGGAAGTTGGTGCCAGCGCCCTGCGTGAAGTCGGCCACCGAACCGAGCTCGGTGATGGTCGGGGTCTCATACGTGGACATGTCCGCCTCTATCGTCGTCGTTGGATGGATAACGCGCCGCTGGCAACGAGCGATGAAGATCCACCTCATACCGACCTGCCGCCCGCGGTCAATGAAGTATGTCACGTGGGCCGGCGGTCCACAACATCGTGCGGCGACATGTCCCCGGCTGCGACGGGCGTCCCCCGGTTGGTCGCCAGCCACGCAGCTTGGAGCAGCGCCGTCGTCGGCGCGGCGGCGCTGCCGCTCATCCACAGCCGCTTCAACTCCTCTGCGTCGACAAGCTCGTGGTCGACTCCGTCGCCCGACCAGCGGGCCGCGAACTCGCGGGTCGGGGCGCCCATGTAGCACCTCGTGTACTCGCCTTTACTCGTACGGGCGAGGACATCGTCGGGCAGCAGCTCCGGGA
>JBIOUO010000017.1:0-6546 GCA_044867195.1 Ilumatobacteraceae bacterium
TCGCCAACCCCGGCTTCCTGTTCGTGGCCGTCGCCTGCACGGCGATGATGGCGATGATGATGTTCGCCATGGACCACGGCGGCGACGCCTCCAGCGACGACGCCGACCGCTCCACCCACGCCGGCCACGGCCGGTAGGCCGAGCGCCGTGAACCTCCGCAGCATCCGCACCGGCGCTGTGGCGGCCGCCGGCCTGGCAGTGTTCTACGTGGCAGTGGTCGCCGGCGCCTCCGGGTCCTGGACCCACTTCGCCGACCAGGCCCGCCAGGACTGGTACTTCCTGGTGTTGATCGTTGGCGGGTTCGGGGCCCAGGTGGCCCTGATGTCCGAGCTGCGCCGCCGCCACCGCCTCCACCACGGCGTGGCCGCGGCGAGCGGGGCAGGGGCCGGCGCGTCAACGGCAGGGATGGTCGCCTGCTGCGCCCATCACCTCGCCGACCTCGCCCCGTTCATCGGTGCAACCGGCGTCTCCGCGTTCCTGATCGACTACCGCATCCCGTTCATGCTCGTCGGCGTCGGCATCAACGCCGCCGGTGTGGTGATCGCCGCCCGCCGCCTGCGGCACACGTCATCGCCACACGCCGCTCACCAGGAAGCCGAGGCATGCGCCGCCGCCTGACGCTCGCCGCAGCGGGGATCGGCGCACTCGTCGGTGGTCTCCTGCTCGCCTCGTGCGGCGGCGATGACGGTGAACCGGCGGCAACCAGCGCCACTGGGCTCGACGCACGGAGCCTCCGCGCCGGCGAGATCGACATCACGATCGGGCCCCGCCAGCTCGACGACGAAGGGGCGGTCTTCGCCGTCACGCTCGACACCCACTCGGTCGAGCTGTCGATGGATCTCGCTGCCGCCGAGCTGTCGGTCGATGGAACACCGTGGCCGGTTGCGGGCTGGGCTGGGGACGGACCGAGCGGCCATCACCGTGAGGGCGAGCTGCGCTTCGAAGCCGCCGGATCGGCGCGTGGCGCCGCCCACGTGACCCTCGCCGGATTCCCCAACCCCGTCGAGGCGAGCTGGGATCTCGGGGGTTGACGGTGCACCATCGATTCGGCTCGCCCGTGATGCTGTGGGCTGGCAGCCGTCCCACCCCTCGAGCCGCGCTGACACGCATCCGCGCGCCACGGCGTATGCCTGACCCGGGCAGGCACCCCTCGACCGACGCCTCGGCGTCGATGCGGCGCCGACGAGTATCGGCGAGCATCGGACATCGCGATCCTCTTGGTTGAGGCCTCGTGGGGCGGTCGGGCCGGGAGGGCTTTGGCCATCGCACCCTGGCATCATCGACGGCGAGTGGACGACGCACACGACGCCGGGCGCGAGGGCGGCCTCGACTGGCTCGCTCAGCTGACGGGCGAGACCGTGGCTGATCTCGAGCGGTGGGTTGTTGACGGCCTGCTCAGCCGTCCGGAGGCTGAGCAGGCGACCGCCAGCGCCGTCGCCCAGGTGGGGCTGGTCCAACTTCTGCGCCGGCGCGGCTTTGACGTCGAGGAGATCGTTGCTGCAGCCCGGAAGCAGCCGGGATTGTTCGCCCGCTATCGCACCCAGCTCGCGCCGGCGTCGGGCGACCTCCATACGCTCGAAGAGGCGGCGTCGTCCTACGGGCTCGACGTGGACGTGGCCCGGCGGCTGTGGGAGGCGAGCGGGCTCACCGACCAGGGCGAGATCGGGACTGACACCGATGTTCATGCCCTCCAGGCCGTTGCGGCAGCGATCGAGGCGGGGCTTCCCGTCGACGCGCTCGTGCAGCTTCTCAGGGTGTACGCAGATGCCTGCGCTCGTGTGGCCGAGGCCGAGACGCGCCTGTTCCACTTTCACGTGCACGAGCGGCTGCGGGCTGAAGGACCGACCGGCGCCGAGCTGGTTGCTGGCACGGACCAGGCGCTCGCCCAGCTGCAGCCGCTCCTCGAACCTGCGTTGCTCTACTTCCATCGCAAGGCATTGACGCGGTCGGTCGGCGAGGACATCGCCCTGCATCTCGCCGCGGACGTGGGCCTGTTGCCACCCGGCGATCCCAGCGGCCAGCTCCCGCTGTCAGTCGCGTTCGTCGACCTCGCGCAGTTCACGTTGATGACCCAGGCGATGGGCGATCTGGCGGCGGCCGAGGTGCTGGACCGGTTCTCCGAGCTCACGCGACGGGCGGTGCTCCGCGCCCGCGGTCGCGTGGTGAAGCAGATCGGCGACGAGTTCATGCTCGTGTTTCCCGACGCAGCGACCGCGGTACGCGCCTGCCTCGAGGTGCGCGACGCGGCGGCCGAGGAACGGTCGTTTCTCGCCACCCGGATCGGTCTCCACCATGGAATGGTGGTGTGCCGCGAGGGCGACTACGTCGGGAACACCGTCAACGTCGCCGCCCGCATCACCACCGAAGCCTCACCACACCAGCTTCTCGTCAGCGACGCCGTCCGCGACGACGCACTCGTGCTCGCCGACGTCGCCTTCGTTCCGGTCGGGCAGCGCCATCTCAAGGGGATCGACCGGGAGGTCGTGCTGTACGAGGCGCAGCCACGGCACCTGCGCGCAGGCGGCGGTCCAGTCGACCCGGTCTGCGGCATGTCCGTCGACCCGGACGCCGCTGCTGCGAGCATCAAGTTCCAGGGGCGCACGTTCATGTTCTGCTCGCAGACATGCCGGACCAGATTCGACGCTGACCCCTCACGCTACGCCTCACCGTACGAATAGAGAACGGGGCGTCGAACAAGGCTGCACGTGAAGAGCTGCGAGGTGCACGACGTGGCCCGTGGACACCCGCGTCGCCGCTTCCGTCGGGTCGTCGGTGCCGTCTAGCAGCGCGAGCTCGACGACGTCCGATTCGCCGGGCTGCCAGGCGGCATCCGTAGTCCGCCGCAGCGCAGTTCCGTACAGCGGCCGGATGGCGCGCCCAGCGCTGGGGCGCACGCTGGGGGTCGTACGAAGACGAACGAGGAGCGGACAGTGGTGACCACACCGTCGGTCTCAGAAGCACCGTCGCTCTGAGCGCATCGGGACGCGTGATGAGCCGCCGGGTTCCCCTCGCCCGCCGCAATCTCACCGCCGATCCGCGCCGGTTGCTGGCCAGCATCACCGGCGTCGGGCTCGCCGTCATGCTGATCCTCCTGTTGGACGGCATGTGGACGGGCATCAAGAACCAGACCCGGCTGTACACCGACAAGGCCGGCGCCGAGCTGTACGTGCTGCAGGACGGCATGCGAGATCTGCACGACGGCGGCGTGCTGCCGGCGTCGGTCGCGGACGAGGTGCGGGCGACGCCCGGTGTCGACTGGGCCGAGCCGGTCCGCGGCACCCACGTCATCGTCGAACTGCACGGCACCAAGCTCGGTCCGTATCTCGTCGGCACGACGCCCGGCGGGCGCGGCGGCGCGTGGTCGATTCGAGACGGGCGCAACGTCGAGGCCGACGACGAGATCGTCCTCGACGGCGTGCTCGCCGACCGCCACGGCATCGAGGTCGGCGACCGCATCGACGTGATGGGCACCTCGTTCGAGGTGGTCGGACTCTCCGCTGACACCGCAGGCTTCATGACCAGCTACGTCTTCGTCACCCACGGCGCCACCGACACCCTGTTCGCGGCGTCCGGGACGACCAGCTACGTGCTCGTCGGCACGTCGGATCCTCCCGCCGTACGAGCCCGACTCACCGACGCCGGCTACAACACCCTGACCGCTGACGAGATCGCCGCCAACGCGGAAGAAGTCGCGTCAGGCATCTTCAGCGGCCCGCTTCGGCTCATGGTCATCGTCGCCTTCGCCGCCGGGACCCTGATCATCGCCCTCACCGCCTACACCACCATCATCGAGCGGCGCCGGGAGTACGGCATCGTCAAGGCGCTCGGTGCCAGCCGAACCCGGCTCGTCGCCATCGCCGTGGGTCAGACCCTCGTCCTGGCACTGCTCGGACTGATCGCCGGCGGGTTGCTGTTTGTCGCTGGCCGGGAGCTGATCGTCGCCGCCCGGCCCCAGTTCACCGTCGCCTTCACATCTGGAGCCCTCATGCGTGCCGCCCTGGCCGCGCTCCTGATGGCGACGCTCGCCGCCACTGTCCCGGCCCGCCGGCTCGCCCGTCTCGACCCGGCCACCGCCTACCGGGGGTCCTGATGGCGCTCACCACTCTTCCGTCGCCGCGCCGGCGCGTGCCCCTCGCCCGCCGGGCCCTCTTCCAGGACCGTCGCCGCGCCGTGCTCGCCACCGGCGGCGTCGCCGCCGCACTGCTGCTCGTCCTGCTCCTCGACGGCATCGTCACCGGCGGCATGCGCCAGGTGACCGCGTACCTGCGCAGCTCGCCCGCCGACGTGATCGTCGCCCAACACGGCGTCCGCACGATGCACATGTCGGTGTCCGCCATGCCGGCCAGCACGGTCGACGCGATCCGCGGCGCCGACGGCGTCGCCTGGGCGGAAGGACTCCAGTACGCCAGCAGCACGATCACGTCGGCAACGGGCCGCCAGCTCAGCTACGTGTTCGGCTACGACCCCGCCGGACGGCTCGGTCCCGAGCATCTCACCGCAGGACGCTCGCCAGCGGTGGGCGAGGCGCTCGTCGACGAAGTGGCCGCCGACCGTCTCGGGGTCGCCATCGGTGACCAGGTGCAGGTGTTCGGCGACTGGTTCACCGTCAGCGGGCTGTTCAACGACGGCACCAGCATGATCAACACCATCACCTTTGTCACCGCCGCCGACTACACGAGGCTGCGCGGACCGTCGGTCGCCTACGTGTTCGCCGCCGCCGAGCCCGGCATCGCCGACGGCGAGCTCGCCAGACGCATGGCGGCGGGGTTGCCGCAGATGACGGTGCAGACCCGCGACCAGTTCGTGCACGAGGAGGCCGCCATCGTCGGTGACATGGCTGCCGACCTCATGCAGATCATGTCGATCGTCGGCTACCTGATCGCGCTCGCCGTGATCGGGCTGACCCTCTTCACCCTGACCCTGTCCAAGCTGCGCGAGCACGCCGTCGTGAAGTCGCTGGGGGCCCGTAACCGCAGCGTCGGCATGTTGGTGCTTGTCCAGGCGCTGTGGTCCGTCGGCCTCGCACTGGTGGCGGCCACCGTGCTCGGCGTGGTCATCGGCGCGTTCGTGCAGCGGGTCGCTCCCGCGTTGTTGGTGATCATCGAGCCTCAAAGCGTCGCGCGCGCCGGCGTCGGCGCGCTCGTCGTCGGCGCGCTCGGATCCATCGTCCCGCTCCGGCGGGTGTTCAAAGTCGACCCCGCCACGGCATTCCGGAGGGCCTCATGACCGCCGTGCTCACCGTCCGCGACCTCACCAAGACCTACGGCACCGGCGACATCGCCGTCGACGCAGTCCGCCACGTCGACCTCGACATCGACGCCGGCGAGGTCGTCTTGGTCATGGGACCGTCCGGCAGCGGCAAGACCACCCTCCTGCTGATGCTGGGCGCAATGCTGCGTCCCACCTCTGGATCAGTGAGCGTCGACGGCACCAACGTCGCCGCCGCAGCCGAGCGGGATCTGCCGCCCCTACGGGCGAGCCGGTTCGGGTTCGTGTTCCAGGACTTCAACCTGCTCAGCGCCCTCGACGCACTCGAGAACGTCGAACTCGCCTGCAACCTGGCTGGTGTCACCGGGCGGGCCGCCCGCCAGCGAGCGACCAACCTGCTCACCCGGCTCGGCCTGGAGAAGCGGCTGCGCTTCCGGCCCGACCAGCTCTCCGGCGGCGAGAAGCAGCGCGTCGCCATCGCCCGGGCGCTCGCCAACGACGCCCCCGTCGTCCTCGCCGACGAACCCACCGCCAACCTCGACTCCGGCCACGGCCGGGAGATCGCCCGCATCCTTCGCAAGCTCGCCACCGACGACGGCCGCAGCGTCGTGATCGTGAGCCACGACCAGCGGCTGAAGGAGATTGCCGACCGAGTGCTATGGCTCGAGGACGGCCAGTTCCGCGAGCTGACCGCGATGGCGACCGACCCGGTCTGCCAGATGGCCGTCGAGACGGGCGACAGCATCCACGCCGAGCACGACGGCGACGTCTTCTGGTTCTGCTCCGCCTACTGCCGCGACGAGTTCCTGGCCAACCCAACACGATTCCTGACCCAACACACCGCGGCGTGACCGCCACGAGGAGGCGACGACCGAGCCGCCACGGCGGGGGGTCACGCGTGGCGGCTTGCGGTCCCTAAGTCTACTACATAATGTCGTAGACATGGGAGTTCGAGCCCTCGACGGGAGCGGTCGATGACGCCGAGCAAGCGACGGACCGGCCCAGGCCATCGATCGTCGCCGCCGGCCCGACAGCGTCCGGTGCCGGCCAAGCGGATGAGCGCCGGCCCGAGTGGTCACGTCGATGTGTCGTCGATGCCGGCCCGGGTCACTCCGTCGAAGCCTGTGAAGCGCTTCCGGCCCCGGTGGCACCTGGTGGTTGGGATCGTTTTGCTCGTCCTGGGAGTTGCCGTGGCGGGCATGAACGACGCGATCTTGCTTGGCGGCGTCCCGACCTGGCTGCTCCCCGGCGGCCACAGCGAGGGTTACCTGGTACTCGGGCTGGTACTTGCGGCGTGGAGCACGTGGTGGTTCGGCTGGTACGACCGCGCGCGCTGAC
>JBIOUO010000018.1:0-16524 GCA_044867195.1 Ilumatobacteraceae bacterium
CGGCCCACCCGTCCCCGCCCGGCCGGCAACCACTGACCGGCGGCCGATCGAGCCGAGCGCACCGGCGCCGGCGAGCACGACGAATGCGGCGACGAGTGCGCCGGCGACGACGAGGATCACGACGTTCCACGACGCCTTCGTCTCCGACCGCGCCTCGTCCGTGGACAGCGCGTAGCCGAGGGCGAACGCAGCATGGCCGGCGTCGCCGTACGTGGGCGGCGCCAGTCCAGTCACGGCAACGCAGTCGGACCCGCCGGCGGCCCGTACCGGCTCGGGCGGGGCGGACACCGTTCCATCGGCGCCACCGTCGACGCGGACGAACACGCCGTAGGCGTTGGTCCCGGCGGCGACGATCGAACCGTCGGCCAGGCGCAGGCACACGGGGAACCCGCTGGCGGCCACCGGTGAGCGGTCCGAACCGGGCGACGCGAGGGTGCCCGTCGTGCACACACCACCGGCGGCCGATCCGGTCATCCAGTAGCGCAGGGCGAGCAGCGAGCACTGGTTCGGCGGGCTGGACAGCTGGTCGCGCATGTCCGTGCGTGAGTCGCCCGACAGCGACCAGCCCAGCGGCGCCTCGGTGCCCGGGTGGCTCTGCGGATACACCTGGAGGTACGTCGGCAGATCGGGGGCCGCGGCGCACCCCGCCCGCTCGTGGAGCTGGGTGCCGAGCACGGCCAGCTCCTGGCGGGCGATGTCGGCATTGTTCGTGATCCCCGCCACGCCGCCCTCGATCGGCGCCAGCAGCTCGGACGGGCGCCGCGCCCCTCCCGACGCCACGATGTCCTCGTAGCCGTTGTCGAGCTGGACGACGATCGGCTGGATGCACGGGCTGCCGGGAGCCCGCCGGTCGTTCGACGCGCGAGCGAGGCGGACGACTTCCTCGACGAGCAGCGCGGCTGGACGCGCCGCCGAGGAGTCGACCGTGCCGCCGTCGACGAGGAACGTGAAGCGGCCGATGTCGCCGCAGAACTCGACCGCTCCCGAGGGCGAGACGTACGGGAAGCGGGCCGACAGCAGCGCCGCCGTCGACGTTCGCAGGTCCTGGTCGGCACACACGATCTGCGCCAGATCGCGCGTGGACGACCACGGCTCCGGAGCCTCGTCGACGGGCGCCGTGTCCAGGTCGTCAGCTGCCGGCGGCACCGCCAGCCGCTGGCGTACCAGCGAGCGGCACGAGCCCGACAGCGTCGACGGCGTGGGCGGATCCGTCCGGGTCGGCGCAGCGAAGGACACCGGCGAGACCACCACGCGGCAGCCGTCCTCCACAGCCGCGCTGTTCAACACGAGCAGCGGGTCCCACGCGCCGCTGGCGTCGGGTGTGCGGTCGAGGTACGGATCAGCGAGCTGCGGCACCTTGGCCTCGTATGCCTGCTCCAGGCGCGCCGCCCGGTCGCGCCAGCGAGGGGCATGGACGAGCCCGTTGGGGACGTCGATGGCCAGGAGGTTGGCGATCACCGGGTCGACGAAGCCCTCGGCGAACACGGCGTCGGGATCGACGTCGCCACGCGCCGCGGTGAACATGGCGAGCCCGACGCTGCCGCCGGAGATCCCCGACGCGGCGAACACGTCGCCGAGCGCGGGAACCGGCGCGCCGGTGGGCCGGGCGCATGCCGGCTCGGCGGCGAGGACGGGGTGGGCGCCGAACAGGCAGTCCAAAGCGAGCATCGTCCAGTACGCGGCGCGCCCGCCGCCCCCTGCACTGGCGAACACGACCAGCGGGCGCCACGCCATCGGATCGGCACCGGCGCGGGTCCGCTCCCAGTCTTCATACGCCGTTGCCAGCGTCCGCGCCGGGCGCACCGCCGACGGGGCGCCGTAGCCGTCCCCGCTCGCGCTGGTGGCCGTCCCGCCGGCCGGCTCGAGGAGCCGGACCTTGTGGAAGCCCGGATCGTCGATCAGCAGCGACATCACCATCGCCACGCCGAGCAACGAGAGCACGACGGGGAAGCGGGTCACGCGCAGCAGGGCCCATGCGCCGCGAGGTGGGGCGAACAGCGCCGTCGTCAGCGCACCGACGACGCCGAGCACGAGCAGCCCGGCGATCACGACCAGCCCGATCGCCCCCAGTGTCCAGGAGACGTCGAGATCGATGGCGGCCCAGGCGATGAGGCCGCCGGCGATCATGGCGAGAGCCACGGGGACGAGGGTCTCCGGGCGCACGATGCGCTCCCCCGCTGCTCGCGGACCGAGGCGGCCGTGGACGTGGGAGCCGTCCGGGTCACGTGGGGCGCCGCGTGCCGGTGCTCGGCTCGTCACGCGCCATGTGCCATAGACCGCGACAGCGACGATCGGCAGGAACACGGATCGCCACGTGGTGAAGTCGCCGACGATCTGGCTCGCCTCGGCACGGAACCACGCCACGGCGAGGGCGAACACCGGCAGGAACGCCAGCACACGCACGACGCCCGGCCGCCGCTCGTACTCCGGGCGCACCGGCAGGATCGCCCGCACCCGCTCCAGCATCGAGGCGGCGACCCACAGCGCGAGGCCGGCGGCGACGACCGCCAGGCTCTGCCAGCGCCCGACGATCGCCTGCAGGGCGAACGCGCCGGCTGCCGCGGCGATGGCCGCCACGCTGGCGACGGCCAGCCGCACCCCGCCCCGGCCGAGCAGCGTCGGGGCGACGACTGGACCGCGAGCGCCGACGCGCCACAGCGCCCGCATCCCCGTCCACCAGCTCATTGCCGAGAGGGCGACGGCGGCGACCACCGCCACCAACGCCTCGCCGGCGTCGCTGTGCCAGCCGCGGATCAGGTCGTCGACCTGTGGTCGCACGTTGCCGGGGAGGAACAGCAGTGCGACGACCACCAGCCCGACGCCGAGCACCTGGGCGCGCAGGTCGAGCGCGGTCTGCACGACACCTTTGATCGGCGCCGGCGGCAGGCGACCGCCGTCGTCACGACCCTGGCGCCGCACGCCGGCGGCGACGAGGTAGGACACGAGGATCGGGACGAACGCGGCGACGAACGCCAGCCACGTGCCGATCGTGAGGACGTAGGTCACGTTGAGCCAGCCCGACACGCCCCGACCCGTTATCACCGGGATGGCCAGGGCGACGTCGCCGACGACGGCGAGGGAGATGAACGCGACCGCCAGCCGCTCAGCCGCGGCGAGCAGCGGGCGCGTCGCGCCCACCCGGCCGGCGAGCTGCACCGAGGACGGACCGGTCCTGGTGATGTCGGCCATCGCACCCTCGAGCCGGGGCAGGGCGGCGAGGCGGTGCGCCGCCCAGCGCCGGAGCAGCCACCCGACGACGACGACGAAGGCGATGTGAACTGCGAGCCACGACAGCACCACCCGGTTGGAGTGCAGGGTCTGGCCCGACAGTGCCAGGCTGTCGTCCCAGTCCTCCCACACGCGCAGCCGGCGGGCGGCGTCGGCAGGCGACACGGTCGGGCGGACGACGCTCGGCACGTCGACGGCGGCCACCGACCCGGCGAGGTGCAGATCGCGCAGCACGTCGGAGATCGCCGCCAGCACCCACCACAGCCCGAGCACGACGAACCCGCCGCCGACGAACATCCGGCGGGTCCGGCCTCCTGGATCGTCGCCCGCGCCCTCCCCCATCGTCGCCTCCCTCCTCTGCTGACCGCCGCCAGTGTGACGTGCGCCATGGGGCTGGCGTCGGAATTTCGACGCGACCCGCCCTTCACCAGCGGTGAGGTCTACACGCGTACCAGGTTCGCGCCGCGGCGGGATCCGTATCTGGGCGGGAATCGTCCCGGAATCCGAGACGATTCCCGCCCAGAAGCCGATGTGGGACGCGCGAGACACCGTCGCCGAGGGCTACCCGATCACACGTCCCGGGCACGGCAGCGGCAGCTATCTGGTTGGCGCGACGCCGGCGCCGCCGTCGACGACGTAGGTCTCGCCGGTGATCCACGCCGCCTTGTCGCTGGCCAGGAACACGGCCAGGTTGCCGACATCCTCGGGCTCACCGAGCCGGCCCGTCGGCAGGCGCGCCGCCAGCTCGTCACCGAAGTGCTCGACGAGGTAGGCGGCGAAGTCGGTCTTGACCAGCCCCGGGGCGATGCAAACCACCCTCGTCGGGCCGAGCTCGGAGGCGAGCTGGCGCGTGAGGTGGATCAGCGCCGCCTTCGTCACGTTGTACACGCCGAGTCCGGGCCCGGGCCGGATGCCGCCGGCCGAGGAGATGTTGAGGATCACGCCGGGCTTGGCCTTGAACGACTTGTTCCACGCGTGCTGCATCCAGAACAGCGGGCCGCGGAGGTTGACCTCGAAGGTCTTGTCGTAACGGGCCTCGTCGACGTCGATCGTCTCGCCGTAGTACGGGTTGGCGCCGGCGTTGTTGACCAGGATGTCGAGCCCGCCGAAGCGCTCGATCGTGGCGTCGATGCACGCCACACCGTCCGCTGGGCGCCCGACGTGGGCGGGGAAGACATCGACGTCACCGCCAATGTCGGCCGCCGCCGCCTCCAGCCCGTCGCGCTTGCGGCTCGTCAGCATCACCTTCGCCCCGGCGTCGGCGAAGCCCTTGGCGATCGCCTTGCCGATGCCACGCGACGCGCCCGTCACCAGCGCGACCTTCCCATCCAGCGAGATCTCCATACGGCCGGCGAACGTACTCGCCAAGCCCCAGCTTCTGTGTCACAACATCTGTCGTCGACTGCAGATGCGGTGACACAGAACGGGTGCTCGGACGTCGCGACCGCTGTTTCCGTCAGTTGTCAAGGGGGCGGACGGCCTCACCGATCCGAGACACGCGGACCAGCTTGACCCGCCGCCCGTCGAGCTCCTCGGCGGCGACGCGCCACCCCACCAGCTCGACCGCCTCGCCGCGTTCGGGCACGTGCTCGAGCGTGCCGAACAGCAGGCCGCCAACGGTGTCCCAGCCCTCGTCGGGCAGCTGAGCCTCGAGCACGTCGTTGAGCTCCTCGACCTGCACACCGCCCTCGACCAGCCAGTCGCCGTCGGGCAACGAGCGGATCGCCTTCTTGTCGGTGTCGTACTCGTCGACGATCTCGCCGACGAGCTCCTCCAGGCAGTCCTCCAACGTGATCAGCCCGACCACACCGCCGTACTCGTCGGCGACGATTGCCAGGTGGAACTTCTCGGCCTGCATCTCGCGCATCAGCCTGGCGACGGGCTTGTTCTCCGGGATGAAGCGCACCGGCCGGGCCAGATCGGCTGCCGGCTCGTCGCCTCGACCCTCGCGCTCGGCGCGGATCAGGTCCTTCGTGTAGAGCAGCCCGATGATGTCGTCGCTGTCCTCACCGCCCTGCATCGGGAGGCGGGAATACCCGTGGGCGATGGCGAGGTCGAGGCCGTCGCTGATCGTGGCGTCGTCGAGCACGACCACCATGTCCGGGCGCGGCACCATCACTTCGCGGGCGACCGTGTCGCCGAACTCGATGATGCTCTCGATCAGCTCGCGCTCCTCGTGCTCGATGACCTCGTCCTTGGCCGCCGCCTCGACGATGCCGAGCAGCTCGCGCTCGGAGACGAACGGGCCGCCCTTGAGGCCCTTTCCCGGAAGGATCCAGTTGGAGAAGCCGATCAATCCCTGGGTCACGACCTTCAGCGGCCAGAACTTCACGAGCCACGAGGTCGGGCGGGCTGCGACCAGGGCCGCTTGCTCGCTGTGCAGCACCGCCCATGTCTTGGGCACGGCCTCGGTGAACACGAACAGCACGACGACGTTGAGGACGAAGCCGAGCACCGCGCCGAGCGCGCCGAACAGGCGCGTGAACAGGAACGTGCTCAGCGAAGCTGTCGCCGTCTGCAGGATGTTGACGGTGAGCAGGACGGGGTTGAGGAACTTCTCCGGCGCCTCGACGAGACTTCGCAGCGCTCGCCCGCGCCGCGGGTCACGCTCGGCGAGCGTCTCGGCCTTGATCCGGGTGATGCGGTTGATGCCCGTCTCGGCGATGCCGAGGAACGCGAGGGCGACGAACAGCACGGCAAGCGCGGCCAGGATCAGCGCGTCGTTGGACGTGAACTCCGCCGCGATCATGGGAGCTGCTCCTGGAGGAAGCCGTCCGGCGCCGGGCCACGCCAGTGGTGCTGCTCCAGCAACGCCAGCTCGCGGGCGCGCATCGCAACCGTCTCGGCCGGCTCGGCGTGGTCGTGGCCGAGGACGTGCAGCACGCCATGGACCACGAGCAGCGCCAGCTCGTCGTCCAGGCTGCCGGCGTGCGATGGGGCGTGGTCACGTGCGACGGCCGGGCAGATGACGACGTCGCCGAGCAGCACGGGCACTCCCGCCAGCGCGGCGCCGGGATCGTCGTCGAGCGGGAACGAGAGCACGTCGGTCGGGCCGTCGTGGCCGAGGTGCTCGGCGTTGAGCTCGGCGATCTCGTCGCGGTCGACGAACGTCACCGCCAGCTCGCCGGCGCGGCCCTCGGTGTCGAGCACGGCGCGCGCCAGGTCGACCCAGCGCTGGACGTCGACCTCGACGGCGTCCTGATCGTCTGCGCCCACCACGACCGCGGCGGGACGAGGACTCGGCGGATCGCCCACGTCAGCGGCCCGCCGGGTCGCCGTCTCGCTCGTACGCCGCGACGATGTCGGCGACGATGCGGTGGCGCACCACGTCGGCGGACGAGAGGTGGACGAATGTCAGGCCGTCGATGCCGCTGAGCACGCGTTCGAGGCCGAGCAGCCCACTCTTGCCGTTGGGGACGTCGACCTGGGTGACGTCGCCGGTGACGACGACGCGCGAGCCGAAGCCGATGCGAGTGAGGAACATCTTCATCTGCTCGGGCGTCGTGTTCTGCGCCTCGTCGAGGATGATGAAGCTGCTGTTCAGCGTGCGCCCGCGCATGAACGCCAGTGGCGCCACCTCGACGGTCTGGCGCTCGAGCAGCCGCTGCGCACCCTCTGGCTCGACCATGTCGTACAGCGCGTCGTAGAGCGGCCGCAGGTAGGGGTCGATCTTGGCCATCAGGTCGCCTGGCAGGAAGCCCAGCCGCTCGCCGGCCTCCACGGCCGGGCGGGTGAGGATGATCCGCTGCACCTGCTTGGCCTGCAGCGCCTTGACCGCCATCGCCACCGCGAGCCACGACTTGCCGGTGCCGGCGGGCCCGATCCCGAACGTGATGACGTGGTTGGCGATGGCGTCGATGTAGCGCTTCTGGCCCGCCGACTTGGGACGGATCGGGCGACCCTTGGCCCCGCGCAGCACGTCCTGGGTGAGGATCTCGCTCGGCCGCTCGTCGTCGGAGACCATCCCGATGACGCGCCTGAGGCTCGCCTCGTCGAGCTCGTGCCCGCGCTGGAGCAGCCCGACCAGCTCCTCGAACAGCCGCCCCACCTCCTCGGACTGCTCGCCGCGGGCGACGACCTCGTTGCCGCGCACGTTGATCTCGGTCTCCGGGAAGGCCTCCTCGATCTGGCGCAGGTGGAGGTCGCGCGGCCCGACGAGCGCAGACATCAGGTGCGTACCGGGGACGACGACGGTGGTCGTGGTCTCGGTCGCTGTCATGAAGTCGCTGAGCCGTCGGCGCCTATCTCCGGAATGGTAGCGGGCGCCTCGGCCGAGCCGATGAAGCGATCGGGCACCACGTTCCAGCGCTCGATCACCGCCACGTCCCGCTCGTGGCCGAGGATCGACACGCTGGCC
This sequence comes from Ilumatobacteraceae bacterium, assembly GCA_044867195.1. Lineage (GTDB taxonomy): Bacteria > Actinomycetota > Acidimicrobiia > Acidimicrobiales > Ilumatobacteraceae > JALZMG01. The sequence continues at coordinate 7,586 of JBIOUO010000018.1, forward strand.
GGGTCGAGCGTGAAGATCCGTCCACCCACGGGCGCAAGCCCGCACCAGCGGGCGGCGAGGATGCGCAGCACGTGGGCGTGGGCGAACAGCACGGCGAGGCCGTCGTGGGCTCGGACCCGGGCCAGCACGCGATCCGCGCGAGCCCCGACCTGCTCGATCAGCTCACCGTCGTGCAGCGGGTGCGTCCACACCGACCAGCCCGGCATCTCCGCCTGGATCTCCACCGTCGTGCGGCCCTCGGCCTCGCCGTAGTCCCACTCGACGAGATCGTCGACGACCTCGGCGCGTTCGCCGAGCCCGGCCGCGATGCACGTGTCGCGCGCGCGGCGTAGGGGACTCGTCAACACCAACGCGCTGTCGATGCCGGCGATCGCCGCGAGCACCGGTTGCAACAGGCGGGCGAGCTGGCGGCCCTCGTCGTTGAGCGGGATGTCGGTGCGCCCGGTGTGGCGTCGCTGGCTGCTCCAGGCCGTCTCGCCGTGGCGCACGAGCACGACCCGCTCGCTCATTGGTGCACCCTGTCATCGTGCGACGCCGAAGCATCGTCGGACCCTTCGGGGCACCAATGAGCGAACGACCGTGCCGAATGGCTCGCTCGCCCGACGTGCTCAATTGCCTCGCTCGCTCGAAGACTCGCTTGCTCGACGTGCTCAATTGCCTCGCTCGCTCGAAGACTCGCTTGCTCGGACAGTCGCTCGCTCACGTCACCGGCGGCGGGGCTTCGGCGCCGCGCATCGTCGACTTGCGGCGGGCCTGTTCGAGCAGCGGCAGGAGGACCGCCGGCACGTCCGCCGGCTCGGCGGGCGGGGTGTCGGACGTCGGCCCGCGGCGCCAGCCCTCGGCGATCGCGGTCAGCTCACCTGACGCCTCGATCACCCGGCCGGTGACCCCGGCCGACTCCGTCGACGCCAGCCAGGTGACGATCGGGGCGACCCAGCGGGGATCGATGCGGTCGCCTGCCTCGGCGGCGAACGGCAGGTTCTCCGTCATCCGCGTCCGCGCGCCGGGGGCGATGGAGTTCGCCGTGACGCCGTAGCGGCCGAGCTCGTCGGACGCGATCAGCGTCATCGCCGCGATGCCCGCCTTCGCCGCCCCGTAGTTCGTCTGCCCGGGGTTGCCGTACAGACCGGAGATCGACGTCGTCGTGATCAGCCGGGCGTCGTTGCGCTGCCCGACCTTGGCCCGGTCCCGCCAGTATCGGGCGGCATGGCGGGCGGGCGCGAACGTTCCCTTGAGGTGGACCCGGATCACGGCGTCCCACTCCTCTTCGGTCATCGTGAACAGCATCCGGTCACGCAGGATGCCGGCGTTGCTGACGAGCACGTCGAGGCCACCGAACGTGTCGATCGCCTGCTGGACCAGCGCGCCGGCGCTGGCGAAGTCCGACACGTCGTCGACGTTGGCGACGGCCTCGCCGCCGAACCCGTTGATCTCCTCGACGACCTCGTTCGCCGGCCCCGGATCGGCACCGGTGCCGTCGCGGGCGCCGCCGAGGTCGTTGACGACGACACGCGCCCCGTGGGCGGCGAGCATCAGCGCGTGCTCGCGACCGATCCCCCGCCCACCGCCCGTAACGATGCAGATCCGACCTTCGCAGATAGTCATGGTCGCGGACCGTACCGGTGTGAGCGAGCGCAGCGGGACTCACGGTCCCGATCTGGATCGAGGATCGGCACGAATCCCGCCCAGACGGCCGACGCGTCGGGGTTACTCGCCGGTCGGGCCGCTGAACGTCGGCGGGCGCTTCTCGACGTGGCTGGCGAGGCCCTCGCGGGCGTCGGGTCCGCCGAAGCCGACGAGCTCGTACGCCAGGCTGGCATCGAAGATCCCCGACTGCGCGCGGTACCAGTTGTTCAGCGTCTGCTTGGTGAAGCGGATCGCCGCCTGCGCCCCTCCGGCCAGCTGTGTGGCGATCTCGAGCGCCCGCCGCTGGACATCGGCGTCGTCGACGCACAGCGAGACCAGCCCGATCCGCTCCGCCTCCTCGCCGCTCAGCGCATCGCAGGTCAGCAGGTAGTACTTGGCCTTGGCCATCCCGCACAGCAGCGGCCAGCAGATCGCGGCGTGGTCGCCGGCGGCGACGCCCAGGCGCGTGTGGCCGTCGATGATCCGCGCCGTGCGGCCCACCACCGAGACGTCGGCGAGCAGCGCGGCGACGAGGCCGGCCCCGACGGCCGCCCCGTGGACAGCCGAGACGATCGGCTTCGAGCAGTTGATGACGTTGAACACAAGGTCCCGCGCCTCGCGCATCACGGCCAGCCGCCTGGCGTAGTCGGTGGTCACGCCGTCGATCAGCTCGAAGCTGCCTCCCGACGAGAATGCCTTGCCGGCGCCCTGCAGGAGGGCGACGTTGGTGTCCGGGTCGCGGTCGATCGTCAGCCACACGTCGGCCAGCTGGCGGTGCACCGCCGGGCCGACGGCGTTGAGACCGGGCCCGTCGAGCGTGATCCGCAGCACCGTGTCGGCGGGGCGGTCGAAGGACAGGTCGGGGAACGCCGCGTACAGGTCGGTGGCCATCGCCGATCATCCTGACCGCTGGGCTCGCCAGTGGCCATACTGGCGGGCGGCCATGGACCCGACGATCCTGATCCTGTGCACCGGCAACGCGACGCGTTCGGTGATCGCCGGCGCCGTGCTCAAGGCCCACCTGCCCGACGTCGAGATCGCGACCGCCGGCACGATGTCGATCGACGGCCTGCCGATGAGCTGGCGGACGAAGGCCGGCTTCGAGGCGGTTGGCGTGATCCCGCCGTCGCATCGCAGCCGCCAGGTGGAGACTGCCGACCTCGACCGAGCGACGCTGGTGATCGGCCTCGCGCCCGAGCACGTCGAGTGGGTGCGCCGCGAGCATCCCCCCGCCGCCGACCGCACCGGGACGCTGAAGCGCCTCGCGCGCGACCTCGCCGCCGACGATCGCCCGCTGGCCGCGCGCGTCGCCGAGCTCGACCTGGCCGCCGTCGAGCTGCGCCCGTGGGAGGAGGTCGTCGACCCCGGCGGCGGCGACGTCGAGGCGTTCATCGCCTGCGCCCAGGAGGTCGTCCCGCTTGTCGAGGACCTCGCCCCCCGCCTGCGCCCCGACCCACCCCCCGAACTGTGAGCGCAACAGGCGGACGTCCGCCCGCTGGACTCACCGTTCGCGCCGACCGCCCGGATCTGTGAGCGGCGGCGGCAGAGATCCGCCCGCTGCGCTCACAGTTCGCCGTTCCGGCCCGGCGGCGGGGCGGCGGGTCGGCGACACCCTCGGCGTAGGTTGGCTGCCGTGCCCGTGCCCGGTCCGCCTGCCCTCGGCCGGGGGGTCGTGGTGTCCAGCGGCGCGGCGCCTCCGGCGCCGTGGCGCGACGCGCCGGTCGTCACGATCGACGACCGCGTGCTCGAGGCGCCGGGCGAGACGGTACGCCGGCTCCACGCGGCCTGGGCGGCGCGCGAACCGATCGTCGTCGCCCTCGGGATCGACCCCGCCCGGTTCCGCGAACCGGAGTCGTTCCCCGTCGAGCCATGGCGGGTGTCAGCGCAGGCCGAGCCGTGGTTCGACCGTCTCCATTTCCTGACCTGGGCGAACACGTACGACGCCCGAGCCGGCGAGCCGATCTGGTGGTGGGGCGTCAAAGCGGCCCGCCTCGATCCCGGTGCCGGAGCCACGCCGGGCGGGCCGGCCGACATCACGCTGCCCGATGGAACGCCGGCGTGGGTGGACGGCGGGCCGCGGATGCCGGCGCCGCCGGGCCTGACGCTGGTCCACAGCCACAGCGTCGACACCGGTGCGCTTTCCGTCGTGCCGCCCATGGTGGCTCCACTCGCCGACCTGGCGCCCGACCAGCTGGCGGCCGTCGCCCATGCCGGCGGCCCGGCCCGCGTCATCGCCCCGGCCGGGTCGGGCAAGACGCGCGTCCTCACCGAGCGGCTCCGTCACCTCCACCTCGACCGCAGATACGAGCCAGCCACCGTGCTCGCCGTCGCCTACAACAAGCAGGCCCAGCTGGAGATGGAGGCGCGAACCACCGACTTCCGGCCGCGCGTCCGCACGTTGAACTCGCTCGGGTTGTGGGTGCTCGCCGAGCACCGTGGCAGGTCGCCGGCCGTGGTCGACGAGCCGGACGTCCGCCGCCTCGTCGAGCTACTGCTCCCCGGGCGCCGCCAGCGTCGTGCGAACACCGACCCGATCGGCCCGTACGTCGAGGGTCTGACGTCGATCCGCCTGGGCTTGACCGATCCCGAGGAGGTCGAGGCGTCGCGCGACGACGTGCCGGGACTGGCCGAGCTGTTCCCGACCTACCGCGCCCGTCTCACCGAGCGCGGCGTCGTGGACTTCGACGAGCAGATCTACGGCGCCGTCGAGGTCCTCCTCTGCGACGGCACGTTCCGCCGGGCGCTCCAGCGCTCGTGCCGCCATCTCCTGGTCGACGAGTTCCAGGACCTCACGCCCGCCCACGTGCTGCTGATCCGCCTGCTCGCCCTGCCGGCGTTGGACGTGTTCGGAGTCGGCGACGACGACCAGTGCATCTACGGCCACGCCGGGGCCGACCCGTCGTTCCTCATCGACTACGAGGGCCTGTTCCCCGGCGCCACACCGCACCCATTGACCGTCAACTACCGCTGCCCGGTCGAGGTCGTCCACGGCGCGCGCACGCTGCTCGGCTACAACCAGCGTCGAGTCCCGAAGCAGATCGACCCCGGTCCCGCGTGCGACCCGACGGCCGGCGCGTTGCGTGTCGTGGAGCACGACCGCGACGGCGGGGCGACGGCCCTCGTCGCGCTCGTCCACGAGTGGCTCGCCGAGCCCGATGTCGATACCACGTCGGTCGCCGTGCTGTCGCGCGTCAATTCCCTGCTCCTCGCCCCGCATGTCGCCCTACGCCAGGCCGGGCTGCCGGTGGCGTCGGTCCTGCGGCCCGACGTGCTCGAGCGCACGGGGATGCGCGCGGCGCTCGCGTACCTGCGGATCGCCGCCTCCGGCGACGCCATGCTGCGGCGGGACATCGTGGAGATCCTCCGCCGCCCGACGCGGGGGCTGCCGCAGTGGTTCCCCGACCGACTCGACCGCCGGCGCACCTGGTCGGTGGCCCAACTCGCCGCACTCGCCGACCAGATGCCGGACAAGGACGCCAGCAAGGTGTGGAACCTCGTCGACGACCTCCAAGTCGTCGTCGACGCCGGCCGGGCGGGCACGACCCGCGCCGTGCTGGAGGCGGTGCGCGACGACGTCGGGCTCGGCGCGGCGATGAGTCTGCTCGACCGCACCGGCGGCGGGCAGGGCTCGAGCCACCTCGACGACCTCGAAGGCCTGCTCGGCGTCGCCGACCTGCACCCCGATCCCGGCGGGTTCGAGCCGTGGCTGCGCGACCTGTTCACCCGCCAGCAGGATCCAGGCGGGATCCTGCTGTCGACGATCCACCGCGTGAAGGGGCGAGAGTGGGATCGGATCGCAGTGTTCGGTGTCGCCGACGGGATCGTGCCCCACCGGCTCGCGGAGGACATCGAGGAGGAGCGGCGAGTGCTGCACGTGGCGATCACGCGTGGCCGCCACCGGGTGGCCGTGCTCGCCGACCGCTCGCGGCGCAGCCCGTTCCTCGCCGAGCTCAGCGGGACCGCGCCGCGCAAGGCCCCGCGGCCGACGCCGGCCGAGGTCGTCACGCGTCCGGCAACGGCACCGCCCGCGCGGGAGTCGATCGAGGCGACCGAGGGCCTGGTGCTCACGGTGCCCGGTGGGTACGAGGGCACGATCGACGCGGTCGACGGGCGCGGCGCCGTCGTCCGCGTGGCGTCGGGCGCCACGCTGCGCGTCCGGTTCGGCGAGCGCGTCGAGCACGCCGGCCGCAAGGCGCCGCTGGGCGCGCCGACGAGGCTGTGGGGCGCCGCGGCCGCCGCCGAGGCCGCGCTGCGCGCCTGGCGGACGTCACGGTCCAGTGCCGACGGCGTGCCCGCCTACGTCGTCGTCAACGACAAGCACCTGCGCGGCATCGCTCTCGCCCGCCCGACGACACCGGCCGAGCTGATCGCCTGCGACGGCATCGGCCCAACCAAGCTCGAGCGCTACGGCGACGAGATCCTCGCCGTCCTGGAGGACCTCCCATCCCCCTGACACCGGCATTGGAGTGTTTGCCGGGGGGCGTCCCCCGAGGAAACCCTCCGACGGCGGAAACACTCCAACGGACGGTCAGCGCTTACCGCCGCCAAGGAGCCCGCCGAGTCCGCCGAGCACGTCACCGAGGCCGCTCCCGCCGCCGAGGAGGCCGCCCAGGCCGCCGCCGCCTTTCCCGCCGCCGCCCCCGCCCCCGAGCAGCCCGCCGAGAATGTCGCCGAGGCCACCACCGCCAGCGTCCTTGGCCTCCGACGCGCCGGGGGCGGCCGACTTCGCTCCTCCCCCGCCCCCGAACGACTTGGCGAGAAACGACATCACCAGCGGCGCCAGCATCGGCAGCAGCTTGGCGATCATCCCGCTGCTCAACCCGCCGCCGAGCCCTCCGAGCTGGTTGACGACGGCATCCTTGTTGTCGCCGAAGACGTTGGACACGATCTTCGACCCGTCGTCGGTGTCGACCTGATCGAGGTTCACGCCGCCGTCGAGCAGCGAGCCATCGTGCTCGCCCACGGCCTTGGCCAGCGACGCCGCGCCGGCAGGATCGGCGGCGTTGGCCTCCATCCCGCCGAGGAGCGCGGGCAGCGCGGCGCGCACGGCCTGCTCGGCCTCGGGCTCGCTGACCCCCAGCCGGCTGGCGACGTCGCTGATCGGGATTTGGGCCATCAGGTCATCGATGCTCGGCACGGCGGAACCCCCTGGTGACGCGTTACACCGAGTGTAGGTAGGTGTCGCCCGGAGTACGGTCTCACTGGCGGCCGGGATCGGCCATTGTGAACGGAGGATGAGATGGCGCAGAAGGCTGCCCTGGTCAGCGATGACTTCCTCGAGCTGCGGCGGCTGGTGCAGGGCGCGGACAGCATCGAGCTCAAGCTGACGTTGCCCGAGGGCACGTACCGCTCGGCGGCGGCCGTGCTCGGCGTCGATCCGCTCGAGGCGCAGATCCGCCAGGTCTTCTTCTTCGACACACCCGACCTCGACCTGAACAAGGCCGGCGTCGTCGCCCGGGCCCGGCGGATCCAGGGACGGGCGCACGACTCAGTGATCAAGCTGCGCCCGGTCGTCCCCTCCGACCTGCCGGCTGAGCTCAGGGGGTCGCCGGATTTCGTCGTCGAGGTCGACGTCCTGCCGGGCGCCTATGTCTGCTCCGGGTCGCTGAAGGGCATGCTCTCGCAGACCGCGGTGCGGGAGTCCGTCCAGGGCGGCAAGCCACTGCGCAAGCTGTTCTCGAAGCCCCAGCGGGCGTTCTTCGCCGCTCACGCGCCCGAGGGCCTGGCGATCGACGACCTGTCCGTGCTCGGACCGATCTTCGTGCTCAAGCTGAAGATGGCGCCGGAGACGTTCAGCCGCCGCCTCGTCGCCGAGATGTGGCTGTATCCCGACGGTTCGCGCATCGTCGAGCTGTCGACCAAGTGCCTGCCCGGTGAAGGCCTCGACACCGCCATCGAGCTCCGCGACTTCCTCGCCGGCAAGGGTATCGATATCGAGGGCGAGCAGCACACCAAGACCAAAGCCGCGCTCGAGTTCTTCTCTCGCGAGCTGCAGTCGGCGCCGACATAGCGTCACGGCGATGACCAGCCCCGCCGGGCCGGCGACCGAGCTGCTGCAGGCGCTGATCCGCAACCAGTGCGTCAACGACGGCACGCCCGACTCCGGCGGCGAGGTGCGCAACGCCGACCTGCTGCAGACCTACCTCGCGGGCGGCGGCCTTGAGGTCGAGCGCTTCACCAGCCATCCCGGCCGGACTTCGATCGTCGCCCGCATCGAGGGCCGCGACCCTGGTGCGCCGGCGCTGTGCCTGATGGGTCATACCGACGTGGTCCCAGTCAACCCGGACGGCTGGACGCGCGACCCGTTCGGCGGCGAGCTGGTCGGCGGCGAGGTGTGGGGTCGCGGCGCGCTCGACATGCTGTGCCTGACGGCGTCGATGGCCGTCGCGTTCCGCGGCCTGGCCGACGAGGGGTTCCGGCCTCGCGGCACGCTGATCTACTTCGGTGTCGCCGACGAGGAGGCGGGCGGCCACTGGGGCGCCGAGTACATGGTTGATCACCACTGGGACGCGGTCGGCGCCGACTACGTGCTCACCGAGTCCGGTGGCTATTGCACGACCGACTCCGGCGGTGGCCGCCACATCACGGTCAACGTCGCCGAGAAGGGCATCTCGTGGCTGCGGCTGCGGGTACGCGGCACGCCCGGGCACGGGTCGATGCCGTACGGCGCCGACAACGCCCTCGTGACGGCCGCCGAGGTGGTGCGCCGGCTGGCCGCCTATCGCACACCGTCCTCCGTCGACGACCTGTGGCAGGCCCAGCTGGCGGCCATCGATCTGCCCGCCGACCTGCGCCGGGCGCTGTCGGATCCGGCGACCATCCGCGACGCGCTGGGTACCCTGCCACCCGACCGCGCCCGCGTCCTCCACGCCTGCTCGCACACGACCATCTCGCCGAACGTGATCCACGGCGGGCAGAAGACGAACACGATTCCCGACGTCGTCGACATCGACGTCGACATGCGCACGGTCCCCGGGGACACGAGCGAGACGGTCGATCGCTACCTCACCGACGCGCTCGGCGAGCTGGCGGGACGAGTCGAGGTGTCCCGGATCCAGGAGTGCCCGTCCACGCGCTCGCCGATCCACAACCCGCTGTGGGACGCCCTGCGGGCCCGGACGTCACTCGCCGTGGCGGACGCCGACATCGTGCCTGGCATCATCACGGTCGGCACCGACGCCCGGTACTACCGCCAGCGCGGGGCAGTCGCCTACGGCGCCGCGCTGTTCTCGCCGGCCGTCACGATGGAGACCTTCGCCCAGCGCTTCCACGGCAACGACGAGCGCATCGACGTCGCCTCGCTGGCCCTGTGC
>JBIOUO010000019.1:0-3125 GCA_044867195.1 Ilumatobacteraceae bacterium
ACGGGCCGGCCGGCGTCATGCCCGCTGGAGGCGGCGGGTCCGCCAGGTTGTGCTCGAACAACCAATGATCCTCGACCAGGATGTCGTAGAACCCGCTGCCACCATCAGGGTCGTGCCCGGTGGCCGGGATCGACGTCGACGGCGTGGTCTCGATCACCTCATACGTCCGAGTCCGCCCGCCGAACCGGCCCGCCTCCCCGGCCGCTACGGCGGCCTCGGCAGCCGCTCGGGCCACCGCGTTCGACGGCCCCCACGACGGCGGCAACTCATGAGGCGGCCCCTCCAGCGGCGCAGCCAACCAACCGAAGCCAACGCCGAACCCAGCCAGCGGCGCCGCCGGCAAATTGGCAGCGCCGAACTCGAGCATCGCCCGCGACGCCGCGATCCGCCCCAGCACCGGCAGCCAGCCGTCCTCCAGATGGCTCCGGACCAGCCGCACCGTGGCCAGCGCGTCGGCGGCGAGCGGATCGTCGACCATCGGGGCCCGCGCCAAGTGATCGCATGCCGCGACCACGACCCCCCGCAGCACCTCGACGCGCTGCGGGTCGTAGCCAACCAGACCGCTCGACATCGATCAGACCTCCTCACCACCCCTGAGTGTCGTGAGCACCCGGAAAGGGAAACGGTCCCGGCCCGTCGTCAGCGCTTTCTGGGTGTTCACGGTCTCGATTTCGAGACTGTGGGCACCCAGAAGCCGGAATGAGACCACGACCACCCAGTTGGACGGGGGCGCGACGGGCCGGATTTGCACTACGGGCGTAGGAGAAACCCTTTCGGCCGGCGCGTATGCTGGGAAGCCATGAGCGAGCTGTTCCGGGTCGAGGGGCTGTGGGTGGCGCCGGTTCCCGACGTCGCGATGGCCTCCACAGGGAGCCCGAGCGAGCCCGAGCCGATCCTCCGCGGCGTCGACCTCGCTGTCGGCGTCGGTGAGATCCACGCCATCATGGGCCCCAACGGGTCCGGCAAGAGCACGCTCGCCTCCACGCTGCTCGGCTCGCCGGAGTACCAGGTCACCGCCGGCACGATCACGTTCCACGGCGACGACGTCACCGCCTGGCCCACGGACGAACGGGCCAAGGCGGGGATGTTCCTCGCCTTCCAGTACCCGCAGGAGATCCCCGGCGTCTCGGTGATCCAGTTCCTGCGCCAGGCGTTGTCGGCTCGCAAGGGCATCGACCTCTCGATCCTCGAGCTGCGAGTGGCGGCGATGGAGTGGATGGGCCGCCTCGGCATGGACTCCTCGTTCGTCGACCGCTACCTCAACGAGGGTTTCTCGGGCGGGGAGAAGAAGCGCAACGAGATCATGCAGATGGCGATCCTCGAGCCGCAGCTGGCGATCCTCGACGAGACCGACTCCGGCCTCGACATCGACGCCTTGCGCATCGTGGCCACCGGCATCCGCGAGGTCCGCGCCGACCGCCCGGACATGGGCGTCGTGCTGATCACCCACTACCAGCGACTGCTCGACGAGCTGACGCCCGACCACGTCCACGTCCTGCTCGGCGGGCGGATCGTCGCGTCGGGCGGGATGGAGATCGCCGAGCGGCTCGAGCGCGACGGCTACGAGTCGTTCCGCGAGCTCGCCGCGGCCGGGACGACCGCGGGAGGCCAGGCGTGACCGTCGACGTCGCCACAGCCACCACCGAGGCGCTGGACACGACGGCCGTCAAGGTGCAGTTCCCGCTGCTCGCACGGCTCATCGACGGGGCGCCGATCCACTACCTCGACTCGGCCAACACGTCGCAGAAGCCGCGGGCGGTCATCGACGCGATGACGACGTTCACCGAGACCTCCTACGCGCCGATCAACCGCAGCGCCTACCGCCTCGCCGCCGAGGCGACCGACGCCTACGAGGCGGCGCGCGCCAAGGTCGCCCGGTTCGTCAACGCCGCTCACGCCGACGAGATCGTGTTCACCAAGAACGCCACCGAAGCGCTCAACCTCGTCGCCCAGTCGTGGGGGCGAGCCAACCTCGACCGCGGCGACGTCGTCGTGCTCACCCACCTCGAGCACCACGCCAACATCGTGCCCTGGCACATCATCGCTGCCGAGCGCGGCGTCGAACTGCGCTGGATCCCGCTGACGGCCGACGGCCGCCTCGACCTCGACGACCTCCCGCGCCTGCTCGACGGCGCCAAGGTGCTCTCGTTCAGCGCGATGAGCAACGTGCTCGGCACGCTCACGCCCGTCGCCGACCTGTGCGCCGCTGCCCACGACGCCGGGGCACTGGCCGTCGTCGACGCCTGCCAGTACGTGCCCCACAACCGGACCGACGTCCGGGCGTGGGGCGCCGACTTCGCCGCCTTCTCCAGCCACAAGATGTGCGGGCCGTCCGGGATCGGGGCGCTGTGGGGGCGGGCCGAGCTGCTCGACGACACGCCGCCGTTCCTCGGCGGTGGGAACATGATCGCCGACGTCCGCCTCGACGGCTACGCGCCGGCCGCCGTGCCGGCCAAGTTCGAGGCCGGCACCCCGCCGATCACCGAGGTCATCGGGTTCGGCGCCGCGGTCGACTTCATGACTGGCCTCGGGATGGACGCCGTGCGCGCCCACGAGATCGGGATCACCGGCTACGCGCTGGACACGCTGACCGCCCGCTTCGGCGACGACATCACGATCCACGGCCCACGGGACATGGCCCAGCGCGGCGGCGTCGTCAGCTTCGCCTTCCGCGACCTCCACCCCCACGACGTCAGCCAGGTGCTCGACCAGCGCAACGTCTGCATCCGCGCCGGGCACCACTGCGCCAAGCCGCTGATGCGCCTGCTCGGCGTCGCCGCCACCGCACGCGCCAGCTTCTACGTGTACAACGACCGCGAGGATGTCGACGCGCTGGCCGACGCGCTCGACGGCGTGGCCGACATCTTCACCCTCTAGCCGACCCCCGAGCACGTCCCCACGGAGCGACCCACGACCATGCCCGGACTCGAAGACCTCTACCGCGAGATCATCCTCGACCACTACCGCTCGCCACGGAACCGGGGCGAGCTGCCGGCGCCCCCCGCTGTCGTCGCCCAGGGCCACAATCCGCTGTGCGGCGACGAGATCACCGTCTACCTGCAGCTCGACGATGATCTCGTCTCCGACGTCAAGGTCGACGGCCAGGGCTGCTCGATCTCGCAGAG
>JBIOUO010000020.1:0-3379 GCA_044867195.1 Ilumatobacteraceae bacterium
CGACACCGAGGTCGACGTTGCCGCCCGAGAGCACGACGCAGGTCGTGCCTGTGTTGGCCGGAACGGCAACGCCGGCCTGGACCGCGGCGACGCCCACCGCGCCGGCACCCTCGACGTAGAGCTTGGCGCGCTCCATCAGCATCACCATCGCGTCGGCGATGGCGTCCTCGTCGACGGCGACCACATCGTCGACCCACTGCTCGATCAGCGGGCCGGTCACCCGACCGGGCCGCTTGACGGCGATGCCGTCGGCCAGCGTCAGCACGGGACCCTCGGGAGAGACCCCTCCCGCGTACGGGGAGCAGACCGCCGCCTGCACCCCGACCACCCGGACGTGGGGGAGCTGCGACTTCACGGCGATCGCCACGCCTGCCGCCAGCCCGCCACCGCCCACCGGCACGATCACGCACGACAGGTCGGCCACGTCCTCGACGAGCTCCAACCCCATCGTCCCCTGGCCGGCGACGACGGCGGGGTCGTCGAACGGGTGGCAGAACACCATGTCCCGCTCGGCGGCTCGGGCGCGGGCAGCGGCCACCGCCTCGTCCAGCGACGCCCCGCCCTCGACGACGGTCGCTCCGTACGCCCGGCAGGATTCGATCTTCGTGATCGGCGCGCCCGCCGGGACGAATATGTCGCACGGCACGCCGGCGTGGCTGGCGGCGAGCGCCAGCGCCTGGGCGTGGTTGCCGGCGCTGCCGGCGGTCACCCCGTTGCCGGCACGGTCGCCCAGCGACGCCAGCTTGTTCATCGCCCCACGGATCTTGAACGCGCCCGTGCGCTGCAAGCTCTCGGCCTTCAGCATGACCTCCTGGCCGGTCAGCTTCGACAGCGCTAGCGACGGCACCACGGGCGTGTGGCGGACGATGGTCGCGGTGACGCTGCGCGCGGCTCGGATGTCGTCCAGCGTCACCATCCCGGTTGCGGACGCTAACCGTCATGCCGCCATCCGAGTATCTGGGGCTGTGTAGCCAACGGCGGTCGGGACGTTCGGCCCTAGCTGCTGACCGATCCCTGACCCTAGATGTCATGGATGATGCGGCTGGATGGGCGCTCGTGAAACGTTGACCAACGAGCTGCGTACGATCCCTGTCGCCCAGCTTCTCGACATCAAGGAGGACGCGCGATGACGACTCGCGCCCGTACCATCTTCGCCGCGGTGGCCGTGCTCGCCGGCGTGCTTGCCGCCTGCGCCGATGACGGTCCCGACGCCTCCGGCGCAGCGGGTGCAGCGGGCGCCGCCGGCGGGGAGGGTGCGGCCGCCGGTGGTGCCGCCACGTACCAACCAGGTGACACCATCGAGTTCCACGCCTCCGAGTTCGCCTTCTCGCCGGCGCAGGTCGTCGCCGAACCCGGCACCTACAAGGGGGTCCTGGTCAACGACGGCACGCTCCAGCACGACATCGCGTTCGGCGGCGGCGATCCGATCGTAGCTGCTGTCGGCGAGACCGTGGAGTTCGAGATCACCGTGCCCGAGGAGGGCCTGCCGTTCGTGTGCACCGTCCCGGGGCACTCCGATGCCGGCATGACGGGCATGATCGACACGCCGACGTCGGCCGCGGCGACCGGGACGACCGTTGCATCGGGCGGGGAGGCGTCGGGCGGCGCGACGGCGGTTGCCCAGGTCGAGCCGGACCCGAACGCACCGGCCTACGAGCTGCGCGACCCGCATGTGCCGGCGCGCGGCGAGGGCGAGGGGGTGACGCTGGTGCCCGGCGGCGCCCCGAACGGCGGCGACCTGATCGAGGTCGAGCTGACGGTCGAGGAGAAGCTGATGACCGTCGCCGAGGGCTTCCAGCAGAAGGTCTGGACGTTCGGCGGCACGGTGCCCGGGCCCGTGCTGCGCACCCAGGTCGGCGACACCGTGCGGGTGCACCTGGTGAACCCGGCCGAGTCGGAGCTGTCGCACTCGATCGACTTCCACGCCTCGCAGGTGGCGTGGAACGACGAGATGCGCTCGATCGCCCCGGGTGAGGACCTGATCTACGAGTTCACCACCGACTACGCCGGGGTGTGGATGTACCACTGCGGAACCGACCCGGTGCTGCACCACATCGGCAACGGGATGTTCGGCATGCTCATCGTCGAACCCGCCGGTGGCCTGCCGCCGATGGAGAACGAGTTCTTCCTGGTGCAGAACGAGTGGTACCTCGGCCCGCAGGGCGAGATCTCGTCGCTGGAGAAGGCCGCCCAGGGCGCGCCGTCGCCGGACCTGGTGATGTTCAACGGTGTGGCCAAGCAGTATGCCGACAACCCGATCGAGGTGCCGACCGGGGAGGACGTGCGCCTGTTCGTGCTCGACGTCGGTCCGTCGGTCGACTCGTCGTTCCACATCGTGGGCACCATCTTCCACGCCGTCACGAAGGAAGGCGTGCACCTCCTGGCCGGCAACGAGGGCAACTGGGCATCGCAGGCCGTCGACCTGTCCCCGGCTCAGGGCGCGGTGATCGAGCTGCGGACGGCGGAGGACGGGCTCTACCCGATCGTGACGCACGCCTTCAACCTCCCCGGCCGTGGAGCGCTCGGCCTCCTTCAGGCGGGCGACGGCCAACCCTGATGCCTGCGTGAGCGGGGCTGCACCAGGGGCGGAGCCTCCGTGCAGCCCCCCGTGTGGAGGGTTTGGGACCGCGTTCACGAACCTTGGTAGCGTCGAAGGCCGATGTCGCCGTACCTGCGGGACTATCTCACGGTCGTGTGGTTCGGCCTCACCGCGCTGCTGCTCGGGGGCCTCCTGCTCGGAGTGGCCTCGGTCATCCGCCCGAACAAGCCGAACCCGTCGAAGCTGATCGCCTACGAGAGCGGCGCCGACCCGGTCGCGTTCGGCTGGTCGCAGAGCCAGATCCGCTACTACGTCTTCGCCCTGCTGTTCGTCATCTTCGACGTCGAGGCGGTGTTCATCTTCCCGTGGGCGGCTGCCGCCGAGCGCTACGGGGCGTTCGGCCTGATCGTCATGCTCGCGTTCATCGTGCTGCTCCTCGACGGCCTGCTGTACGCCTGGAAGCGGGGGCTGCTGCGGTGGGTCTAGTCGACCGTGGCCGCATGCCCGGGCCGATCACCAAGCTCCTCAACCTCGGCCGGTCGTACTCGATGTGGGTGTACCAGTGGGGCCTCGCCTGCTGCGCCATCGAGATGGGCGCGGCGTTCGCGTCCCCGCGCTACGACGTGATGCGGCTCGGGGTGATCCCGCTTCCGGCGAGCCCCCGCCAGGCCGACTTCGTAGTCATCTCCGGCACCGTCACGGACAAGATGGCCCCCTCGATCCTGCGCCTGTACGACCAGATGCCCGAGCCCAAGTACGTCATCTCGATGGGCAGCTGCGCCAACTGCGGCGGGCCGTACTGGGACAGCTACTCGGTCACCAAGGGCGTCGACCAGATCA
>JBIOUO010000021.1:0-2245 GCA_044867195.1 Ilumatobacteraceae bacterium
CGACCGCCCCGACACAGCGGACCGTTCCGGCGGGCGCGGCGACCGGTCTCCGACCCGATGTCGTCGCTGCTGACGTGCTGTGGGACGAGACGGTCGGCGCCGGCAACTACGCGACCGCCGAGCTGCCGGCCGGGGCCATCCTGCGCATTGTCGACAGCGACGGCGACGCGTGCGTCCACCTCGTCGTGCACAACGCCCACGCCAGCGCCGAGCGGCTCAACGTCGCCGACACCGTGAAGGTGCAATGGCACGCCTACCTCGGCCCCGGTGTCGTGCTGCTGTCGGACATGGGCCGGGCGCTAATGACGCTGATCGCCGACAACAGCGGCCGCCACGACGCACTGTGTGGGACAACGAGCGCGGCCGCGGGCCGGGCACGTTATGGCGCAACGGGCGTCCACACCGCGACGCCGACGGTGCGCGAGTTGCTCACGGTCGCCGCAGCCAAGCACGGCCTGACGCCACGCGACCTGCCGACGGGGATCAACCTGTTCAAGGGCGTCGGCGTCGGACCCGACGGCTCGCTGCGGCTGGACGGCGCGCCGCGGCCTCACGCGTGCATCGAGCTACGAGCGGAGATGGACGTGCTCGTGATGCTGGCCAACGTGCCGCACCCGCTCGACGAACGCTCGACCTACACGTCGTCGACCATCCGCTGCACGGCGTGGCGGCGACCACGTGCGGGTCCCGGCGATCCGTTCCGCGCGTCCAGCCCCGAGCGCGCCCGCGCCTACGAGAACACCGACGAACTGCTGCCCGGAGCAGGGCGATGACGGTCATCGCCGACGAGGTCGTCGAGGCCCGGGCCGCGTGGTCGGGCGTGGTGCGCGCCGGGCAGGTGCTGCGCATCGTCGACCTGGGGGGCAACCAGGCCGTCGACTGCCTGCTGTACCGGGCTGACGACTCGGCCGAGCGCTACTCGGCCGCCGACACGATCGCCGCCCAGCGCAACATCTTCCTCGTCACGGGCACCGTGCTGCGGTCGAACGAGGGCAACCCGATGATGACCATCGTCGACTCGACGTGCGCCCGCCACGACACGATCGGCGGCGCCTGCAGCCGGGAGTCGAACACGCTGCGCTACGGCCACCACACCCGCCACCAGCACGCGTGCGTCGAGAACTTCCTCGCCGCCGGCGCCCGCCACGGGCTGGGCAAGCGGGACCTGGTGTCGAACATCAACTGGTTCATGAACGTTCCCGTCGCCGCCGACGGCACGCTGGGCATCGTCGACGGGATCTCGGCGCCCGGCTTGTACGTCGACGTGCGGGCGGAGATGGACGTGCTGGTGCTGATCTCCAACTGCCCGCAGATCAACAACCCGTGCAACGGCTTCGACCCGACGCCGATCCGGCTGATCGTGACTGGCCCGGTGTGACTGCGCTCGACGTCGCGCCGGCCGCTACACCGGCGGCCGCGTTCACCGTCGAGGTGCTCGACGGGGGCCCGCTGACGACGATCCAGGACCACCCCGGCCGGGTCGGGTACTGGGACGTCGGCGTGCCGCCCAGCGGGCCGATGGACGATCTCGCCCACCGCCTCGTGAACCGCGTGGTCGGCAACGACGAGGGCGCGCCGGCGCTGGAGCTGACCACCAGCGGGCCGATGCTGCGCTTCTCCGGCGCCGCGCTCGTCGCCGTTGGTGGGGCGGCGATGAGGCTGACCGTCGACGGCCGGCCGGCGCCGGCGTGGACGCCGGTCCCGGTTCCCGCCGGAGGAGTCGTGCGTGTCGGCGCCGTCGACGGCGCTGGCGTCCGCGCAACCCTCGCCGTGCGCGGCGCGCTGGCCTGCGAGCCCTACCTCGGCAGCTGCTCGACGTTCACGCTCGGCCGGTTCGGCGGTCACGAGGGCAGGCCGATCGCGGCCGGCGACGTGCTCATGATCGGCGAGCCCGGCGACGGCGAGCCCGGCGTCCTACCGCCCGGGCTGGCGCCCGTGCTCGGCCACAGCTGGCAGCTCGGCGTGCTCGTCGGTCCGCACGCCGCCCCCGACTACCTCACGCCCGCCGGCTTGCACGCTCTGTTCCGGGTGGAGTGGACCGTGCACTTCAACTCAGCACGCACCGGCGTGCGGCTGATCGGGCCCCGCCCAGCCTGGGCGCGGCCCGACGGCGGGGCGGCCGGCCTCCACCCGTCGAACATCCACGACACCGGCTACGCGATCGGCGCCGTCGACCTCACCGGCGACATGCCGATCATCCTCGGCCCGGATGGCCCGAGCCTCGGTGGCTTCGTCTGCCCGGCAG
>JBIOUO010000022.1:0-19472 GCA_044867195.1 Ilumatobacteraceae bacterium
AACAAACGCTGTGACGAGCGGCCCGCATCCTTTCGGTGCGGAGGGTCGCGCCCGATCATCGACGGTCTGACGCTGCGCCCGGCGTCCGTTCGCACCGCCGACAGCCTCACTCGTCTCCAGCGTCAGCATGGCGTCGCTGCGCACATCGTTTGTTCGCCGGGCGCCGCCTCGGCGCGCGCCGGCGACCAAACACAGGGGTCAGAGGTACTGGCCGGTCGCGACCCGTTCGATGGCCCGACCACCCTTCGGGTCGTCCGGCTTGCCTTCGTTGACCAGGGTCCGGATGAACACGATGCGTTCGCCCTTCTTGCCCGAGATCTTCGCCCAGTCGTCGGGGTTGGTCGTGTTCGGCAGGTCCTCGTGTTCCTTGTACTCCTGCTTGATCGAGGCAAGCAGGTCGTCGATCCGAACGCCGCGCTCACCGCCGTTGATGACCCGCTTGATGGCAAGCTTCTTCGCCCGGCGCACGATGTTCTCGATCATCGCGCCCGATGCGAAGTCCTTGTAGTAGAGGATCTCCTTGTCGCCGTTCTGGTAGGTCACCTCGAGGAAGCGGTTCGAGTCGTCCTCGCGGTACATCTCGGCGACCGTCGCCTCGATCATGTGGGGCACCGCCTGCCCGGCCGCGATCGGGATCTCAACGGTGAGGTACTGGGCGAAGATCTGCGCCGCAGCTTGCGCGTTCGGCCGTTCGATCTTGATCTTCACGTCGAGCCGTCCCGGACGAAGGATCGCCGGGTCGATGAGGTCCTCGCGGTTGGTGGCTCCGATCACGATGACGTTGCGGAGACCCTCGACGCCGTCGATCTCGGCGAGCAGCTGGGGCACGATGGTTGACTCCATGTCCGAGCTGATCCCCGAGCCGCGGGTGCGGAACATCGAGTCCATCTCGTCGAAGAACACGATGACCGGCCAGCCCTCCTCGCTCTTCTCCCGAGCGCGCTGGAAGACGAGGCGGATCTGCCGCTCGGTCTCACCGACGTACTTGTTGAGCAGTTCCGGACCCTTGATGTTGATGAAGTAGCTGCGACCCTTCTCGTCCCCGGTCGACGCAGCGACCTTTGTGGCCAGGCTGTTGGCCACGGCCTTGGCGATCAGCGTCTTGCCGCAGCCCGGTGGCCCGTAGAGGAGGATCCCCTTCGGCGCTGGCAGGCGGTGCTCGGCGAACAGGTCCTGGTGGAGGAACGGCAACTCGACCGCGTCGGCGATCTGCTCGATCTGGTCGTCCAACCCGCCGATGTCGGTGTAGGAGATGTCGGGCACCTCCTCCAGCAGCAGGTCCTCGACCTCCGGCCGAGGCAGCTTCTCCAGCAGCAGGTTGGAGCGACCATCGAGCCGCATCGTGTCGCCGGGACGGAGGTGCATCCCACGCACCGAGTCAGCGAGCTCGCACACCAACTCCTCGTCGGCTCGGCCGACGACGAGCGCCCGCACGCCGTCCTCCATCACCTCCTTGATCGACACCACCTCGCCCGTCAGCTCCGGGGCGCGCGCCAGCACGACGTTGAAGCTCTCGTTGAGCACCACCTCACTGCCCCGCTCGAGCTGGTCGAGGTCGATGTCGGGATGCGTCGCGACCTTCATCTTTCGCCCGCTTGTGAGGACATCGACGGTGCCGTCGTCGTTCTTGCCGACGATCACGCCGTAAGCGGACGGCGGCTGGGTCAGCTTGTCGACCTCGTCGCGCAGCGCGGCAATGTGCTCCCGTGCCTCCCGCAACGTGTAGCTCAGCTTCTCGTTCTGGGCCACAGCCTGCGCCAGTTGGCCCTTCGTCTCGAGCAGCCGCTCTTCAAGGGCGCGGACGCGCTTGGGGGCTTCGCCGAGTCGACTCCTGAGGTGGGCGATCTCGTCGTTCAGCGCGTCGACCTGGGCTCGTCTGGCCGCGCTGGTGTCGTCACCTGAATCGGGCACGTCCGTGCTCCTTCTCGTCGCTCTGCGGGCGACGCTACACGCCCTCTACGGTTCTGGTCCGGCAAGTTGCGTGCGCCACAAACGAGGTGCCTGGCGGTCCTGTCGACCCGGCCCCGTGAGCGCCGAGGAACCGCAGGCCGATCGAGACGAGATCGACGTCCCAGACACGATCCACCCGCAACGACGGCTCGGCTCCGTCGGGGTGACGTCGATGTCTCGCCGTGCCAGAGCGTGTTTCCACGTCGTGCACCGTGTAAAGTCAGCGGCGGAAGTCGTGTCCCCTGAGGAAAGGCCCCGCGATGAAGGTGTGGATCGACCAGGATTTGTGCACCGGCGACGGGCTGTGCGAGGAGATCTGCCCGGATGTCTTCACCCTGCTCGATGACGGGCTCGCGTACGTCAAGGAAGGCGACAAGATCTTCGCTGCGGCCAAGGGCAACCCGCAGGGCGCCGAAGGTCTCGCCGAGATCCCCGACGGCCAGCTCGACGCCGTGATCGAGTCCGCCGAGGAGTGCCCCGGCGAGTGCATCTACATCGAGCCGTAGGCCGTCCCAATCGCCGGGCGCCGGTGGCCGAGGAAACGGGCGGCGGTGAGGAATCCGGTGTGGGCGACCATCCGATGGTCGGGGCGCACGGCGGCACCATCGATGTGCCAGCTTCGGTGGAGGACTTCGATGGTGCGGGCGTCGATCCAGACCCGTCGCAGCGCCTCACGGGCCCGTGAGGCCTGCGTGATCGAGGGCGTGTAGGCGACGAGAATGCCGCCTGGATTGAGCACCGCTTCGGCATGCTGCACCACTCGCCACGGTTCCGGCAGATCGAGCAGCACCCGGTCGTACGGTCCTCCGTCGATCCCGTCGTGGGTGTCGCGCACCTCGACGTGGTACCGATCGAGCGCGTCCGTGCCGAGGAAGCTGCGCACGTTGGCCCGCGCGCGGTTGGCGAAGTCTTCGCGTACGTCGTAGCCGACGATCTCGGCGCCCCAGCGGAGCATCGCCATCGAGAGGGCGCCTGAGCCGACGCCTGATTCGAACACTCGCCGGCCGGGCGCGATGTCGGCGAGCATGCAGATCGGCGCCAGGTCCTTGGGGTAGATGACTTGCGCTCCGCGCGGCATCTGCAGCACGAAATCCTCGAGCGTGGGCCGCAGCAGCGTGTACTCGGCGCCTTTGGTCGAGCGCACTGTGGCACCCTCCGGGCAGCCGACGATCTCGGCGTGCGGCACATAACCCGCATGGCTGTGGAACTCGCCTCCGTCGGTGAGTACGACGAGGTAGCGCCGGTGCTTCACGTCGAGCAGCAGCGCCCGCTCCCCGAATTGCAGTAGCCCGCTCATCGGCGTGCACGTCGCGCGTCGCGTTTGTGCGCCGCCGCACGGCATGTGGCCGCGTGATGCACAAACGCAGCGCCGGGGGGCCGCTCGGCCGGCGCGAGCCGTTTGTCCACGGGCGCCGGCCCCCGGCGGGCGTGGCGCCCAAACGCCGGGGCTGCGGGGGTCGGCGAGCGCGAGCAGCGTTTGCTCACCGGTGCATCGTGGGCTGGCGCTTGGCGCACAAACGCGACGTGGAGGACGTGGCCGCGGCGGAGGAGGACCATCGCGCCACTGAGGCGATCACGGCGGCGGGATGTCCCGCGAACGGACGCCGCGCAGGATGACCGTCTCGCCCGGGCGGATCCGCTCGACGGCGATCGTGCGCGGCTCTGATCCCATCACCCTGCGCAGCAGGCGATATCCGAGGATGGTCATCCCGATCACCTTCCACGCCTGGCTGTCGCCGGCGAACCCGCTGCGGATGGACTTCCGGAACAGGATCGCCGACGGCGACAGGTACCTCGGGCGGGTGCCGAACGCCACTTGTCACACCCGCCTGATCTCGACGAAGGTCGTCTTTTTCTTGCCGCTGCGGCGTCCGAGGAGGAACACGATCACGACCAGCAGCAGGGCCGCCCCCCCGGCCGCGGCCATGATCGTCGACTTGCGATCGGTGACTTCGCGCTGCAGCTCGTCCTGCAGCGACTGGAATCCGCGTTGGAGGTCGTCGCGGGTGACGGTGCGCTGCGGCTCCGGTGCGCGGTTCGAGCGCCTGGCCATCACTGCGACCCCTCGTGCAGGCTGGTGCGGTTGATCCGGCTGATCGCGAGCAGCATGAACGCCAGGCAGACGATCAGCGCGATCAGGTACGCCAGCCACGACAGCCCACCCTCGGCCGCGCGCTCCCACTCCGTCTGCACCAGGCGCAGGATGCCGAGGACGATCAGCGAGAGCCCGAGTCCCAGCGCCGCGGCGGCAGCGGTGCCGTAGCCCAACCACCGCCCCGCACCGCGTAGCGGGCCGAGCGTCTGCTGTTTGGCGTACGTCGTGACCAGGTCGACGACGTCGCCGACATTTGCCGGCGGCGGCGGACCTGGTGGGCGCGTCTGCTCGACGGTCATCGGGGAGGTTCTATCACGCCGCGCTCAAGCGTCTCCGGAACGGTCCCCCGTGGAGAGCCGGAACCTGAGCATCGCCTCGACGTCGTCGAGGCTCTCGGCCAGCAATTCGAGACGGCGCGCCGGCGACGGCGCAGCGAGCAGGCGGTAGCGGTCAGCGGGCCCGAGCGGCGACAACGCGGCCAGCTGGTAGATCGCGACCGGCGGCTCGGCACTGATCGCGCCGAGGTCCACGACCGGTGGCGACGCTGAAGGCCCCAGCTGGGAGGTGAGCGCAAGCACCTGCCCGAGTCTCAGCGTCAAGGCCCCGACGCGATCGCCCAGCCCCTCGGCGCCGACGTCGTCGTCCGGCCACTCGTCGACGTCCGCGATCGGGTACGGGTCGTCAGGGAGCCATGCATTGACTCGGATCCTCCGGGTGCCGACCGCGACCACCGCGTAACGCCCGCCTTCCAGGGCCTCCACCCGCACCATGCGCGCCACGACACCGATGCTCGCTCGCTCGTCGCCGCCGCCCACCTCCCAGCCCCGTTCGATCAGCGTCACACCGAACTCGGGCTCGGCGGTGTCGTCGGCGAGGCAGTCGATGACGAGCTGGCGATACCGGGGTTCGAACACGTGCAGCGGCAGCACGACGCCCGGCAGCAGGACGCTCCCGAGCGGGAACATCCGCATCACGGCCATGCCGAGACCGTACGCCGGATACCAGTGGCCAGGCTGGTCGCGCCGTCAACGCGGCCCGAGCTCGGCCGGCGTCGGGCCCGCTGGATAGGTGGCGAGCATCGACGCGAAGCGGTCCCAGATCGGGCGGTAGACGCTCTGGTCGGTCAGCGTCCCGACGGCGTTGAGGAGCAGCGAGAACTCCACGGCACCGCCCCCGTCGACCGGGAGGTAGCCGGACAAAGACTTCACGGCCGGCGGATCCTGGTTGTACGGGGCGTTCCCGAGTGTGCCCGTCTTCCCCTGCAGGCGCCCGGCGACCGGTGAGTCGGTGAACACGTCGCGCAGCGTGCCCGATACACCCGCGACCGGCAGACCTGCGCCGAGCGGGTCGTTGGGATCAGACCGCGCGAGCACCGAGACGAACGCCTCGCACGTCGCCCGGTCGTCGGTGCTGAGGCCCGACCCGTCGGCGAGGACGACACCGGTCATCGGAATGCCCCATTCGGCGAGCGTGCTGGTCATCACGGCGAGGCCGGCCTCACGGGTGCCGCCCGCACCACTTGCGACGCCCAGTTCCTTGACGAGGAGCTCCGCCGTGTTGTTGTCGCTCGTCGCCAGCATCTCGCCGACGACGTCAGACATCGGCACCGACTGCACCGACCCGAGCACGGCCGCGTCTGATGGGGCGGTGCCGGCCGCCGGGGCGCCGGCGACCGTGATGCGGCGTGCCTGCAGGAGCTGCGTCAGCTCCCGTGCGGCCGCGACGGAGGGGTCCGAGGCGCGCAGCGGATCGCCCGTCACTCGAGAGTCGTTCACCATCAGCGCGTCGTAGGGCCCGGCCTCGATGCCACGGACGTCCTTCACCCAGCTCGGGACGTAGAGCTCGTCGTCGTAGCGGCTGGCGTCGCCTACTACGGCGCCGTCGATGTGCTGCACGCCAGCGGCGACTACCGCATCGACGAGCGCGTCGAGCATCGTCGGTGAGGTCACCGGATTGGGGTCATTGCCCGTCGGATAGGTCGAGCTCGTCAGCAGCGGATCGCCACCACCGACGAGGTAGAGGTCACCACTCAGCACGCCGCCCGACACCGGCGCCGTCGCGCGAATCTCGGTGTTGAACGTGTGTTCGACACCCAGCACCTCGAGGGCGACCGCGGCGGTGAGCAGCTTTTGGTTGCTGGCGGGGATCAGCGGCGCATCGGCACGGGTCGAGCCGGCCGACACGCCGTCGACGGCAACGCCGACGCATGACGGCGCCTCCAGCGAGGCGGCGAACTCGGCCACGGCCGCACGGAACGACTCGAGGTTGACGTCCCGCGACAGCACGCCGGGCGAGCGGCGCAACGACAGCAGGGGCGTCGCGAGGGCCGGGGCCGGCGGGGGCGGGGCCAGCGTCGATGCCGGTGGCGGGTTGGCACTGTCGGCCCGCGCCGACGCCCAACGCCACAACCCGAACAGCACCAGCATCGCGACCAGGGCGACTATCACGAGGACTGCAACGGGGTTGAGAGTCGACCGTTTGTTCGCCACGCGCTCACCCACCGGGCACTGGTGAACAGACACCGGGGACGGCGAGTCGTGACGTGGCGTACCGCGTTTGTCCGCCACGGGCCGGTCGGGCGAGCGCTGGTGAACAAACGCCGAGGACGGCGAGTCGTGACGTCGCGCACCGCGTTCGTGCGCCACGGGCATGTCGGGCGAGCGCTGGTGAACAGACACCGAGGACGGCGAGTCGTGACGTAGCCCACCGCGTTTGTGCGCCACGGGCCGGTCGGGCGAGCGCTGGTGGACAAACGCGTCGCTGGACTGGACGTCGGCGGCTGGTGCTCACGTGTGCCGGCGCGCCCGCTGGCGGCCGTCGCGGTAGAGGTGGCCGAGCGCGACCACGGCTCGGTTGCCGCTCGGATAGCACAGCCGCCCGCTCGCCCGAACAGCGGCCGGACCGGCGTTGTCCGGGTCTGCGATGGCCAGCTCGGTGGCGGTGAGGATCGGCTTGACGTACTCGCGGCTGAGGTCGTCGGCCGCCTGCGCGTACCGGGCGTCCTGGCGCTGATGGAACTCGACGATGCGCTGCAGCCCGAGCCGAGGATAGAACGGCCCGTCGCGCATCATCCGCGCCTGGTTGGACTGGATCCCAATGCCGAGGTAGACGATCGCGTGAACCTCGTCGTGGGCGGCGAGCAGCCGCATGACCTCTGGGATGGTGTCACGGGTCTCCCCGCCGGCGCAGTCGACGGGGTTGTTGCGACTCCAGCGCGGCGGCAGCAGCTCGTCGATGGCCCGGCACAGGTCCGCTGGGAGCGCCAGCAGACATAGGTCGGGATCGCGGGCGATGGCGTCGGCGGTCACAACCCCCCAGCCCCCTGCAGTCGTCAATACGACCACGTTGGGACCAGGCGGCGGCGGCTGCGTGGCGAACGTGGCGGCGGCCTCGAACGCCTCCTCGACGGTCGCCGCCCTGGCGACACCGGCGGCACGGCACTCACCGTCGAACACCTTGTCGTCGGCCGCCAGCGCGCCCGTGTGGCTGGCGGCCGCCCGCGCCCCGCCGTCGGTAGCGCCGCCCTTGACGAGGACCAACGGCTTGCGCGACGCCGCGTGCGCAAGGCGGTCGAACAGCGCCCGCCCGTCGGCGATCCCTTCGACGTAGGCGAGGCCCACGGCAGTCGCCGGATCGAGGGCGTAGTAGTCGAGGTAGTCGGCGACGGTCACCGCGGCGGCGTTGCCCGCGGAGACGGCGCGGCTGATCCCCACCCCGGTCGCTCGGGCGTAGTTGAGGAAGCTGGACACGAAGTTGCCGCTCTGGCTGGCGACGCCGATCCGCCCGGCCGGCGGGTACGGCGCGACGATCTGGGCGCAGAGCGAGGCCGGTGTGCTGACCACCCCCTGGCCGTTCGGACCGGCGAGGAGGACGCCGAGCTCGTCGCACACGGCGATCAGCTCGGCCTCGGCGCGGGCTCCGTCCTCGCCTGCCTCGCCGTAGCCGGCGGACGTGACGAACGCGGCCCGTGCGCCCTTGGCGGCGCAGGCCCGCAGCAGGGCGACGTTGGCGGCGGCGGGTGTGCAGACCATGACCAGATCGAACGAGCCGTCGGGCAGCTCGGCGGGCTCGACCACCGTCTTGATGCCGAGGACCTCCTCACGTTGCAGATTGGTGCCGAACACGGTGCCCCGGTAGCCGCTGGCCAGGAGGTTGTGCATGGCGACGAAGCCGAACTTGCCGGGGTGCGACGAGGCGCCGGCGATGAGCACGCCGCGGGGCTCGAACAGAGCGCGGAACTGCTCGTCGGTGGGCGCCGGCCGTGATGCAGCCGACCGCCCGCCGGCGTCGAGGCTGCCAGGGGTCAGCTCGACCAGCGCGTCCACCGCAACCGGCCTGCCGTCGGGTCTGACGATCAGCGGGTTGATGTCGACGCTGGCGACGTCGGGTCGTTCGACGAGGACACGGCCAAGACCGACCAGCACGGCTGCCAGCGCGTCGCGACCGACGGGCGCCTCGCCGCGGAACGGGCCGAGCAGACGTTGCGTCGCCAGCTGGTCGATCATCTCGTGGGCCATGGTGGCGTCGAGGGGCGCGGGCCGGAACACGACATCGGCCACGGCTTCGGCCAGGATCCCGCCCAGCCCGAGCATCACCGTCGGGCCGAACTGCGGGTCGCGGAGCGCTCCGGCGATGAGCTCGCGATTGCCACGGACCATCGGCGCGACGAGCACGTCGACCGCCCCATCAGCTGCCGTGGCCGCGGCCAGCAGTTCGGTAGTGGCGGTCCGTACGTCGTGGGCGTCAGCCAGGTCGAGGCGGACGAGGCCGCGCTCGGTCTTGTGGGCGATGGCGACCCCGTTCAGCTTGGCGACGATCGGGAACCCCAGCTGCGTGGCCGCCACCACCGCCTCGTCCGGCGTGGCCGCCCGTCGCTCGCCCGGCATCGGTACTCCGAGCTCGGCCAGGAACTGCTTCGACTCGGACTCCGACAGCGTGGTCGACATCGGGGCGCAGGGTATCGACCGCGCCCCGCGCCGACGAGGCACCGGGCGCCCGGCTGCGGGCGTCACGCGCTGTGTTTGTTCGCCGGCGCACCGCGGGGCGAGCGCCGGTGCGCGAACGCGTCGTCGACGTGATGGGACGAGGCGTCGGTCGCGTCAGCCGATGGCGGCGACGGTCGAGCGCTCGTAGGCGCCGCGCTGAGTCCGCCAGACGATGCGGCTTGTCGCCGGGGCGTACGGGGCGACAGCTGCCTGCTCGTCGTGGGTGATGTGGGCGAACAGCCAGGCGAGCGAGAAGCGGACCGGACCCGAGGTGACGGCCCGCATCGCCTCTCGGCGGACGACCTCCTGCTCGTCCGCGGAGAACCAGCGGGCCACGAGCGGCGTCAGCAGGCGCTCCTCCCGTGCCAGCTGGCCGGCGAGCACGTGGCGCAGCGCAGCGGCGAGATCGGACGCCTTCCCCAGCCACCATGACTCGTTGCCAAGGCCGAACGACAGCACCCCGAGCGCGTCGCCGAGGTCCGACAGAACCTCGTCGATCCATGAGTGATCGGCGGCGAGCGTGTCGAGGTCGCTGTCGGCGAGCGCGCCGCGGGCGGTAAGCGTCGGCACGACGAGTGTGTCGAGTAGCTCGTGATGGCTGCGGATCTGGGCGGCGAGACCGCCGAACCAGCGGTCAAGCGCCTTCTGCCGGCGACGGTCGGACGGCCCCACGGCGTCCAGAGCGGTCGCCAGCTCGGTGGTGCTGGCGACGAGGGCCCGCCGCACGAGTGAGATTGGATCGACAGTTGCGGGGGCTGTGGCTGGCATCTCGATCTGCTCCAAGTCGGGCTCCGTTCCAGGTGTGGGTGACGGAACATCACGCATCATCCGGGCGCCGGCATGACACCCACATGACGAGCACGTGAGAGTCCCGCAGATACCGAGACCCCCCGTGACGACCATCACCAGTGCCGTACGCCACGGGTGTGGGTGCGGTTCACGGTCGTACGGCCGCTACCGCGATCCGCCCGCTGACGACGCCGGCCGGCCGGTCGCCTGCGCGATCTGGGCGGGATCCCTGCCATCCCGCCCCCGCCATCTGGGCGGGATCCGTGCCAATTCGCGAACTGGGCGGGCCCAGTTCGAAGAGTCACCCGGTCATCTCGAAGGCGAGCCTGACCTGTCGAGCAACTCGGGGCGCGTTGAACGACACCAGGTCGGTTCAACCAACGGTCGATGTGATGCCACTGCCACGTCGACCCGCGCCGCCGGCTGTCGGGCCGCCATCCGCAGCGGATCGCTGGCGCCGCTGGCGGACCGCTCGCGGGCGGCCGGGATCACCGCTCGTCGGGGACGAGCGCGGCGTGGAAGAACGTCAGCACGTGGTCGAGGCGATGCTGGAGTACCTCCGGCTCGAGCGGTTCGTGATCGAGCAGCCCAGCGATGAGAGGAGCGTCGGAGAAGTAGGTCAGCAGTGCGCCGTAGCCCGTCAGCAGCAGCTGCTCGGGCTCGTGGCGGCGGAACGTGCCCACCGCCATCTCGCGGCGGAGATACGCCGCAGCGAGGTCGAACATCGGTCGCAGCACAGCCGCCAGGTCGATGCCGAGGTGCGTCCCGCCATCGATTGCCTCGCGCCGCATCAACCGGACATACGTCGGGTTCTCGGCGAAATAGGCGAATCCGGCCCGCAGCACCAGCTCGACCTTGTCCCACCCGATGCGGTCGGATGCCACTGCCGCGTCGAGGCGGCCGAACCAGTCCGAGAGCAAGCGCTCGAACACCTCGCCGTACAGCGCCTCCTTCGACGGGAAGTGGTGGAGCAAGCTCGGTCGGCGGATGCCGACGCCGGCGGCGATGTCGTTGAGCGAGGTGCCCTCGTAGCCGGTCGTCGCAAAGCAGGTCACGGCCTCGTCGAGGATCGCCTCCCGAGTGGTGCGGATCGTCGGGCGGGTGTCCGGCGCGCCGACCGGCGGGACGTGGGCCATTGCCACATACGATATCCGTCTCGTTCCCCTACCGACCAGTCGGTAGTCCTGCTACCCTCCGCTCGATGCTGCAGACGGTCCTCCTCGCCTTGCTGATCGGCGCCGCCGTTTCGCTCGTCGCCAACGTCGCCACGACGGTGTACCTGCACCGGACGCTGTCACACCGGGCGTTGACGCTGCACCCGCTGGTCAATCAGGCGTTCCGCTTCGTGGTGTGGGTGACGACGGGCATCCGGCCCCGCCAGTGGGTGGCCGTCCACCGCAAGCATCACGCCTTCACCGACGTCGAGGGCGACCCGCACTCCCCCGTCCTCCACGGTTGGGTGAAGGTCCAGCTGCAGAACGTCGCGATGTACCGGCGCGAGGCGAGCAGGCCCGAGACGATCGCTCGCTACGCCAAGGACCTGCCGGCAACGACCGCCGACCGGTTGCTGTACGACCACGCCCTGCTCGGCCTCGGGATCGGCGTCGGGTTCCTGGTCGCAGTATTCGGGTGGGAGGTGGGGCTGCTGGCCGCGTTCGTCCATGTCAACTTGTACCTCGGAGGGTCGGCCGCGGTGAACGCGATCGGCCACCACTTCGGCCGCCGGCCGTACGACAACTCAGCCGGCAACCTGCAGTGGCTGGCGTTCATCACAGCCGGCGAAGGGCTGCACAACAACCACCACGCTGCGCCGACGTCGGCCAAGCTCTCGCATCGCTGGTTCGAGATCGACCCCGGCTGGTGGGTGATCAAGACGTTGACATGGCTGCGTCTGGCGACCGTTCGACTCACCGAGCTGCGCCTCACGCCTGCCGCCAGGGCGACCAGCGCCCGGGCGGCCTGAGACGACCGGAGTCAGCCGAGCGCGTCCTCGAGCCGCTTCCAGTTGATGAGGTGGTCGAGGAACGTGCCGACGTAGTCGGGGCGGCGGTTGCGATAGTCGATGTAGTAGGCGTGCTCCCACACGTCACACGTCAGCACAGCCGTCTGGCCGTGCTTCATCGGCAGGTCGGCGTTGCTGGTCGAGGAGATGGAGAGCGTGCCGCCGTCAAGCGTGAGCCATGTCCATCCCGATCCGAACTGGCCGGTCGCCGATTCCTTGAACTTCGCCTTGAAGTCGTCGTACGAGCCGAACGCCGCGTTGATCGCATCGGCGGCCGCACCCGTCGGCGCGCCGCCGCCGCCGGGTGCCATCGACACCCAGTACAGGTTGTGGTTCCAGATCTGGGCCGCCTGGTTGAACTTCTTGCCCTCGGAGTTGAGGATGATCTCCTCCAGCGAGGCCTTCTCCTCGTCCTCGGTCAGCATCCCGTTGAGCGTGTCGACATAGGCCTTGTGGTGCTTGCCGTGGTGGTACTCGAAGGTCTCGGCGGACAAGTACGGCGCGAGCGCGGTCGTCGGATAGGGCAGGTCGGGCAGGGTGAACGCCATGGTCGGGATCCTTCCGCGGGTGGTGATGATACGACTGGGTCCCCATGGCATAGCCGTTCCAAACCGGCGGTGCCAACGGGTGCCTGGCGCCACGCCTCCCCGGCGGGCTTGGTGGAGCTACCAGCGGGCGATCTCCGACGTTCTCGGAGTTCGCCTCGGCAGCGCGTGTGCAAACGCGCGCCATCCTGCGTGAAGGCAACGCGTAGTCGCGTTTGTGCGCCACAGGCCGCTGTGACGAGCGTCGGCGAACGAACGCGAGTGTCGTACTGTCGACGGTGATGCAGGTCGTGTCCGTGCTGTTCGTCGAGGACTTCGAGCTGCGTCCGGCGCCTGGACCGTCGACGCGCATCGACATCAGGGGGGCCATGTTCTCGATGCCGGCTCCGGAGCCGGTGCCGTTGACAATCGCGCCGCACCTGCTGGCGCTCATCTACTGCCCGGAGACCGGGAGCGGCCAGGGCGTGTTCGAGGTCGTGTTCCGGCGGACCGGCGATCCGGACACCCCGGCGAGCGACGAGGACCTCGTGGCTCGCAACGTCAGTCCGTTCAGCGTCGAACCGGGCAAGTTCACGTACCGACTCGTGCGCGGAGAGCTGGAGTTCCCCGAGTACGGTCAGATCTTCGCCCACTGCCGCGTCGACCGCGGGCCGTGGACCATCGTGCCGTTCACGCTGCTCCCTCCGGTGTGAGCCACCACGTTTGTTCGTCGGGCGTCGGTGAGGGCGCGGCCGTGCACAATCGCTGAGGGCGGCGGGAGGCGCTCGACGCGGGCTGGACTTGGGCTCGATGGGCGCGGCTCGATGGGCGCTCGATGGGGGGCCCGGCTCGTCGATCCGGTGAACGTCGTCGCGTTTGTGCGCCGGGGATCGCCAGGACGCGCGGCAGTGCGCGAACGCGACGTTGCAGCAACCCAGACACGTCCGGGACGTCAGTCCCAGCGCGATGCATCGCGTTTGTGCGCGGGGACTCGCCAGGGCGGGCGCTGGCGCACAAACGCGGACGTCAACGGCCGCCGGACACGTCCAGCGTCGTGCCGGTGACGTACGAGGCGCAGTCGGAGGCGAGCCAGGCGATCGCTGCGGCGACCTCCTCGGGTGTGCCGGGGCGGCCGAGCGGCGGCGTCGATCCGAGGCGGTCGAGCCGACCCGGCGCATGAATCTCGGTGGCGATCAGCCCGGGCCGCACCCCGACGACGCGGATGCCCTGGCCGGCGACCTCGCCGGCGAGGCCGACCGTCATCGTGTCGATGGCCGCCTTGCTGGCGGCATAGTCGACATACTCACCTGCACTTCCGAGCTGGGCAGCTCGCGACGAGACGTTGACGATCACCCCGCCGCGCCCGCCCCGTTTGATCGACATCCGCCGCACCGCGGCGCCGGCGGCGAGGAACGCCCCGATCACGTTGACCCTGAGGACGCCATCGAGGCGCTCGGCCGTGTACGTGTCAACGGGTCCGGGCGGCGAGACCACGCCGGCATTGTTGACGAGCAGGTCGAGGCGGCCGAACGAGCCGTCCACGGACGCGAACAGATCCACGATGTCTGCCGGCACGGCCATGTCCGCCTGCCAGGCCGAAGCGCGGCGCCCGAGGGCCTGACAGCGGGCAATCACGGCCGTCGCTTCGTCGGCCCGCCGCCGGTAGCTGATCGCGATGTCCCAGCCGTCGGCGGCCAGTTCGACGGCCGCCGCTGCGCCGATCCCCCGGCTGCCGCCCGTCACCAGCGCCACGCGCCGCTCCTCCACTCCGCCAGCGTGGCACGCCCAACGCCGATCCCCGGGAATCCGTCCAAGCGGGTTTGGGTAGGGTCGCCACCGATGCCGTCTCCCCTCCGCCCTGACCTCGAATCGCGCGCCATCTCCATCGTGCGCGGCTTCGCGATGGACGCCCCACTGCGCGCCGACAGCGGACACCAGGGCACGGCGATGGCGCTGGCGCCGCTCGGCCACGTGCTCTACAGCCGGGTCATGAAGCACGACCCCGCCGATCCGGCATGGCCTGACCGTGACCGCTTCGTGCTCTCCAACGGCCATGCCTCGATCCTCCAATACTCGATGCTCTACCTGTGCGGGTACGGCCTCGAGCTCGCCGACATCGAGGCATTCCGGTCCTACGAATCACGGACGCCCGGCCATCCCGAGGCCCGCCACACGCCGGGCATCGAGGTCACGACGGGTCCACTCGGCCAGGGCTTCGGCGACGCAGTCGGGATGGCGATCGCCGAGCGGGTGCTGCGCGACCGCTTCGGCAGCCACCTCGTCGACCACCACACGTACGTGACCGCCGGCGATGGTTGCTTCATGGAGGGCGTCAGCCACGAGGCCGCCTCGCTCGCCGGTCACCTCGGGCTCGGGCGGCTGATCTGCGTGTTCGACGACAACCGCGTGACGATCGACGGCTCGACTGAGCTGTCGAACTCCGACGACGTCGGCGAGCGCTTCGAGGCCTACGGATGGCATGTCGAGTACCTCGGTGAGATCGCCGACGACTGCGACGCGCTCGAGGCAGCGCTGCTTGCCGCCCGCGCCGATGAGTCGCGCCCGTCGCTCCTCGTGCTCCGCTCGCACATCGGGTCCCCGTCCCCGGATCACACCGACGACCCGGCCGCCCACGCCAACCCGTTCACGCCCGAGGATGTCAGCCGCACCAAGGCGGTGATGGGCATCCCCGACGAGCCGTTCTGGGCGCCTAACGACGTCGTCGACGCCTATCGTGCCGCGGCCGCCGGCAAGGTCCTCGACGTCAAAACTCGCTGGGAGGAGGCGCTCGACGGTCTTGACGCGGACGAGCGAGCGGCGTGGGACGCGGCGTGGCACGGGACGGGCACCAAGGGATGGGAGGACGCGCTGCCGACGTTCGCGCTCGGCGAACAGGTCGCCACCCGCCAGGCGATGGCCAAGGTGCTCGGCAGCGTCTTCGATCGTTTCCCGGGCATGGTCTCGGGGGCGGCTGACCTGACCGGCAACACCGGCGTCAAGCTGCCCGCCGGAGCCGGTCGCCAGCGCGCCGAGGAGCCCGGCGGCCGCCAGGTGTACTACGGCATCCGCGAGCACGGCATGGGGACCGCCGCCGTCGGGATGGCGATGCACGGTGGTGTGCTGCCGATCACCGGCACGTTCTTCGTGTTCCTCGACTACATGCGCCCACCCGTGCGGCTGGCATCGCTGTCCAAGGCCAAGGTGCTGTTCGTGTTCAGCCACGACTCGGTCGGCGTCGGCGAGGACGGGCCGACACATCAGCCGGTGGAGCACCTCGCCACGCTGCGGGCGATCCCCGACCTGCAGGTGATTCGCCCCGCCGATGCCAACGAGGTCGTCGCCGCGTTCCGTGCCGCCGTCGACCACGACATCGGCCCGACCGTCCTCGTGCTGACCCGCCAGGGCGTACCGGTGCGTACCGACGGCTCGGCCGTCGAGCGGGGAGCCGGGATCGTCGCCGAGGCGACCGGGGCGGCCGGCGGTTCCGACTCGCCGGCGCTGGTGATCGTGGCGACCGGCAGCGAGGTGTCGGTCGCGCTCGACGCCGCCGCCCAACTCAACGCCGAAGGCGTCCCCACGCGAGTGGTGAGCCTGCCCAGCTGGGACCGCTTCCGGGCCCAGGGCCGAGCGTTCCGGGACGAGGTGCTGCCTCCCGGCGTGCCCGTGCTGTCGGTCGAGGCGGCGACCACGTTCGGCTGGGCGGAGTACGCCGACGACTCGATCGGCATCGACCGCTTCGGCGTCAGCGCTCCCGGCGACGAAGTGCTCCGGCGGCTGGGGATCAACGTCGAGCACGTCGTCGAGCGGGCTCGGGCGCTCGTAGGTTGAAGGTGAGCGCTCCAGGAGGTATGCGATGGAACGACTGATCCGCCTGTACGAGGAGTTTGGCCAGAGCCCGTGGCTCGACAACCTCAAGCGGGGCTACTTGACCTCGGGACAGCTCGTCGCGCTCCGTGACGGTGGCATCCGTGGCCTCACGTCGAACCCAACGATCTTCCAGAAGGCGATCTCGGAGGGCGATGACTACGACGAGCAGTACGGAGTGATCGCCGCCGGCGGTGGCCCCGTGGTCGACGACTACTGGGCGCTGGTCACGGCCGACATCCTCGGCGCCTGTGACGTGTTCGAGCCGCTGTACGAGTCGAGCGGCGGACGCGACGGTTTCGTCAGCGTCGAGGTCGCCCCGTCACTCGCCGACGACTCGGCAGCGACCGAGGCCGCTGCTCGCCAGCTCCACACGTCGATCGCCCGCCGCAACCTGCTGGTGAAGATTCCTGGCACTGCGGCCGGGCTCGATCCGATCCGGCAGATGATCAGCGAGGGTCGCAACATCAACATCACGTTGATCTTCAGCCTCGACCGCTACCAGCAGGTCATGGAGGCCTATCTCGCCGGGCTCGAGGCACTTGCCGCCATCGAGCGTGCCGACCTCTCCCGCGTTGCCAGCGTCGCTAGCTTCTTCATCTCGCGGGTCGACACCGAGGTCGACCGGCGCCTGGAGCAGATCGGCACACCCGCGGCTCTCGCGCTCCGGGGGCAGGCGGCGGTGGCCCAAGGCAAGCTGGCCTACCAGCTCTTCCGCCGCACGTTCAGCGGGCCGCGCTGGGAGGCACTGGCGGCACGGGGCGCGCGTGTTCAGCGGCCGCTCTGGGCGAGCACCTCGACGAAGAACAAGGCGTACCCCGACACGTTGTACATCGACGAGCTGATCGGACCGGACACCGTCAACACGATGCCGGACTCGACAATCGAGGCGTTCGCCGACCACGGAACGCTCGAGCGCCGCGTCGACGCCGACGTCGACCACGCCGAGGCGGTGTGGCAGCAGCTGGCCGAGGTCGGTGTCGACATGGACGACGTCGCCGACCGCCTCGAGCGCGAGGGCGTGGCCAGCTTCGCCAAGAGCTTCGACGAGCTGCTCGACGCCCTCGCCGCGAAGGCAGCCGATCTGGCCGGCCGATGACGCGATGAGCGGTGCGGCGGGCGGCGACGGCGTCACCCGGCGCGTGGACGACCTCGTCGGTCACCTCCTCGACGGGCTCGACGGGCTCCCCAAACAGGGCGGCAGGGGTGCCCGCGCCATGTTCGACCGGCGTGTCGCCCAGCAGCTGCTGGCCGGCGCAGTCGGGCTGCTCGCGGACCGGCCCGATCCGCTCGATCTCAAGATCGCCGCCGCGGCGATGACGGAGATGCGCGAGGCGTTCGCCGTCTTCGCCCCGTATCGCGACGTGCCGAAGGTGACCGTCTTCGGCTCCGCGCGCACGAGGCCCGATGACCCGGTCTACCAGCAGGCGAGCCTCGTTGCCGAGCAGCTCGCGGCGCGGGGCTGGATGGTCGTGACTGGCGCCGGACCAGGGATCATGCAGGCGGCGATGGAAGGCGCCGGGCGTGAGCACAGCATCGGCGTGGCGATCCGGCTGCCGTTCGAGCAGGGCGCCAACCCGGTGATCGCCGGCGACGACAAGTACGTGGCGATGCGGTACTTCTTCACGCGCAAGCTGATGCTGGTCAAGGAGAGCCGGGCGTTCGTCTGCCTCCCTGGCGGCTTCGGAACGCTCGATGAGACGTTCGAGCTGCTCACGCTGACCCAGACCGGCAAGGGCCTGCCCGTCCCGATCGTCCTGCTCGACCCGCCCGGCGACCCATTCTGGGCGGAGATCGACGCCATGATCCACGACCAGCTGGTGGCCCGCGGGCTCGTGGCGCCGTCCGACCGCAGCCTGTATCTGGTCACCGAATCATGCGACGAGGCCGCCGCCGAGATCGACCGCTTCTACGCCAACTACCACTCGATCCGCTATGTCGGCGACCAGCTCGTGCTGCGCCTGCGGCAACCGGTGACGGACGCCCAACTTGCCGACCTCAACCAGCGCTTCGGTCACCTCGTCGCGCGCGGGCGCATCGAGAGGACGAGCCCGTTCGACATCGAGCGCCGCCACGATGACCATGTCGAGCTGCCGCGCCTGCGCTTCGTGTTCCGCGGGCACCGGTCCCCCGACCTGCGGGCGCTGATCGATGCCGTCAACGGGTTCGTGGCCGTCATGGACGTGGGCTCGACTGCGGCTCCGGCTCGGGCGTCGGCTTCGGCTCGCGGTTCGGCCCAGGGTCCGGCGCCCCAGTGACGGCGTTGATGATGACGGCGACGACGATCCCCAGCGCCGCCCCGCCGACGACGTCGAGCGGGTTGTGGGCACCGACGTAGACGCGGGTGATCATCACCAGCGCGACCAGAACCCAAGGCAGCGGTCGCCAGCGTGACGGCAGGTACGGGGTGACGACGCCGGCGAGGGCGGCGACGAGAACGGCATGGCCGGACACGAAGCTGAGGCCGGCCAGGGGGACGTCGCCGCGAGTGTGGATGTCGGCACCAATCGACGTCCCCGGACGTTGGCGTTCGACGAGGGCCTTGACGAGGCGCTCGCTGAGAAGCTTG
Organism: Ilumatobacteraceae bacterium; assembly: GCA_044867195.1. GTDB lineage: Bacteria > Actinomycetota > Acidimicrobiia > Acidimicrobiales > Ilumatobacteraceae > JALZMG01. The sequence continues at coordinate 18,779 of JBIOUO010000022.1, forward strand.
CCCACGAGCACGAGGAGCACAGCGAGCGCCAGCCGGAACCGCCGCAGGACGAGGGCGACGATCGCCACGACCGCTCCGACGGCGAGCGCGCCCAGCTGCTGGAACGGCCACAGCATGGGGTAGAGCGCCGCGGGAAGGTCGTTGACCGCGTGGAACAGCGCTTCCTCCCAGCCGGGCACGGTCCCGTCGCTGGCGATGAGCGCGCACACGATGAATACGACGAACGCCACCAGTCCCGTCACCGCCCGATGACGTGACACGACCCGACCTTATGCCACGCGCCACGGTGACGGGGACGGTGGCGCGGGACACGGCTCGCGTTCGCGCATCAGCGCGCACCTCGTCGGGCGCCAGTGCACAAACGCGTGGTGCAAGCGGGGGCGGTATCGCGCGTTCGCGCACCGGTGCGCGCTCGGCCGGGCACCGGAGCTCAGACGCATGGGGTGGCTGGGGCTGCCGCGCGTTCGCGCACCGGTGCGGGTCCGGCGGGGCGCCGGCGCACAGACGCATGGGTGCCCGGCGCTCATCTCCGCGTTTGTGCACGGGTGCGCGCTCGGCGCGGCGCTGGCGCACAAACACGACAGCGGCCGCTGCCGCGACCTCGCGTTTGTGCGCCAGCGTTCACTGGCTCGGGCGCTGGCGCACAAACTCTGCAGGTCCCGGCGGTCACCTCGCGTTCGCGCACGGGTGCGGG
>JBIOUO010000023.1:0-6327 GCA_044867195.1 Ilumatobacteraceae bacterium
GTCGAGCCGGTCCTCCGGAATGCGGCCGGACCGGAAGTCGTCAGGCACGCGGCCGCCGGCCCCGTCCAGCGCGCCGATGTCCAGGCCAGCTCGGGCCGCCACCACGTGGTCCCGGACGGCGAACGCGAAGTCAGGGGCGACAAACCCCGGCCACTGCCCGTCGGCCTTCAGCAGCGCGTACATCTGCGGGCTGTGACAGGCGTATTCACCGTTGAGACGGTTGTACGAACCCATCGCCGACAGCGCGCCACCATCGACCAAGGCCGACCGCACCGGAGGGAGGTAGATCTCGCGCAGGGCGCGGTCACCGACCCGCACATCGATCGCCGGAGCACGCCCACCGATCGGTCCCGACCCGGTCCGCAGGTACTCGTGGTTGTTGACGATGACGTGCTTGACCATCGCGATCACGTGGGCACGCTGAATAGCCGGGATCTCGGCAGCGACCATCGCGGCCGCGAGGTGAGGATCCTCGCCGAACGACTCGGGGCCCCGGCCTCCCAGCGGGGTGCGGATGATGTCGACCGCGGGGCCGAGCAGGACGCTGCGCCCTGCGCTACGCAGCTCCGCGCCGAGCACGGCGCCGTACGCCTCGGCCAACGCCCGATCGAACGTCGCCGCCAAGGCGATGGTCGCGGGCAGGGCCGTGACGCCCTTCGCGCCGCGGATGCCGCTGCCGCCATCCGCGTAGACCAGCGGCGGCACACCGAGCCCAGCCACCGCGGACCAATCCGAGCAGGCCAGCGCGATCTTCTCTTCGAGGGTCATCGAATCTCGCCGCGATGCGGCGCGATCCGCGGGCGGGGTGGCCTGGTCACGCCAGGCCTGCGTCGTGACCATCCCCATCCTCTCCTGCCGGCGACACAGAGGTCGAGCCGTCAGCCGTCAACAGTTGTTGTCAGCCCTGCCGGCTGAAGTTCAGCACATCGGCCGGACGCGTGTCGCGACATCCATCAGCGGCGCGAGGCTCTACAGGAGCGAGTCGTGTATGCAGTGCCGATGCGTGTCGCAGGAGTCATCGAGTTCGGCGGACCGGAGGCATTCGAGATCATCGAGATCGATGACCCGCGGCCGGGGCCGGGTGAGGTACGCGTTCGGGTTCATGCCGCCACGGTGAATCCGACCGACACGTACCATCGCAACGGCTCCTATCGCCGCATCCTCGAGCAGAAGGAGCCGCCGTACATCCCCGGGATGGAGGCGGCGGGGGTCGTCGACATGATCGGTGACGGCGTGACGTCGTTGACGCCGGGCGACGAGGTGATGGCCATCGTGCTGCCGACGGGCCCACGCGGGGGTGCGTACGCAGAACGGATCGTCGTGCCCGAGCGATCCGCCGCCCGGGTGCCCCGCGGCGCCACGCTGGCGGAGGCGGCGACGCTGCCGATGAACGGTCTGACGGCTCGGCTGGCCCTTGACATGCTGGCGCTCCGGCCGGGCCAGACGTTGGCCGTGACGGGTGCCGCCGGCAGCTTCGGCGGCTACACGGTCCAGCTGGCCAAAGCCGACGGGCTGCGGGTGATCGCCGACGCCTCCGAGCGGGACGACGAGCTCGTGCGCAGCCTTGGCGCCGACGTCGTCGTGCCCCGTGGAGACGACGTCGCGACCCGGATCGGCGAGCACGCGCCCGGCGGCGTCGACGGGCTCGCCGACGGGTCGGTCCAGGGCACGCTGGTGCTGCCTGCGATCAAGGACGGGGGCGGCCTCGCGGCGGTGCGCCCATGGCAGGGTGACACGGAGCGGGACATCGCGGTTCACCAGGTGTGGGTCGCGCAGTACGCGACGGAACAGGAGAAGCTCGACGCCCTCCGTCAGTTGGTGGAGGACGGCAAGGTCACCCTTCGTGTCGCGCGCACCTTCCCGGCCGAGCAGGCCGGCGAGGCCCATCGGGTGCTCGAAGCAGGCGGCACCCGCGGTCGGCTGGTGATCACATTCTGAACCGGCCAGTCGGTTCCTCGTTGGATCGGGCGTCGGGAATCACTGTTTGGCACCCGGGGGCCGGGCGGCGGACCCCCCGGACGACCAGCTCCGGGTGAACTCGACGTGACGGTGGTCGTGACCGTGCGGGTCCGCGGACTCCTCGAGCAGGAGTCGAGCTGCGGTGACTCGCCCGAGATTCACGCGAGCATTTGCGTATGAATTAGGTGCCGAGGAGGAGCTTTTCCACGGCAGCAACTGCCTCGTCGGTCGAGGTTGTTGTCTCTGAGCTCAAGGCGTCGTAGCACATTCGAGCCAGGGCCGCACGCTCGTCCCGACTGATCTGATTCTCTTGCTCTTGACGACGGATGGTTAGTGCGCTCACCGTAACCGGATCGTATAGTTGAGCCGCCTGTTGAACATCAGCCATATCCAGTTGCGGGCAAGAGAAGGCACAGAGCCCGAGTTGGTCGACCGTATCCATTGACAAGTCCGCCGGCAACCGCCTCTTCGCCTCCTCGACAGAAGGTGCCAAGAACGGCAAGTCAGGTGCCGCCCCGTCCTGAATAGCATCCTTGATGGCCAGCGCCAGATCAAGGAAGTGCTCCCCGTCGTCCGGGTCCAACACCGCCGCGGCAGCGTAGAGCTCCGCGGCGTCAACCGCTCTACCATCTCGTGCGTACGAATTGCCAAGCCAGCTCGCGTTGGTCGCGCTGCCCGGGGCGCTTCGAGCAAGAGCCGCGCGATACACAACAAAGGAATCATCATGGCGCCCGACATTCTCCAGCGCGCGCGCATAGTTGCGCAATGAAACGTCGCACGTCGGATATTGAACTGCCATTTGCTTAGCAATTTCTAGTGCCGCGAGGTGCAGGTTGTCTCGGTGAAAGGCATCCAACATTACGGCGATCGTAAACCGATCGGCCTGCTTGAGGTAATCTGGAAGCCGCCACTCACCGGCTTCCGTCTCAACGACGCCAAGCATGGCTTGGTACCTCTCGCGCGCCATTCTTCGGGCGGCTGCGTCCGTGGAGTGTGCCATCGTCTGGAGCATGACCTTCTCGAAGGCTTCGTCGTCAGGATGCGCCTTCGTGCCCTCCTCAAAGAGCGCCGTTCGAAGATCGTCCAACCCGAGATTCCCAGCCCAAGTTGCCATCTCTGCAAATTGTAGGGTGGTCAGATGGCGCATCCCTGACTGCACTAGCCCTTTGGCCACCTCCAAGAAGGCACGTACATCCCTCCGCTCAAACGCTACGCGTGCGGAATTGATCAGGTCTGTAGGAAGCAGAGCACCACGAGCGTCTTGGGATAGCTTTTCGACAACTGACGAAATTGAAGTGGCTGACGAGTCAAGCGCTCCGAACTCTGTCTCATAGCGTTGCACCTTGATGCGAGCTTCCTCCAATTGGGCTCGCAGATGGCCTTCTTCGGTACCAGAAGCTTGCGCGACAACGTCGTGAGGTAGAGTTGGTATGAAGGTATGGATCGGGTTGTCAGCCGCCCCGTCAGGCGAAACAGAATTTGCGTAGTCGGCAAGTCGGCGGCGCACGAATTCGGCCCCGGCGAGGGTCGGTTGATACTTTATCGTGCGGTACTGTTGAAGATCGAATGGGATATCGGAGCGGGTTTCGTCGACCAACATGATCGTGCCGTTCTTGCGTAGAGCGTGGCGCGCTCCGAGTTCGTAGAACACGTTCGGGTTGAGATCAGTGAGATCTGCAACAACCAGTTCGGCATTTCCTATCAGTTCTACGATGTCCGCCGTCACGGCTCCCGAACGACTAATGTCATCCGCGCGCACAACATTGTAGGCTAAACCCACCAATGCTGGTTCTATGACGGTGTCGCGGATCGTTCTGAAGTGCTCGTACTCCGGAGTACCCGGCTGGCGTATTGGCATAATGACAAAGCACGTCTTCATGTTGGCGCTCCCTCCAAGCTCATGGTCGTAACGCCGTGGTTCTGCCCGAACCGACGGTCGCGGCCGTCGGCGAGCTTACTCTGAGCAGCCGGCGTGACGTCCCCCTAATTGCCGAGCTGCCTCACCCCTCGACGGCACCGTCCGCCTTGATGGGCTGACCGACCGGGTCGGCGAGGAGATCGCCAGGAACGACGTGGGCGCGTTGAGGCGCCAGCTGTGGATCCATCCGCGCGGGACGCCCAACGACCCCCGCCCCGTCTTCCGTGTCGCCGGCGCTGGTCAGCGCCGGCTCTGCCAGGGTCCGCCAGTCGAGGCCCGGACGACCAGCTCCGGGGTGAACTCGACGTGACGGTGGTCGTGACCGTGCGGGTCCGCGGACTCCTCGAGCAGCAGCCTCGCCGCGGTGACACCGATCTGGTGGCGAGGCTGGTTCACCGAGGTCATGGCGACGGCAGCGGCGGCGGCGAACTCGATGTCGTCGTAGCCCACCAGCGACATCCGCTCGGGAACTGAGACCCCGTTCTGGATGAGGTGCTGGAGGGCCCCGAGGGCGACCAGGTCGTTGGCGCAGAACACCGCCGTCGGGCGCCGGCGCGCGGGCAGCCCGAGGATGCGCTGGCTGACTCGTCGACCTTCGTCGACGTTGAGGGCGGTGGTCGTGAGCACCGTGAGCAGCTCGTCGCCGAGGCCCGCGTCGTGCATCGCTCGTCGCGCGCCGGCGAGCCGGTCGGCGACCTGTGGCGTCGTGTGCGGGCCACCGGCGAACGCGATCTTCGTGTGCCCCAGCTCGATGAGGTGGGTGACCGCCAGCTGCCCGCCTTCGACGTCGCGGACGCCGACGCTGCACCAGTCGGACCCAGCGGCATCAGCGGTGCGGTCGACGAACACCACGGGAACACCTTTCGATGGCAGCTGGCGGAGGCGTGCGTCGTTGTAGTCAACGGCCGTGATCAGCACGCCTCGCACGCGCTGCATCAGCAGCTGGTCGAGGTACTGCGCCTCGCGACGCGGGTCGAGGTCGGAGTTGCAGAGGAAGAGCGTCAGGTTCTCGGCGCTGGCGACCTCCTCGATCCCCCGCGCGACGTCGGTGAAGAACGGGTTCCGCGCGTCGAGCACGACGTAGGCGATCGTCGTGCTGCTCCCCGACCGCAGCTGGCGTGCCGGCTGGTTGGGGACGAAGCCGAGCTCGGCGATCGCCGCCTCGACCCGCGCCCGCGTCTCGGGGCGGACCACATGCGGGCGGTTGAGCACGTTGGACGCCGTGCCGACGGACACGCCGGCCAAGGTGGCAACGTCCTTGATCCCGGGTGCTTGTTCAGCCGGGAGCGAGCTTCGGCGCGGTGACCCTCGGGGCATCACCGGCAGTGTCGCTCGCCGGACGCAACGGCGTCAGGAAGTGCTTGCAACGAAGGCGAGCGTACCGTATCGTGTGAAACGATTCAAGCACCCCGGCGTCCGAGGGCGAGGGTGCCGGCAGCAGATCGCCGCAGGGGGCAACCGCATCATGACCGTCTCACCCACCGTCGCCGCCGGGCTCGACCAGCTGCAGATCGAGCTGCCGTCGTGGGCCTTCGGCAACTCCGGCACCCGGTTCAAGGTGTTCGCCCAGCCCGGCGTGCCGCGAGACCCGTACGAGAAGATCCTCGACGCGTCACGTGTGCACGCCCACACCGGCGCCGCCCCCTCCGTTGCGCTGCACATTCCGTGGGACAAGGTCGATGATTACGGCAAGCTCGCCGCTCACGCCGGCGATCACGGTGTGAGCATCGGGGCCATCAACGCCAACGTGTTCCAGGATGACGACTACCGCCTGGGCAGCGTCGCCAACCCCGATTCGGCCGTGCGCCGCAAAGCGATCGCCCACCTCCTCGAGTGCATCGACATCATGGACGAGACCGGCTCGCAGGACCTCAAGCTGTGGTTCGCCGACGGGACCAACTATCCCGGCCAGGACTCGCTGCGCGATCGCCAGCTACGCCTCGCCGACGCCCTCGCCGAGACCTATCAGCGGCTCGGCGAGCACCAGCGGATGTTGCTCGAGTACAAGTTCTTCGAGCCCGCGTTCTACGCCACCGACGTCCCGGACTGGGGCACGGCGTTCGCCCATTGCCTCGCCCTTGGTGAGCGGGCGAAGGTGATCCTCGACACCGGGCACCATGCGCCGGGGACGAACATCGAGTTCATCGTGATGACGCTGGTGCGGCTGGGCAAGTTGGGCGGGTTCGACTTCAACTCGCGGTTCTACGCCGACGACGACCTGATGGTCGGTGCCGCCGATCCGTTCCAGCTGTTCCGGATCATGCACGAGATCGTCACCGCCGGGGCGCTCGACCCGTCGAGCGGTGTCGTCTTCATGCTCGATCAGTGCCACAACATCGAGGAGAAGATCCCGGCCGTGATCCGCTCCGTGATGAACGTCCAGGAGGCGACGGCGAAGGCGTTGCTCGTCGATGTCGCGGCGCTGCGCGACGCGCCGCGCCGCGGCGACG
>JBIOUO010000024.1:0-6326 GCA_044867195.1 Ilumatobacteraceae bacterium
GCGCCCGGGGCGAGCGACAGCGTGGCGAACGCGAACGCCGGACCGGCGGCGATCTCGACCTGCATCGCGCCGGAGCGTAGACGCGAGGGCGCACACCCCTGGCGGCCACCGAACGGCGGCCTCTGCCTGTCGAGAGGTGGGGCGAGCCCAGGCCGCTGATGGTCCGGGTGGGACCATCAGCGGCTACTATCGGACCGATGGTCAGCGTCGACCTCGAACGGGTCGAGGCTCTTGAATTGCTCGCGATGACGTTGGCGCACCTCAACGACGCCGAATCCGGGGGCGAGGTGTCCCCTCGAGTCCCGTTGCTGATGACCATTCGAGACAAGCTCGCCGTCGCCCTCCGGGAGGTGCCATGAGTTACACCGAAGGACAGGTCTCGTCTGCGATTGCGGCGATGGAGAAGTACCGCGGTGCTGATGCAGGCGAGATCGGTGCCGCCCTCGCTGTTGTCGGCCTGAGCGCAGAACGAGCCACGAAGGAGGCGCAGATCCGTGACGACATGATCCGAGTCGCCCATCGAGCGGGCGCCTCATTGCGCCAACTGGCGGGGGTTTCCGGCCTCGATCGGAAGACCGTGACGGCGATCGTAGGCGCCCACGCGCAGCCGCGGGACTGATTGCCCTCACCCTCGATCCACAGATCGTCGCAGGGCGACGCTCATGTAGGCTTCGTCGTCCAGGCACGGCAGAGGGAGTTGTCATGCCGAGACGTGCGTGGGATCAGCGGCAGCCGTCGCACCGGCCGGCGCGGCCGGCCACGGGGGAGGCGCGCTCCGCAGCCCGTCGTTCCCGAGCACGCGCCGTTCGTCGGCCCGAGCCAGCTCTGCCGCCGAGTGCCGATCTGCCGCTCGACTGGCAGCTGGCAACGACGTCCGGGCCGACCCGGATCCTGCGCCGTGACGATGCCAGCCCTGCCGTCGCGCCGGCGATCGGCTCGGCTGGCGGCGACGTGGACCCGGCGCTGGCGAGTCGCATCCGGCGCGCCGACGGCCGCCCGCTCGAGGCGCCCACGCGTCGACGCATGGAAGCTGCATTCGGCAACTCGTTCGACGACGTGCGGATCCACGTCGACAGTGCCGAGGCGGCTCCGCTCGGGGCGCGCGCGTTCACGCTCGGCAACGACATTCACTTCGCCCCCGGCGAGTACCAGCCGGGCCGCGCCGACGGGCTACACACCCTCGCCCACGAGCTCGCTCACGTCGTCCAGCAGCGGGGCGACATCCGTCGGGCACCTGACGTAGCGACCGTTCGCCGCCTGCCGTCGCGCTTCGCCGCCCGGCACAAGGTGATCGCCGCGAACCCCGACACGGCGCCGGCGCTCGGGGGTGTCGACGCGTGGTCGCAGCTGATCGAGGCCGTCCGCCTGTACGGGACGCTCAAGCACGACGACCAGCGCCGGTCTCAGATCCTCACCGGGGTCAAGCGGCGCGCCAACGTGTGGCGAGACGAGTACTACCAGCGGCTCCTCACCGGCAGGACCACGGCGCAGGACAAGGCACGCAGCGACGAGCTGAGCATCAACGGCCCGCTCGGCGCGATCATCGACGACGAGCGGTTCGAGCTCGACAGCGGTCGCGGGGCGCTCGACATCGCCAATGTGCCACCCGACGTGGTCGCCGACCCGCAGATCACAAGGAAGGATGCCGGCGAGGGTCAGGTCGACGGCGACGCCATCCTGTTCTACGACCGTCTCCTCACCCGCTCGTCCGGCCTGAACGTTCCCGGTGGTACCAAGTGCAAGGTCCTCGCTGTCCACCTCACCGAAGGCTCGGTCCTCGTCACAGCCGAAACGGCCGAGCAGGGCAGCCTCACCGGATGGCTGCCGCTGCTCGGCGTGCGCGTCGACGTGACGCCGAAGCTGACCCCGTTCCCGGCCAAGAACCAAGGAAAGCCGGAACGGGAGCTCGTCGAGCTCGGCAAGGAGTACGTCGCCCTCCCGGCAGCGATGCCCCTGTTCCAGCGTGCACCCACGGTCAGTGACGTCAACCAGGGGGCGATCGGCGACTGCTACCTGCTCGCCGCGCTGATCTCGATCGCCCACTCCAAGCCAAAGGCCATCGTCGACATGATGGCCGACGCCGGCAACACCGTCGTGGTCCGGCTCTACGACGTCGATCGCAGTGGGACCGTGCCGAGGTTCACTCCTCGCTTCGTGCGTGTGCGCAAATCCGTCGTCAAGACGAAGTACGAGGTGCTCGAGCACGGCAAGAAGACGGGTGAGCGCTCGGCGTACACGTACGCCAAGGAGGCGCTGTGGGTGCAGATGGTCGAGAAGGCCTACGCCGCCGCCGGCATGAACGCGTTGGGGACCTCATCCCTCGGCGCGACAGGCGCGTATGGGGACATCGCCACCGGATTCGCCAGCCTGGCGATGGAGCACCTCCTCGGTCGCCCCGCCGAGCAGTCGTTCGAGGCGATGCAGACCGGCGTGGGCGCCAATCCCGCACTCCTGCCCCGGCACGTCTTCCGCCTGCCGTGGAGCGCGGCGGAGATCGCCGACTACGAGCGAGCCCAGTCGGCGGCGGACAAGAAGCAGGCTTATCAAGGCCTCATGTCGTTCTCGATCTTCGGTGATGCCGGCAAGGTCGACGCCTGGATGACGTTCGCGTCCAAGGTCAGCGTCGACGACGAGGTGCGCAAGATCGTGAGCAAGGGCACCGCGTACAAGAAGGGGGAGATCCGCCTCGAGACGTTCGCCACGCTGTTCGAGCAATTCGGGCTGGACCTCGGGCTCTCGTCCACACTGCTCAGCTGGCTGAGGGCCAACCAGCTCTATCCGGGCAAGCGCGGCACGGGGAAGTACACGACGAACCAGCTGGAGCTGTTCACCAAGATCCGCAACGCCCTCTCCGCGGGCGGCTACATCTCCGTGAGCACCAAACCCGAGGCCGGCCGGGTGGTCGGCGGCACAGGCGACAGCGGGGGGGAGAAGAAGTCCAAGGGCATCGCCGGCGGTCACGCCTACGCGGTCCTCAGCGTCCGACCGGCGAAGGACATCTCCGCGCTCAAGCCGAACGAACTGCTGTGGGTCCTGCTGCGCAACCCGTGGAGCCGGTACGGACGGCAGTACGAGGCGCTCGACTGGCGCACCAGCTCGCTCAAGGTGAAGAAGGGCGCAACGACCCCGGACACCGAGAAGCTCCACGAGACGACCGGCGGGGAGTTCTGGGTGGAGCTGTCCGATCTGACCAAGCGGTTCGCCTGGATCGACGTCAGCAACGCCGGGCACTGACGCGCGCCGTCGCGCTCACACACCCGCCCGTCGCGCCGACGTCCAACTGGGTGGCCCTGGTCTCATCGCGCCTTCTGGGGCGCCACAGTCTCGATTCCGAGACTCTCGCCACCCAGAATGCGGGCGTTCACGGCACTCGTCGAGGTGTGGTGGACTGGCGCCCCGCAGATCAACGTCGCAGACCTCATGGGGTCCGCCGAGCGAAAGCGAGCGAACATGCGCGCGGTGATGTTCAGTGACTGGAAGACGTTCCCGACGATCGAGCAGATCGATGTACCCGAGCCCGGCTCAGGCGAGGTCTTGCTCAAGGTGGCCGGGGCGGGTGCGTGCCACTCCGACGTGGCCCTGTTCGACGAGTTCGAATCCGATCCGCAGAACGGGCTGATGACACCACCGTTCGTGCTCGGTCACGAGAGCTCGGGATGGATCGAGGCGCTTGGTCCAGGCGTGCGCGGGCTCGAGGTCGGCGCCCCGTATCTGGTCTACGGCCCGATCGGATGCGGGCACTGCAAGGCGTGCTCGCGGGGCCAGGACACCTATTGCGAGAGCCCAGGCGATGTCGGCTACCTCGCCACCGGCCTCGGTCGCCACGGGGGCATGGCGGAGTACATGGCGGTGCCCGTGCGCAACATCGTCCCGCTCGGCGACGCCGATCCGGTGGCGGCCGCGCCCTTGGCGGACGCTGGCCTGACGCCCTACCACGCCATCGTCCTCGCCCTGCCACGCCTGATGGGCGCGCGGAAGAGCGCCTTGGTCATCGGCCTCGGCGGCCTCGGTCTGGTCGCCGTGCAGATCCTGCGGGCGATCACCGGAGCGCAGGTGATCGCAACAGATCTGAAGCCCGAGGCCATGGCGCGGGCCCGCGAGTTCGGTGCCGTCACGGTGGAGGGCGGCTCCGATCAAGCCGACGAGATCCGGGAGCTGACCGCAGGACGCGGCGTCGACGCGGCGTTCGACTTCGTCGGAGCCAACCCGACGATCGCCCTCGCCCAGGCCACGATCGCCCAGCGTGGTGCGATGCAGATCGTCGGGATCGCCGGCGGGACCGCGCAGTGGTCGTTCTTCACGAACCCCTACGAAGCGACGATCACCAACTCGTACTGGGGAACGATCGAGGAGCTGCACGAGGTCGTCGAGCTGTACCGGGCCGGTTCGATCACGCCCGATGTCGAGCGGTTCTCGCTGGACGACGCCCTCGAGGCCTACCGGCGCCTGCGCGACGGCGAGCTCGACGCCCGCGCCGTCGTGGTCCCGCACGGATAGCCCCCGAGTTGTCAGCCGGAACCTGCCCGATCGGGCACGAAACGGCTGACAACTCGGATCCGCCCGGCGCCGCTCCGCTACGGGCGCTCGCACGCAGTGGCGCTGCCGGCCCGGCAGCTGTCGGTTCCCGCCCCGCCGTCGAGCGTGTTGGTGCCGGGGCCGCCGTTGAGCCGGTCGTTGCCGTCCTCGCCGGCCAGGATGTCGTTGCCGTCGTCGCCGGTGAGGTAGTCGTAGCCGGCACCGCCGCTCACCGAGTCGTCACCCTCGTCGCCCTGGAGGGTGTCACCGCCGTCACCGCCGCGGATGACGTCGGCGCCGGCGCCGCCTGAGATGTCGTCGGCGCCGAGCCCGCCGTCGAGCCGGTCGGCGCCGTCGCCGCCGGACACCGCGTCGTTGCCGTCACCGGCGTCGGCGGTGTCGTCGCCGGATTGGCCGTCGATGCGGTCGGTGCCGAGCCCGCCGAGCATCAAGTCGGCACCGGCTCCACCACGCAGCACGTCGTTGGCGTCACCGCCGTCGAGCGAGTCGTCGCCGCCCTCACCGTCGAGGCGGTCCCCGCCCGCCTCGCCGGCGAGGCGGTCGTTGCCCTCGCCACCGAAGATGAGATCGTTGCCGTCGCCACCGCTGATCACGTCGGCGCCGTCGCCGCCGTCGAGCTCGTCCGCCCCGGCACCGCCGACGATGGTGTCGGCGCCCGCCAGCCCGACGAGCAGGTCGTTGCCGGTCCCGCCCGTGAGCGTGTCGTCGAGTGGCGAGCCGTAGACCTGCTCGATGCCGGACAGGACCTGGTTGCCGCGATCGGTGGCGACGCCCGTGGCGAGGTTCACTGTGACCCCAGCCGGCGCCGTCTCGTAGGTGACGGTGTCGATCCCGCCGGCGCCCCGGATGTCGTCGTTGCCGCCGCCGCCGTTGATCACGTCGTCACCGGCGAGGGCGCAGATGATGTCGTCGCCCGGCGTGCCGTTGAGCACGTCGCTGCCCGCCGTCCCGAGCACGGTGCACACGTCGTTGTTGACGATCGTCATGGTGCCGACCCCGTCGGCCACGCCGACCACGGCGGGTTCGACGACGCGCAGATCGAACGTCTCGTCCGGCTCGGCCAGCAGGTCGCCACGCACGGCGACGGTCACCGTCTTGGTGAGCGCGCCGGTCGGCGTGAACGACACCGACGCCCTTTTGGCCGTGTAGTCGCTGCCCGCCAGCGCCGTCCCGTCGGCCGTCGCCACGGTGATCGAGACGCTTCTCGCCGGCGCCGCGCTCAACGTGACGGGCACCGCCACGTTGACCGTGCCGCTGTCGGGCTCGGTGACCCGGGCATCGCCGAGCGACACCATCGGCCCCGCCGCCTGGACGGCGACCGAGAGCGTGTCGCACGCCGTGGCGCCGTCGTCGTCGGTGACGCACACGTTCACCGTGAATGTGCCGGCGGCGGTGTAGGTGTGCGTCCCGGCCAACGTGCCGCCGCTCGCCGGCACCGGCGAATCGGCGCGCCCGTCACCCCAGTCGATCGACGCCGTGTGGGTGTCGGCCGAACCGGGGTCGAGGTAGGTGGCGATCGGGGACAGTGCCACGGAGGTCCCGACCCGCCCCGTCGTGTCGGCGGCGGCGGTCACCGCCGGTGCGACGTTGGAGGCGTTGACGACGGCGGCGTTCGCCAGCGTCGTGCAGCCCTGTGGCAGGCCGTCGTCGCAGACGGTCACGCCGAAGGCACTGGAGCCGTTGTCCACCGGCGTGTAGGTCGGGTTGGCAAGCGTGGCGTCGTCCAGCCCCGCCGCCGGCGACCACGAGTACGTGAGCGACGGCGAATCGACGTCGGTCGCGCCAACCGC
>JBIOUO010000025.1:0-5566 GCA_044867195.1 Ilumatobacteraceae bacterium
GCTCGATTCGAGGCGATCCCTCGGAACATGACGAATGCGTGGGCCGAGTGCGGCACCAAGCTGCGATAGTCCTCGGCCCGGATCGTGGTTCACGTTGACCATCGATCCGGGCCGTCGCCCCAGATGGGCTTCTGGGCGGGAATCGTCTCGGATTCCGGGACGATTCCCCCAGATACGAACCCTCGGCCGCGCTGGTCACGAGATGAACACACCTGACCCCCCGATCTCACCGCGCTTCAACCTTCCGGGAGACTTGGGTTCACGAATTCGACATACGTGCTGGCAGACGAGCGAGGGCCGGCGCGAACGCTGAACCGATCGGAGACCTGATGCCTTCGACCGCACGCATCTTCCGGTGGGCCGCCGCGGCGATCGGGCTGGCCATCGTCCCGTCGTGCGCGGTGCCGGTCCCCACCCCGGCACCGGCGCCGGCATCAGGGACCTACACCATCACGTACGACGGCGCCGGGGCCGACGCGCCGCGGGTCGGCCTGATCGGTGACTCGACGATGGCGGCGATCCGCTGGAGCGGCGCCTACGCCCCGCTGCGGCAGTGGAACTACACGTACGACGCGGAGTCGTGCCGGCGCACGATCACCCTGTCCTGCCACGGCGCCGACGGGTACACGCCGGAGAACGTCCTCGGCGTCATGCACCGCCTGAGCGGGCGGCTGGGCGCGGTCCTCGTGCTGATGGTCGGGGCCAACGATCCGGCGAGCCGCTTCGGCGAGGGGATCGACGCCGTCGTGGCCGAGGCGCGGGCGCAGGGCATCGGCACGGTGATCTGGTTGACCGTGCACGGCGCAGCGGACAAGAACGCCATCCTCGCCCAGCGCGCCGAGCAGCACGGCGGGTACCTCGTGATCGCCGACTGGGCGGCCTACAGCGACCCGCACCCGGAGTGGACGAACCCCGACCGGCTGCACGTCACACCCGCCGGGGCCATCGTGCTGGCGCAGTTCATCGCCGACCACGTCGCCCAGGTCCTGGCGGGAGCGTCGACGTGATGGCGCGCCGACCGGGCGGGCGCCGGCCGCGCCACGGCCGCGGCGGCGAGAACGTCGACCACGCCAGGGCGGCCACGGCGAGCACATCTGCAGCCGGCGACAGCCAGTAGGCGGCACCGCGCCTGACGTATGCGGGGGCCGTCCCGGCGAGCGTGCCGAAGCGCACTGCGACCAGCGCAGCGTCGAGCACGTCGCCACGCCGGGATGCCAGTCGCGCCGGCGGGGCGACCTGGGCCAGCACCAGCATGCCCAGCACGGCGACGCGCCGTGCTCGCGACTCGACGCCGGGGAGAGCGAGTGACCGCCCCCAGTGCAGCCATGCCTCCGGCGCCGACTCGTACATCCGTACGGTGAGCAGATCAACGGCTTCGAGGAAGCCGACGTCGGCGCCGGCAGTCGCCATCGCGCGCACGAGGGCCACGTCCTCGACGACGTGGTGGGCGACCGCCCGGAAGCCGCCGCGCGCGACGAGATCGGAGCGGCGCGCGACGAGGCACTGGCCGTTGCCCATCCTGCGGTGCACAGGCCCTTGGTCCACCGCACCGGGGGGCGCGCTGCGGTAGACCAGCGTCGTCAGCAGCGCCGGGTGCAGCCAGCGCAGGCCCACCGTCGGGCACTCGAACCTGCCGGCGACCGTCAGCAGCTCGAACCCCTCCTCGATGGCTCGGCGCACCAGCGCGCTCGGCAGGTGAGGGGACGGTCGAGTGTCGGCGTCGAGTGCCACGATCCACTCGCCGGCGGCCGCGTCGAGCCCCTGCTGCAGCGCCCACGCCTTGCCGGCCCAGCGGTCAGGTGGCGGCGTACCGGCCACGACCCGGGCACCGGCGCGGCGGGCGACGGCCGCTGTGCCATCCGTCGACTCGTCGTCGACGACGACCACCTCGACGACCCCGGGCGCATCGACGATTGCCGCGAGCAGCGGCTCGATCCTGGCCGCCTCGTCGCGCGCCGGCACGACGACCGAGATCGGCGGGACTGGCGAGAGCCCGGCGAACAGCGCTGGCCGCTCGTGCCGGGCGCGGGCGAGGTTGCGGACGACCGCCGCCGTGGCGAGCACCCGGGCGCCGAGCATCGCCGCGCGGGCCGGTGTCACGAGCGCTCCGTGGCGATCAGGTCGGCGACGATCCGGGCACTTGTCACGACCATCGGCAGCCCGCCACCGGGATGGCTCGAACCGCCCACGAGGTAGAGGCCGAGCCGCGCGCCGCGGTTGCCGGGTCGCAGGAACGCGGCTCGCCGGCCGTCCGACGACGTGCCATAGATCGCGCCCGCCGGCGCCCGTGTGCGGGCGGCCAGCTGCAGCGGCGTGATCGCGTCGTGCCACTCGACGCGTGGACCGAGATCGATGCCACGCGCCGTGAGCACGTCGAACACTCGCCGAGCCTCGCTGGGTCCGTCGAGCCGCACGCCCGCAGGGGCGTTGACGAGCAGGAACCAGTTCTCCATGCCGGCCATGGCCTGGGTCGGATCGGTCTTGCACGACACGCAGCCGTAGATCGTGGGATCGGCTGCCATCCGCCCCGCTGCGAGGTCACCGAACTCGGTGCACTCGTCGGTGGAGAACCACACGTTGTGATGGCCGACGCCGGGTGTGCTCCCGCGCACCGTCGCCATCACGACGAGCGCGCTCGTCGAGCGCGGCGCCCGGCGCAGCCGGCGCAACGCGCGGGCATCCGGGAGCAGGTCCCGATAGACGTGTTCGGCGTCGGCGTTGGCGACGACGGTGGTGCCATCGACCCGACCTCCGTCGGCGGTCTCGACGCCGCTGACACGGTCGCCTGACGTGGCGATCTGCGTCACCTCCGACGACGTCCGGACCTCGACGCCGGCTCGGATCGCCACTCGTTGCAGCGCCGCGCGGATCGCGTCGAGGCCACCGCGCGGGTACCAGCACCCGAAGCGCGATTCCACGTGCGGGATGCAGCTCAACGTGGCCGGGGCGCGGAACGGCGACGATCCCGAGTACGTGGCGTAGCGGCCGGCCCACTGCACGAGGCGACGATCGTCGAAGAACGACGCCGCGCAGCGGCGCAGCGTGCGCAGCGGGTCGATGGCACCAAGGTCACGCGGCGAGCGCATCCGGGCGAGCGCGGCGAGCGGGCCGTCGATCGGGCCGGCGAGGAACGTCCGCTCGGCCACCTCCCAGACCCGGCGCCCGTGGGCGTCGAAGCGGCGCCACGCGGCGCCGGCGCGGCAGAACGCCTCGAAGGCTTCTGCCGTGTCGGCGGGATCGTCGGCCACCACGAGCGTGGAACCGTCCGGCCAGTGGTAGCGCAGCTGCGGGTCGAGGCGGACCAGGTCGAGCTCGTCGGCGAGCGTGGTCCCGGCCGACCGGAGCAGCTCGTCGAACAGGTGGGGCAACGTGAGGAGCGAGGGACCGACGTCGAACGTCGCCCCGCCATGGCGGACGGTGGCCAGCTTGCCGCCGCTGATCTCGTTGCGCTCGAGCACGACGACGCGTCGGCCGCCGGCAGCGAGGCGGATGGCGACGGCGAGCCCGCCGACGCCGGCACCGATGACGACCACATCCGCCCGATCAGCCATGCCGCATCCGGTGGACGGCGATCGCCGCGAGCGGCAGCATCGCCGCGCCCCCGACGGCGGCGACGAGACGGTCGCCGAAGAATGCTGCGAACCCGAGCGTCTCCATGACAGCCATCGCGCCGTACAGCGCCACGAGTACCGGCGAGACGCGGCCGGGGGGCAGCAGGCGTTCGAGAACCGCCATCGCGGCGGTGCCAGTGAGCAACCAGCCGGCGGTGTTGGTGCCCGGGATCCCCCGGTACCAGCCGCCGCGCTCCCAGGTCCAGTACCCCTCCGCCGTCATCTGCGGATCGAGGAACAGGTCCCACGCCGCCAGTGCGCCCGCGCCCAGCAACGCCCTCCGCCATGGCGTGGACAGCCGGCCGAGCACGCCATGGGCGACCTCGCGCGCCGGGACGGCCATCGACCACCACGCCGCCGGCACGACCAGCGGCACGCCCGCCGCGCAGGGCCGCAGGCGCCCGGTGTAGCGGTAGCGGCCGAACGGCACACCGGTCGCGGTGCCGAGGCGCTCGGCGGCGAGCGAACCGCCGCCGACGGTGGCGGCGGCAGCGAGCGCCCGGCGGACGCCCCAGTGGCGGGCGGCACTCATGGTCGTCGCCGTAGCGAGGCCGCCGACGACGAGCTCCGACAGCGTTCGCCTGGTGTCGCTCCCCCGGCGTGCCAGCGGGAAGCCGATCATCGCCGCCGCGGTTCCGACGGCCGACGAGGCGATCAGGTGTTCCATCGGGAGCCCAAGTGTCGCGCGGCGACGACCAGCTTGACGGTGGTCGGAACCCTCGCCCGCCGGGCGAACACGTCGTAGCGCCGGGCCTCGATGCGGTCCAGGATGCGCTCGTACAAGTCAGCTGAGGTGGCCACGCACTGCGCCGACCGGGGCGGCAGCATCGTGATGCCCAGCTCGGCGGCGCGATAGAGCGTGCGGGCGCGGTCGATCTCGAAGCGCATCAGCTCGGCAAACGCCGGTGTGCACGCCCGCGTCGTGAGGTCGACGGCGAAGCGCCGGAGATCCTCCTGAGGCACGTACTGGCGACCTCGGTCGAGGTCCTCGCCGACGTCGCGCAGGAAGTTGGTCAGTTGGAACGCCTCACCGAGGGCGCGCGCGGGTGGTTGCGCCGCCGCCAAATCGGACGGCTCGAGGATCGGCAGCATCATCTCGCCGATCACCGCCGCCGACCCGTCCATGTAGCCGCGCAGGTCGTGGTAGGTCTCGTAACGATCGACGGTGAGATCCATCGTCATGGAGCGCAGGAAGCGCCGGAACGCGTCCGGATCGATCCCGAACGCACGGACCGTGTGGACCACCGCCTTGAGCACGAGGTCGTCCGACGAGCCGCGCGCGAGGTCGGCGAAGAAGCGGTCGCCGAACGCGGCCAGCTCGGCGGCGCGCGCCGCGGTGGACGCCGGGCCGAGCTGGTCGACGATCTCGTCGGCACACCGGCAGAACGCGTACAAGGCGTGGACGTGGTGGCGCGTGACGGAGGGCAGGAGCGCCGACGACCAGTAGTACGTCGTGCCGTGACGCCTGGTGAGGCGCCGGCACTCGGCGTAGCTCTCCTGCAGCGTCGCCGTCACGGCGCGTCGGCGAAGGCCTTGACGCGTGCCGCCGCCAGCTTGCCCGAGACGAGGACCATCGGCACGCCGACGCCGGGCACCGTCGACGAGCCGACGAACACCAGGCCGGGCACCCGCCGGTCCACGTTGCGCGGCCGGAACGGGCCGGTCTGGCGGAACGTGTGGGCGAGGGCGAACGGCGTGCCGCGCTCCATGCCCATCGCCTCCCAGTCGAGCGGGTCGTAGACCTCCTCGGTGACGACGTCGACGGGGTAGCCGGCAGCAGCGACCTGGGAGCGCAGCCGCGCCGCGGCCGCGTCACGCTGGCGCGACCAGTCGACGTGCCCGTCGAGGTTGGGCACCGGCTCGAGCGCGTAGAGCGTGGAGCACGCCGTCGGGGCGAGCGTCGGATCGTCGAGCGAGTGCAGTGTCACCAAGATCGACGGGTCGGCCATCACGCG